>DATFTE010000163.1:0-22593 GCA_035262225.1 Terriglobales bacterium
GCGATGACAGCGGTGTGGGCGACGGCGCCGTCCTGAAATACGATGAGACTGGTGGAGCCGGCGCCGACATCGACGAGGCAGATACCGAGTTCGCGCTCGTCGGCGCGCAGAACCGAGTCGGCGCAGGCCAGCGGCTCATAGACGGTGTCATCCACGTGGATACCGGCGCGGTTAACGGCGGTGACCACGTTCTGCGTGGCGCTGGAAGCCGCGGTGACCATGTGGACGCGTACTTCGAGTCGCGAGGCCATCATGCCGAGGGGATCGTGCACCCCGGGCTGGTCGTCGAGGATGAATTCCTGGGGCAGCAGGTGCAATACTTCGCGATCCGCGGGGAGCGGGATGGCGCGGGCCTTGTCGACCGCGAGGCGGATTTCCTCGCGGGTAATTTCCCGCGATCGGGTTCCGAAGCTGATCCCGCCATGGGTGTTCACACCGCGGATGTGGGACCCGGAAATACCCAGCAGGGCGTGTTCGATGGGGGCACCCAGGGCGTCTTCGGCCTGCTCGACGGCTTTCTGAATGGAAGTGACCGCCTTGTCGAGATCGACGATGATGCCTTTGCGGGAGCCGCGCGAGTCGGCGACGCCGTGTCCACGGTAGCGCAGGCCATGATCGGTGATTTCCGCGACCAGCGCGCAGGTCTTGGCGCTGCCTACATCGATCGCCGTCAATAAGTGTTCGTACTGGTTCGCCATGCCTATTGAGGTTCCTGGTTCCTGGTGATCTCCGGACTCGGTTTGCCGCTCCTGGCTGCACCGGGTTTCGCCGGAGTTGTGGTTGCCGTTTTCGCTGTGTTCGCCGGGGCCCGGGAGACAGCGGCTGTGGTCTTTGCGGTGGCGTGCGGCTTCTTCGCAGCCTTCTTGGGCACGGGTTTGGTCGCGGGCCTGGCCGGCGACAGCGGCTTCGCTCTCAAGGATTGATGTGCGACCAGCGCAGCCGGCTTGACTCCGGCGGACATGGCAGCTTTCGTGACGCGCACGGGCAGCGCGGGTTGTTTGGCGGCGCCCTCAAAATCGGGATTCACGATGATTTGGCGGTCGTAGCGCAGGTCAACCGATTCCAACTTCTCAAATTGCTGGCGCCACTCCTCGAGGTGTGTCTTGTAGATCTTGTAGCGGTTGAGATAGTCGGAGGATCCGAGGTGCACAAGCACCGCACCGCTAGGATCGTCGGTGAGAATCTTCACGTCTTCGGGATCGGAGAGATCGACTTCGCTGAGTTCCAGGGAGAAACGGGCGCCGCCCGAATCGAGCTGGCTCACGAGGTCGTTGTAGATCCTCATGCGCGGGCTGCGGGTGGAGAGCGGCTCGCCGGGATTCATTCCCAGAATCACGGGGAAGGAGAATTTTTTCTTCCCGGGTGGCGGAAGCTCCATGAGAGTTCCACCCTTGTCGACCAGCAGGATTTTGGATCCCACGCGGGCAAAGGCGATGGGGGTGCGCTCATGGATCTCGACCTTGATGCGGTTGGGCACGAAGCGCATGACGCTCGCAGATTCGACCCAGGGAATCTGTTCGAGCTGAGTCTGGCGTTCGGCGAGAGGGATAAAGAAGATATTGCGGCCGATGTCACCACCCATGACTTCCATGACCTGGGATTTGGTAACGCTGTCAAGACCCGTGACTTTGATATCGTCGCTCGATTCGACGCGGAAGCGCCAGGAGTGCTCGCCATAGTGGTAGGCGGCGGCGGTGGCGATGGAGCCGAGTAATAAAACGGCAGCCAGGACGGCGGCCCAGGTGACGCGAACTGCGGTTTTCCGGGGGAGCGAGCCGCGACGAACCGAGACGCGCTTTTGGGCGCGCAAAAAGGGCGATTCCTGCTCCACGTCGAGATCGAGCACGCGCGCGTCGTCAAGATCCTCGCGCGGCAGATCCGCCGGTGGATACAACTCGTCCTGCGTGATGGTCGGAGCTGTTTTTCTCGCCATCAAATCAGGTCAGTTGTCGTCAGGGAACCGCTGAGCCAGTCCACTATAACTGCTTTTTGTCCAGCGAGGAAAGAAAAATCTGACTTCAAAGGCCGAACTTCACATCTGGGACCTCCGACACTCGCACCCTGGGAAACGAGCGCAGATACCGAGGAACCAGAGACCTGCTCGGGTACCTCGCTCAATCTCTGAAGAGGGATTCTTTCAACCGCAATGAACGCAGACGTCGAGGAGTCTAGCGTCCGACTTGCGGGAGCTGGACGACGACTCTGGGGCAGACGACTCGGATGCGGCGGACCTGCCGGACGGCGACCATGCGAGCGTCGGCGGCTTCAAGACGAGCCATTTCGGCCTGGCGGCGAGCGAGGTTCGCCTGCATGATGCCGAGGTGGGCCTGGAGGCTGCCGAGAGTGGCTTGCGCGCGGCCGAAACCGGACTCACCCTGTCCCAGCATCAGCTGGGCGATGGCGAGGTAGCGCTCGGCTTCGACGGAAGCTCGCTCGGCGCTAGCGGCGGAGCGGTCTGCCAGACTCTGCAGCCAGTCGGGCCGGCGGTTCGTCAGCGAGTTGCCCAACCCCAAGGCGAGGACGCCCACAGCCACCAGATACCATCCTCTGTCGGAAGCCATCGTATTGCTCCTTCTCGCGCTCATGCCAGATAGACGGGGCACCCTCAAGATCGTTAGGAGTGTTGTTTGTTAAATGTTGTAAAACGTGGGACGCTCGATAAATTCAACGGCGCGACCATTTTGCAGACACTGAAGACGGGGTGGCGTGAACCGCGGCCTTCCCCGGGGATATCAGGCAACAAGGAGCGCGTTCATCGAACTGCAATCGGATACACGCGTGTGGGCCAGGCGAATGTCAGGATCAGGATGTTGATTTGGAAAACCGGCAGCCTGTCATTTCAGAGACAATACCCATGCCGCGAGAAAGCAACCGGTACCAATCGCAACACCGATGGCAGGAGTGCGAAACCAGTAGAGCAATGCGAGAACCAGGTAGACGCCACCGATCAGAACGAGCGCTGGCATGATGCCGCCGGGAAGCGCCTCGATTCGGGTCCCGGCGCCGATCGCCAGCGCGGCAAACAAAAGCAGACCAAGACTGTGGCTGAAGTTAAAGCCCACCCAGGCCCGCCAAACGTCCGTGCCTCTACTGGAGATTCTGAGATGCGAATGGGCCATCGCCACTCGAACGGCAGGATCAACAGGGACAAGTCGTCGCGGGTCGCGCAAGTCCAGCAGAGTATAGACGGCATGCAGCCCGCCTAGCACACCGAATACAGTGCCGCCGAAGATAAGCAGTGTAGCGATGATGAGTGATGGACCCCTCGGGCTCATTGAGGAAGCTCCTCATAGAGATTGTCTTGCCCTTGACGAACCTGCGCAAGCGCGTCCCCGATTTGCCCGTGAGCCCACGGGCTCGAGAAAGCGCTTCGCACTGCCTGAAAAAAAGCTGCTTGAGCGACGATCGCCGGCAACACCACAGGGGCGAGGCAAAACAGCGGCCTCCGTACATGGGGAACGGGAAGGTGACTAACCCTGAACCGGGATGGGCGGGTCCTGGTGACGGTTCGATTCATGGGCTAGAGGGACTTGCGTGGGCCATCCTCCGGATTTAGGGTGACGGAGGCAGTGATTGGCGAGCGAATCGAAGATCGTCGAGAGGGCACCCATAAAGTCACTGTCGCCCACAGAAAACACGTAGACAACGTGAGGGCATATGCGCTGTACGAGAATTGTTCTTCTGCTCTTTGTCTTCCACCTTCTGACGCCGATTGGTTCACGGGCACAAACCTTCGAGACGCTGGTTACGTTTAGCGGCGCCAATGGCGGATTGCCGACCTGGCCTCTGGTCCAGGGGATGGACGGCAACCTTTACGGATCGACGAGCTATGGCGGCACCGGGCAGGGCACGATCTTCAGAATTACCCCGGCCGGCAGCCTCACGACTTTGGCCAGTGTTTCCTATGCCCACCTCACCGTGCAGGCGAGCGACGGAAACTTCTACGGCACAACTCCCTACGGTGGATCCCTACAGTTGGGCACAATCTTCAGAATCAACTCCGCCGGCCAGTTGACCACACTCTATAACTTCTGCTCGCTCACAAGCTGCGAGGACGGCCAATACCCGTACGGGGGAGTGATCGAAGCCACTGACGGGAACTTCTACGGAACGACCGCAGGCGGCGGAACGAACAATTACGGGACGGTGTTCAGGATTACCCCAGCGGGAATGTTGACCACCCTCGTCAGCTTCAGCTCCGTGGGACTTGCCGGCACAGGGGTGATCGAGGGCACAGACGGGGACTTCTACGGGACAACATCGAACGGTGGCTCCCTGGGCGATGGCACGATTTTCAGAGTCACCCGCCAGGGCACACTGACCGTACTGCACACCTTCCAGTTCACCGATGGGAAGTTTCCCTATGACGCACTGATTCAAGGAGTCGACGGAAACTTCTACGGAACCACCTACAGCGGCGGCAGCGGCAATTCTTCAACCTGCCAGGGGATCGGCTGTGGCACGATTTTCAAGATGACGCCATCCGGAAGCTTTGCCACGCTCTACAGCTTCTGTTCGCAAGCGAACTGCGCCGACGGGCAGTGGCCTTCCGGCGGTCTTGTCCAAGGCACCGACGGCAGCTTCTACGGCACCACCCAAGCCCTCGGGGCCTATGGCGAGAGCTGTCCGTTCGGGATTTGCGGAACGGTCTTCAAAATTACGGACAGCGGTACGCTGACCACGTTGCACAGTTTTGACACTACGGATGGATCCGCGCCATACGCGGGATTAACTCAGGACACCAGCGGCAGCTTTTACGGCAGCACCAACATGGGCGCGGATCTGAGTTGTGGCGGTGGTTACGGTTGCGGCACGCTGTTCAGGCTGGCGGTTGGCCTGGGCCCGTTCGTGGAAACCCGGCCCAGGGCCGCAAAGGTCGGCGTCGCGGTCATCATTCTCGGAACGAACCTCACGGGCACGACCGGCGTCAGCTTCCACGGCACACAGGTAACATTCACGGTCCTGTCGAGTTCAGCCATCTTGACGGCGGTGCCAGCCGGGGCCACGACCGGGAGGGTCGTGGTGACAACCTCCGGGGGGACGCTCAAGAGCAACACGGTTTTTCGAGTCATAAAGCGCTGAATGAGTTGCACGCCCGGGATGTGAGGTTTCGCGCCAGGAGACCTGGCCTGCTACTTAAGCTCCGAAGCTGTGTCCGGCGTGTGCTCAGGTTTGACCCGCAAGCGCGTTCAGACGGCGCTTCACCTCCGGCCATTCCGGGGCGATGATCGAATAGCGCACAGAATCGCGGGGAATGAAGTCGGCAGCCATGCGGTGGGCGCGGAGGATGCCTTCCATTTTGCCCCCGATGCGTTCGATGGCGGCGCGGGAACGCAGGTTGCGAACGTCGGTGTGCAGGCAGACGCGCAGTACCTTCCAGGTTTCGAAAGCGTGGGTCAGCATGAGCATTTTGCCTTCGGTGTTGGCGGGGGTGCGAATTGCGCCCGAGGCCAGCCGGGTGAATCCGATCTCGCAGGCGTCGGGAAAGGCGCGCCCGTACGAAAGGCGCGCCCGTACGAGGGATGGCCCGCCGGCCACGCCCAGCGCTCGAGGCTAAAGAAGCGGGTGGAGCCGATAACGGCGCTGTCGGAGTTGCGGACAATGGCGAAGGGGACGGCGTCGCCAGGCGCCTGCCAGGCGAGGGCGGTGTCGATGTATGTGTCGGCCTCGGCCTTGTCCTGAGGAACAGGGCTCCAGCGGTAAAGCGAGGGACCGGTGGCGGAAGCGGCCGCGAGTCCCTCGGCGTGGTGGTGGGAGAGAGGTTCGAGACGGATGTGGCGGCCGGTGAGAGTGGTCATGGGTTGAATATGCAATGAGAAGCGGGTGGCGGGCAAACGCGGGTCGGCTGGCGACTGAGACGCAGCAAGGCTGCGTCCAGAGGAGTTAATTGGTAACCGAGGCTTCTTTCATGCTCAGCCTTTCGAGGATCATCGGGCCCAGTTGTGAGACGCTGCCGGCACCGAGGGTCAGTATCATGTCGCCGGGCTGGGCAATTTCCGAGATGGCGTTCACTGCATCAGCGAAGGATGGAACGTAGCGGGCATCCCGCTCGCCGCCGGTGCGAATCTCTTCAGCCAACGCTTCGGCGGTGATGCCTTCGATGGGTGGTTCGCTGGCGGCATAGATGTCCAGCAAAAACAGCGTGTCGGCATCGTGGAAGGCGTTCGAGAATTCCTCTTTCAGATCACGGGTGCGGGTGTAACGGTGGGGCTGGAAGAGGACGTGGATCCTCTTAAATCCGCATTGCCGGGCAGCAGCGAGGGTGGCATGAATTTCGGTGGGATGGTGTCCGTAATCGTCCATGACTACGACACCGGCGACGGTTCCCTTGAGTTGAAAGCGCCGATCGACACCGCGGAAGTTTTCAAGCGCGGCGCGGATGTCGTCGGGCTTGATGTCGAGGCCGACGCCGACCGCGATGGCGGCGGTTGAGTTCAGTACATTGTGCAGGCCCGGGACGTGCAGGTGGAAATCGCCGAGGTTTTGCGATTTGAAATTCACATGGAAGCGGCTGCCGATCTCGCCCGGCCGGTGAGCATCAGGCTTGATGTGAAAATCAGAGCCGCGGCGAGTGCCATAGGTGACGACGCGACGCTGGGCCTGAGGGAGAAGGCGGCGCAGGAGGGGATCGTCGTTGCAAGCGACCACCATGCCATAAAAAGGGACGCGATCCATGAAGTCCAGGAAGGCGGCTTTGACGTCGCGCATGTTGCGGTAGCAGTCCATGTGCTCGCGGTCAATGTTGGTGACCACCGCCAGGATGGGGGAGAGACGCAGGAACGAGCGGTCGCTCTCGTCGGCTTCGGCAACCAGGTATTGCGACTTCCCCAGGCGCGCGTTCGAGCCCATGGCGTCGACGCGCCCGCCGACGACGACCGTGGGATCGAGGCCTCCGGCGGCAAGAACGGCGGCGACCATCGAGGTGGTGGTGGTTTTGCCGTGCATGCCGGCGATGGCAATACCGTACTTCAGGCGCATCAGCTCGGCCAGCATTTCAGCGCGCTGGATGACCGGGATATGCAGGCTGCGCGCGGCAACGATTTCGGGGTTGTCTTGGGCGATGGCGGAGCTGGCGACGACGACTTCTGCTCCGGAGATGTTTTCGGCGCGATGCCCTTCAAAAGTTGTGGCGCCCAGACTGGCCAGGCGTTGAGTGACAGCGGAGGTCTTGAGATCGGAGCCGGAGACCTTGTATCCGAGATTGAGCAGGACCTCCGCGATGCCGCTCATGCCGATGCCGCCGATGCCTACGAAGTGGATGCGCTGAATTTTGGCGAACATGGAAAATCAGGCTCCAATGAGTCAGGGTTGCAGAGTTTCAAGGTCAAGTAAAGCAACTTCTTTGCCGCGGATTTCGCGGACCGGCGCGGATCCGAGACCCAAGGGATTTGCGGCTACCCGGGTGAATCTGCGCCGGTCTTTTTTACCAGACTTGCCGCCATCGCTGCGATGTCGCGGGCTGCATTGGGATGTGAGAGACGGCGTGCCGCATCAGACATGGATTGTAACCGCTGGGGATCGTTGAGGAGCGCGGTTACGGCATCGATCAAGGACGGGCACGTGAGGTTCGATTCTTCGAGCATGATGGCGGCCCCGGCACGTTCGAGGGCTTCGGCGTTGCGCTTCTGGTGATCGTCGGCGGCGCGGGGAAATGGGATGAAGATGGCAGCTTTCCCTGCCGCCATGATTTCGGCGACGGTGCTGGCGCCGGAGCGGCAGAGAAGCAGGTCGGCGTTGGCAAAGAACCGTGGCATGTCGTCGATGAACTTGTAGACTTCGATCGAGCTCGGAATCACTCGCCCCTCCGGGGCTCGGGTCGATGGTTGGTTCGAGCTGCGGCTTGCGCCCAGGGCGTCACTCCCCTGCCGCTCCGCGGCTGGGGTCCCAGTCGTCGCGACCGTCCCGGATTTGGCCGGAGCGTCAGGTGTTCGGTTCAAGCCGCTGTACGCAGCCAACGCCTGATCATAGTCACGCTCGCCGGTCTGGTGGACGATATGTATGCCGGCGGTGCGGGCGAGCAATTGCGGCACCGCTTCGATTACGACCTTATTGATCGCGTGCGCGCCCTGGCTGCCGCCGAAGATCAATAGCGTAGGGCTGGCATGTGGCCCGGACGGGATCTCGAAGAAAGCCTGCCGGACCGGGACCCCGGTGACGCGGGCGTGGCGAAAGTACCTGGCGGTCTCCTCGAAGTGGACCGCAGCCGCTGAGACCATGCGGGCCACGACGCGATTCGCGAAACCCGGCACCACGTTCGGTTCGAAGGCCAGCGCGGGAATACGTTTGAGGACGGCGGCCAGCATGGCGGGGCCGGAGGCGTAACCACCAACGCCAATCACAATGTCAGCCTTGAATTCCGCCAGTATTTTGCTCGCCGAGACGACGGCACGAGGAAGATCAATCAGGGTCTTAACGCGAGTCGCGAGATTAACATTCTTCAAGGCTCCGACTTCGACCAGCTTCAAGCGGAATCCGGCGGCGGGGATGAGGCGGTTTTCGATGCCGCGTGCGGTGCCGACAAATAACACTTCCGCCTTGTAAGTGCTCTTGAGTTCCTGGGCGACGGCGAGCGCGGGAATAACGTGTCCTCCGGTGCCTCCGCCGGCGAGAATGGCTCGCATGCAGTGAATATAAATGACGGCGAACCGCTCATGGTATCGAGTGAGGCGCATTGAGGGATCGGATGGCGCTTTGCTAGACTTCCGGGACGGGGTGAGTCATGGCTGATGCTGCGCGTATTGCTGTACCGGTTGCCGCCTCGCGCGAGTGGGCGACGCCGCGGGTGACGACGGTTCCCTGGTACATATGGTCGGCGGTTCTTGCGGTCACGGCCACAACGTTCGGGCTTTACTGGGACATTTCCTGGCACATGGGGATCGGCCGCGATACCTTCTGGACGCCGGCCCATATGGCGATTCAATTCGGCGCGGTGCTGACGGGCATTTCCTGCGCCTATCTGATTCTGCACACGACCTTCGCGGGCAGCGTGGAGGAGAAGGCCGCCGCCGTGAACATCTGGGGATTTCGCGGGCCGCTGGGAGCATTTATCGCGGCGTGGGGCGGATTCGCGATGCTGACCTCGGCGCCGTTCGACAATTGGTGGCATGACTCGTTCGGGCTGGATGTGAAGATTCTGAGTCCGCCGCACGTGGTGCTGGTGATCGGTATCTTCTTAATGGGGTTTGGCGGCCTGGTGCTGACTGCCGGACGCAAGAACCTTTCGACGGGCGCGACCGAGGCGCGCCTGAACCGCTTGTTGCTGTACGTGGGATCGTTGCTGCTGTCGCTGCTGGTGATGCTGGCTTACGAGTACATCGGCGACCAGACGCTGATGCACAGCGCGATTTTCTACCGTGCGCTGGGACTGGTGGGTCCGCTCGTGCTGGTGGGAATTGCGCGGGCGTCGGGACACAAGTGGGCGGCGACAATCGTCGCGACGATCTTTACCCTCACATGGCTGGTGGCACTCTGGGTCTTTCCTCTGTTTCCTGCGGAAGCGAAACTGGGTCCGGTGTTCACGCGGGTGACGCGCATGGTTCCGCTGGGATTTCCGGTCCTGCTGCTCCCCGGTGCGATCGTCCTCGATTGGACCCTCGACCGGTTCAAGGATCGGCGGAAAGTTGTGCAGGCAGCTGCGGCGGGGGCGGGATTCTTCGTGGCGGGAATCGCTTCGAACTGGCCGTGGGCAAGTTTCCTGATGACACCGACAGCGCGGAACTGGGTATTCGGCATGAATTATTTCCCCTACTTCATGCCACCCTCGGATTATCACCTGGCCTGGGAATTCGCTTCCTACGAAAAGACGCGGGCGGAATTCTGGATCGGGATGGCGATCGCGCTGCTGGCAACTATCATCACTACGCGGATCGGCATGGTGTGGGGCGATTGGCTGCGGCGGGTGAAGAGGTAATCCTTTCGGGAAGTTCTCATGAGCAAAACCGTTTGCCGATGGTTGTGGGTCCTGACGCTGCTGGCGGGGGCAGCGCTGGCGCACGTCGGAAGTCCCGACGTTTATTACGAGGGCGAGGCGGGTCCCTATCACCTGCTGGTGACGGTGCGGCCGCCGGCGATGATTCCCGGGGTGGCCGAGGTCGAGGTGCAGGCGACATCCGGAAACGTAATCCGCATCTCGATTGTGCCGGTGTATGTGACGGGCAAGGACCAGGGGTATCCCCCGGCGCCGGATGTGATGCAGGCGGTGGCGGGGAGCCCACAATCGTTCACGGGAAAAGTATGGCTGATGGAGTCCGGCTCGTGGCAGGTGCGGGCCACGGTGGATGGCGCGCAGGGGACGGGTAACCTGGCGGTGCCGGTGGCGGCTTTTGCGCGGCGCACGCTGCCTATGCAGAAGACGCTGGGAGGGCTGTTATTCGGGCTGATGATTTTCCTGGCCGTGGGGATGGTTTCGATTGCGTGGGCTGCGGCGCGAGAGGGATCGCTCGAGCCGGGTGCAGCGCCAGAGTCTCGAAATTTCCGCGCAGGGCGCATCGCGTTCATCGTTTCGACGGTGCTAGTCGTTGGCATTCTGCTTCTGGGCAATTCGTGGTGGAACTCGGAGGCCAGCACGCAGAAGCAGGACATGCTTTACAAGGCGCCTCCGCTCGAAGCCTGGCTTGAGGATGGCCAGCACCTGGTGTTGCAGATGGAGTCGTCGTACTGGCACGAGCGGCGGAAGAACGCGTGGTCGATGAAGTTAATTCCTGATCATGGCCACCTGATGCACTTGTTCCTGCTGCGAATGCCGGCGATGGACCGGTTTTACCATCTGCATCCTGACGAGGTCAGGGATCAGACGTTCGCTTTGAATCTGCCGGCGATGGACGCCGGGCATTACAAGATTTTTGCTGACGTGGTGCGGGAGACGGGATTTCCCGACACGATGGTGAGCGACATCGATCTTCCGCAGATTGCCGGCCAGCCGCCCTCTGGGGATGATTCGGAGGTCAGCGCCACGGCGTTCAGCGGTGCTTCGACACAGGTCTCGCCGTTGCCGCACGGAGGGCGCATGGTGTGGGAGCAGGATTCCTCACCATTGGCCATCGGCAAACTGACCTGGTTCCGGTTCAAGGTAGAAGATAAGGACGGCAAGCCGGTGAGCGATCTTGAGCCTTACATGGGGATGGCTGGACATGCGGTCTTCGTGCGATCGGATGAGAGCGTGTTTGCCCATATTCATCCCGCGGGATCGGTGCCAATGGCGGCGTTGGCAGTGGCCCAGAGCGACTCCGCGATGAAGCATGACATGGCGACCATGATGTCGCCGGAAGTCTCGTTCCCTTACGGATTTCCGCGGGCGGGAAATTACCGGTTGTTCGTGCAGGTAAAGCGCGGGGAGAAGATTGAGACCGGCGTGTTTGATACGCGGGTGGGACCGTGAAGGAACAGCCCCGGAAAGGTACCGACAGCCCGTCGGGACCGAGCTTCTCTGTGTCTTTTTTTTGGCAGCAGTATGTAGCGAGGTCAATGAGACGAGCGGCAGAGCTATGTCCCTCCGGGGCGAAAGTTGTGGGCGCGTCAGTCTGCCTGCCTCGACACATTCAGCAACACTCCCACGCAGGCCAGGGTGATAAATAAAGACGAGCCGCCGTAGGAGACGAACGGCAGCGGGATGCCCTTGGTCGGCATCAGGCCGAGCACCACGCTGATGTTGATAAACGCCTGCACCACCACCATGCTGGTGATACCAACGGCGAGGAAGCGTCCGAACATGTCGTCGACGTGGAGCGCGGTGCGAAAGCCGCGCCACAGGAAGATGGCGAACAGAGCAACCACCACCAGCGACCCCAGCAGGCCCAGCTCTTCCGCAGTCACCGCGAAGATGAAATCCGTGTGCGGTTCGGGCAGGTAGAAGAGCTTCTGCTTCCCTTCCATCAACCCCACGCCGGTGATGCCACCGGTGCTGACTGCGATCAGCGATTGAATGATGTGAAAGCCGCGGCCCTGAGGATCCGAGTAGGGGTTCAGAAAGGCCAGGATGCGGTCGCGACGGTAAGAGACGTGAAAGATAAGAAAATAGAGGGGGAGAAGCGATGCGGCGAAGGCATATGCGAGATAGCGCAAGTCGAGGCCGGCAACGAAGAGCACGCATCCGGTGATTGCCGCGCAGGCGATGGCGGTGCCGAGGTCGGGCTGAAAGACAATCAATCCCAGAAAAACCAAGGTGGGCAGGACGGCGGGCAGCAGCGTATTGCGCCAGTCATCCATCGACTTGGTGCGGCTTTCGAGAAAGTAGGCGAGGAACAGGATCAGCGCAGGCTTGGCCATCTCGGAAGGCTGGAAGGAGAAGCTTCCCCAATGAATCCAGCGATGCGTGTTGTGCGCGCGGTCAAGAAAGAAGACGGAAATCAGCATCAGCGAGGTGACGCCGAGCAGCGAGAAGACAACCGCCGGGTGCTTGAGGCGGCGGTAGTCGACCTTCATGGCGACAGCCATCGAAGCAATCCCCGCGGCCGCCCAGGCCAGCTGGCGCAGAAGGAATGTGGAACCGGAACCGTAGCGCTCCTGGGCCATGACGGCGGAGGCGCTGAAGACCATCACCAGGCCGACGAACACGAGGATGAGAGTGACGACAAACAGCCAGCGGTCGACACTAACGCGCTTTGCCATCGAAAATTATTTGATCACGGAGCGGCCGAGGCACCCAGAGTTTCTGCTTGTGGATCTGACACGGGGAGTGACTGTCTTGGTTCCAGCTAACTTTCGAGCGCCCTTACCAAATCTTTGAAGGCGCGGCCGCGATGTTCGTAGCCCTTGAACTGATCGAAGCTGGCGCAGGCGGGCGCCAGCAACACGATGTCCCCGGCCTGAGCAGAAGCGGCAGCACGCTTCACCGCGTTGGTCAGGGTCTCGGCGTGAATGATCCCTGGCCCCTTGATCTGAGATTCGATCTTCAGAGCGGCGGCCCCGATGGTATAGACGCGCTTGACGCGTTCACGCAGAAGATCGTTGAGCACGCTGTAGTCGCTGCCCTTGTCTTTGCCGCCGAGAATCAGATGAATGTTGGCGGGAAACGATTCCAGCGCTTTGATGGTGGCATCGACGTTAGTCGCCTTGGAGTCGTTGAAGTATTCGACGCCGCGAACGGTGGCGACGTATTCCAGGCGATGTTCGACGGCCTTAAACTCACGGATCGCCCTGCGGATGGCTTCCGGCGGGCAACCCATGAGCACGCCCACACAGATCCCGGCGAGAGCGTTTTCCACATTGTGATTGCCCTTGAGCGGAATTTCGGAGACCTGCATGATCTCGCGCTGACCACTGGGGTCGCGGAACCGGATCTTACCCTGGTGGACACAGGCGCCCTGGCTCAGCTCTCGCTTGCGGCTGAACCAGTACACGGAAGCCTTGGTGCGCGGGGCAAGTTCGGCGGTTGCCGGATCATCGGCGTTCAGGACCGCGAAATCGCCGGACGTCTGGTTTTCGAAGATGCGGGCCTTGGCGTCGCGGTAGGCGGCAAAGGTGTGGTGACGGTCGAGGTGATCGGGCGTGATGTTGAGAACGACAGCCACCCTGGGATGGAAAGTCTGGATGGTCTCAAGCTGGAAGCTGGACACTTCAAGAACAATCACGGTCTCGGGCGTGGAGCGTTCGACCAGCGAAATGGCGGGGGTGCCGATGTTTCCTCCAACCGCGACGGGGAAGCCACCGGAAGCAACGATCTCCCCGGCCAGAGTCGTGGTCGTGGTTTTTCCGTTCGAGCCGGTGATGGCGACGATCGGGACGTTCAGGAATTGGGCGGCGAGTTCGACTTCTCCGATGACGGTCTCGCCGAGGGAACGGGCCTGCACCAACAAAGGCGCGTCGACCGGAACACCGGGGCTGACGACAATCAGATCCTGACCGCGAAAGGTGCGCTCGCCGTGGCCCCCGGTTTCGACGGCGATGCCGTGATCGAGGAGGACGGGGATTTCTTCGCCGAGCTCGGCTTCGGGCTTGGTGTCAGAAACCGTGACACGGGCGCCATGGGATTTGAGGAAAAGGGCGGAAGCCACCCCGGATTTCCCCAGGCCTACGACGAGAACGCGTTTGTTGGTCAGCTCCACGAGTTATTTCACCACCGAGACCCAAAGAAAACGGTTATCTGAGTTTCAGCGTGGTCAACGCAAACAGCGCGAACACCAGGCTCGCGATCCAGAAGCGCACAATGATCTTGGACTCCGACCAGCCCAGCAGCTCGAAGTGATGATGCAGAGGCGCCATCTTGAAGATACGCTTCTTGCGCAATTTGTAAGAAGCCACCTGCAGAATCACTGAGATGGCTTCGATCACGAATATTCCGCCGATGAAGGGCAACAGCAGTTCCTGCTTGATCATGACGGCCACCGTGCCAATCGCGCCGCCCAGAGCCAGCGAGCCCACATCGCCCATGAAGACTTCCGCGGGATGGGCGTTGTACCAAAGGAAACCGATAGCGGAACCCACCATGGCTCCGCAGAAGATGGTCAGCTCGCCAACCTGCGGCATGCGCTGCAACTCGAGATAGGAGGCGAAGGTGGCGTGACCACTGACGTAAGTGAGCACACTGAGGGCGCCGGCCGCAATGACCGTGCAACCGATGGCCAAGCCGTCGAGGCCGTCCGTCAGGTTCACGGCGTTGCTCGAGCCGACGATGACCAGCGCCACAAATCCGATGAACGGAAGAAAGGCGAGCGGCCACAGATGGGGATCATGCACCAGACGTTCGATCACCAGGTCGGGGCGGAACTGTTTGAAAAACGGCACCATCAGCTTGGTGGAATACAGGCCGCTGTTCTGCATGATGATGAGAACGAAGGCAATTACCACGCTGGTCAGGATCTGCAGGCCGAGTTTGGCCTTGCCTGTAAGCCCGAGGTTGCGGTGGTGCACGACCTTAATGTAGTCGTCGGCGAAGCCGATGGCGGCGAAAGCACAGGTGGCAAAGACCCCAATCCACACAAAGCGATTGCTCAGGTCAGCCCATAACAGCGTCGGAACTATGATGGAGATCGCGATGAGCAGGCCACCCATGGTCGGGGTACCAGCCTTTTTCTGGTGAGCTTTGGGCCCCTCTTCGCGGATGTATTGCCCGATTTGAAACTCCCTCAGGCGGTGGATGACGAGCGGTCCGACGATCAGCCCTGTGAAAAGAGCGGTGAGGCTGGCGAAGGCAGTACGAAACGTCAGGTAGCGGAAGATGCGAAACGGCGGAAAGTAATGGAACAGCTTCAGATACAGCAGCCAATAAAGCAATCCGCCTCCAGGAACTCAGTCGTCGGTCTTCAGTTTTCAGCTGTGCGCAGACTTCCACTTTTCGAGAGCTTTCTCGAGCTGGACGCCGCGTGAAGCCTTCAGCAATACGACGTCGTCGGCGCGAGTCTCGCGGTTGAGCCACTCTCCCGCCTCTTCCGGTGTGGCAACGAACTCGGCGCGCATTCCACCCTGCCTTGCGCCTGCCACCATCTGCTGGGCATGGCCGCGCACCCCGAGCAGGATGTCGATTTTCTTCTCCGCCATGTGGCGTCCCGAGCTGCGATGCAACTCTTCGCTCGAGGGGCCGAGTTCGAGCATCTCCCCTGCGACGACGATCCGGCGCTTCGCCGGCATGGCAGTCAACGCATCCACCATGGCGTCGAGAGCTTTCGGATTGGAATTGTAGCAATCGTTGACCACGGTGATGTTGTCCAGTTGGAGAACCTCGCCGCGTTTGTCGACGGGACGCAGAGTCCGGAGGGCAGCGACCGCTTCCGCGGGCGTGAGTCCGCGCTCCCGAGCAACCGCCACGGCCGCCAGGGCGTTCGAAACATTGTGCGCGCCGACCAGGGACAACAGGGCCTTCTCCCGGCGACCGTCTACGACCACGTCGAACGCTGAGCCCTCCGCGCCGCGGATTTGAACGTTCTCGGCGCGAATGTCGGCAGCCGCCTTCATGCCATACATCACGACTTTTCCCTTGAAGTCACGGCCGAATTGCGCAACATATTCGTCATCCGCATTGAGGACGGCGGTCGAACCCGCGGGCAGCGAGGCAATCAGCTCATACTTGGCACGGGCGATGTCGGCAATGGACTTGAAGAACTCAAGATGAACGGGAGCCACATTGGTGACCACGCCGATTCCGGGATGGGCGATGTCGGCCAGGGCGGTGATCTCGCCTGCGTGCGACATGCCCATTTCAATGACCGCCACCTCGTGCCCGGGCTCGAGCTTGAGCAGCATGAGCGGCAGTCCAAAGTGGTTGTTGAAGTTGCCTGCGGATTTGAGCACCTGGAAGCGCGAAGCCAGGACGTGGGCGATGGCTTCCTTGGTGGTGGTTTTACCGGCGGAACCGGTGATACCGACCACCGGTTTGCCCCAGAGACGGCGGACCGCGGTGGCCAGAGTCTGCAGCGCGGAAAGAGTGTCATCGACGGCCAGCAGGCCTGCGGTCGAGGCATAGCGGGAAAGCCGATCTTGGCGGACGACCGCGGCCACTGCGCCCTTCTCCAAAGCTTCTGCGACAAAATCGTGACCATCAAGCCGCTCGCCTTGGATGGCAAAGAAGAGATCGCCGGGGTGAATGTTGCGCGAGTCGATGGAATAGGCCTGTGCGACCGCCTGGCGGTCAAACTCGCCACTGGCGCCAGCAAACTCAGAAATGCGGGCGAGCGGAAGCTTCATTTGCCGGCACCCGCGAGGGCAGTCCCGCAACTATAGCCGGCTTCGCGCAGCACCTGGCGTGCCACTTCGACATCGTCGAATGGAAGTGACCCTTCGCGGCTGACCTGCACTTTTTCGTGGCCTTTGCCGGCGAGGAGCACGATGTCGCCGGGGCCGGCTTCGGAGACGGCGAGGGCGATGGCTTTACGGCGATCGGGTTCGACCTTGTATTGGCTGCCGGACCGCTGCAGGCCGACCCGGGCGTCGTTGATGATGGCGAGCGGGTCCTCACTGCGCGGGTTGTCGGAGGTGAGAACCACAAAATCACTACCCCGCCCGGCGGCCTCGCCCATGAGCGGGCGCTTGGCACGATCGCGGTCCCCGCCGCAACCGAACAAGGTAATGACCCGGCCTTTCCCCGGCCGCACGAACTCACGAGCCAGGCTGGTGAGGTTGCGCAGCGCGTCGTCGGTGTGAGCATAGTCGACCACTACCGTAAAAGGCTGTCCGCAATCGACGCGTTCGAAGCGCCCGGGAACCCGGACCAGGTTTCCGAGACCTTTGACGATGGCCTCGCGGCTCGAGCCGCGAGCGAAAGCCGCGCCCGCGGCGGCCAGCATATTGTAGACATTCACTTTTCCGATCAACGGTGAGAACAACGCCAGCCTGTCACCGGGCATGATCAGGTCGAAGCGGGTGCCGCGCGAGGTGAGTTGCACGTTCTCGGCGTGGAAATCCCCCTCAACCAGGCCGTAGGTCAGAACCCGGGAGCGCCGACTTCGGCTGCTCGAGATCAGCTTGCGCCCATACTCGTCGTCCATGTTGATCACGGCGGCGCGGGGCGGCTCGGTGCCGCATCCCTCAAACAGCACTTCCTTCGAGGCGAAGTACTCCCCCATAGTGTGGTGGTAATCGAGATGGTCGCGCGTAAGATTGGTGAACACGGCCACATCAATGGGGACACCAAAGACGCGCTGTTGCGCGAGCGCGTGCGACGAGGCTTCCATCACAGCTTCGGTCGCGCCGTGAGTCAGCGCCTCGGCGAGCATGCGGTTCAGCTCCAGAGCTTCGGGGGTGGTGTGCGGCGCAGGAAGAACTTTGCCGGCAATGTGATATTCGATCGTCCCCACCAGTGCGCTCTTCCGCCCGGCGGCGGTGAGTATTGATTCCACCAGGAAGGCGGTGGTCGACTTGCCGTTGGTGCCGGTAATGCCGGTGATGGCCAGTTTCTCAGCCGCGCGCCGGTAGAAGTTTGCGCTCAGCCGGGCAAGAGCGCGGCGCCCGTGTGACACCTGAACCCAGGCCACGCCATGGCGAGCGGGCTCCGTGGCGGAGTCAGTGATGATGGCCACAGCTCCGGCGGCCACGGCATCGTCGATAAAGCGGTTGCCATCGCTCGATTCCCCGCGCATGGCAACAAAAGCATCGCCCGGCTTTACCTGCCGCGAATCGTGTTCGACGCCACGCACATTCGCGTTTCCGTTCTGGGCGAGAACCTCCGCGCCCTGGAGGAGTTCCTGCAAGGTCATTGGCTTGAATTATAGGGCACAGAATAATTTTGGATCGCTCGAGCCGGGTAGAGTCTAGCGCCCAAATCTCACGGTGACATGCGATCCCGCCGGCACGCGAGTTCCTGCCTGGGGCGACTGACCTTGAGCCAGGCCGCTGCCGACGGCCTCGAGATCCAGGCTACTCTCCTCGGCCAGGCCGATGGCGCCACGCACCGTCTTGCCCAGGAACGACGGAACCACGACGCCTCCCTGCTCAGCGTCCACAACAACCGTACCGGAGGGGTGATCCACGACTGGTGAGTCGGGGGAGGAGGTCTGGGCTTCGCTCGTGGCGGGCGTTTCGGAGTCAGAAACCGGCCGTCGCATGGCGGCAGAAACGACCCCGGGCTGTGCCGCCTCGGGGTCCGGTTTGGTGGACTGGCGGGGCGAACTCGATAAGGGATCGCCGGGATCGGCAACCTCCAGAGAGTCCCCGAGGCGGTCGGGCGACCCTTCTCCCAGTTCCTGCTCCTTCACCTGTCGTGACGCCAGCAGCAATTGACGATTGGCCGGCAAATCCACGTCGTGGGGCGTGTGCAGGTATTCGAGCACCTGCTGAGCGATACGCTGAAACACCGGGGCACCAACCTCGCCTCCGTGGTGCCCGCCTACGGGAGAATCGAGAATGACGGCGATGGTGACGACGGGATTGTTGACCGGCGCGAAACCGGCAAACGAAGCAATGTACTTGGTCCGCGAATAAGTGTGGGTGGCGGGATCAATCTTCTGCGCCGTACCTGTCTTGCCGCCGGAGCTGTAGCCTTCAAGAATGGCCTTCTTGCCGGTTCCGTGCAGCACCACACCTTGCATCATCTGTTTCATCTCGGCGGCGGTCAGCCGGGAGATGACCTGACGGCCCTCGGCGGGGTGGAAAGCAATCATTTGCGGTGCACTCTGGGGCGCCGTCGTCCCGGCGACGATGCGGGCAGGCACCCACTGGCCGTCGGCGGCGATGGTAGAAACCATGCCTGCCAGTTGCAAGGGGGAAACGCCGATTTCCTGTCCCATGGAGATTGCGCCAATGGATACTTTCGACCAGCGGTTGAGAGGCTTGGCCAAGCCGCGAGTCTCGCCCGGGAGCTCAATACCGGTCTGCTGTCCGAATCCGTAGCCACGAATGTACTTGTAGAGGCGCTCGTCGCCGAGGCGCAGAGCGATCTTGATGGCGCCCACGTCACTGGAGTGCGCCAGGATGTCGGAAACGGCCAGCATGCCGAAGGGTTTCCAGTCGTGAATGCGGCGGCCATTGATGACGATCGAGCCCATCTGACAATCGAAGACTTCGTCAGGCCGGGTGAGATGCTCGTCGAGCGCGGCAGAAATGGTCACCAGCTTGAATGTGGAGCCGGGTTCGTAGACATCGCTGACGGCATGATCCTTGAGCCGCTCGGGGGTGATTTCCCGGGCGACATTGGGATTGAAGGTGGGACGGTTGGCCAGCGCCAGGATTTCGCCGGTGTGGGGATTTTCCACGATTACCGTGCCCGCCTCGGCGCGGCTTTGCTCCATCGCGGTTTCCAGTTCGCGCTCGGCGATGTACTGGATCTGCTGATCGACAGTCAGAACGACGTTCTCGCCCGGATCGGGCTGTTTTTCCACGCTGCCGAACCATTTCTTGCGGGCGTCGACCTGGATAAGCATTTGCCCGGGCCTGCCGCGCAGCCGATCGTCGTATTCGCGTTCGATTCCGCTGAGGCCTTCGTCGTCGGTTCCCACGTATCCCAGAACCTGGGCCGCCAGGTCACGCTTGGGGTAGTAGCGCTTGGATTCTTTCTGGAAGTAGATACCGCGAAGGTTCAGCGCGCGGATGCGGTCCGCGGTTTCCTGATCGGCTTTGCGAGCGACCCAGCAGAAAGTGTGCCCGGCTTTGCACCGGGCGAGCAGTTCGCGAGGATCGGACTTGGTGATGCGGGCAATGAGCGAAAGGGACCCGGCCAGATCGGGAATTTCCGTGGGCACGGCAAAGGCGGAATCCACCGACACCGACATGGCCAGCTCGCGCCCGGCGCGGTCATAGATAATGCCGCGGCGGGCCGCAACCTCCACGGTGCGCTGCTGCTGATGCTGGGCACGATGCGCGAAAGCGCCGTATTCAAAGATCTGCAGGTACACCAGCCGCAGGCAAATGGCGGCGCACCACAGCACCAGCATTCCCGCGAGCAGATAGAGGCGAAGGTGAGTGCGGTTGCGAAGTGTGGTCGCGCCTGCCACTGGTGGAATCCTGGGAAGACAGTGGCGGCTCGCTCAACCCGCGGCAGCCGCCGTCATCGATCGTCGCCGGAGTTCGACCCCCGGGCAAGAAAATTTCCGCAGTGCGCGGACCCGCTACTGCGTCGAGATCACGCGAACGGGAGCCACACTGGCCAGGATCGGCGACGCTGAATCGGGCAGGGCGGTGTCCATGCGGATGACCTGCCCCGCCTGTGGGGAGCGCAATCCGTGCTGGCGCGCCCAGTTGTCAATGCGCCAGGGGTCGCGCAACGAGGCGTCTTCCAGGCGCAGCGCGCGATTCACTTCGCCAAGCCCGTCGCACTGAATCTTCAGCGCTTCAATCTTGTATCCGTATTCGATCGCCTTGTAGTGCTGCCAGGCGAAAGTCATCACCAGCAGAAACAGGCAGGCGAGAGCAACGGCGAACTGTCTCATCTCGCGTCCTCGCGTGGAGTCTTCGACTTTCACCACGCGGGAATTGTCGAGGGACTTGGTGAAATAAATTTCCGGCGTACCCGTCCAGCACGAGCGGCGCCGCGAGGTGGGGACGTTGCGAGAGATCGCTGCGACTGCCGCCATTTAAGCCACTCCAACCAGATCGTCTTCGAGCTGTGAAATTTCCCGGGATACGCTGGCGTACCAGCGCTCGAATTCTGCGCTTTCGGCCTCCTGGCGGAGGCGTGCTTCGACGCGCTCCACCGCTGCCATCAGTTGTTCGATCAAAGTTCCTGTGTGCATGTGCATCCTCCAGTGTTCTTGGGCTCCTACCACAGAGCCACTGGAAACCGTTCCCGGCGCGGCTCCGGTGAAGTCTGCGCCGGGGGCCCCGGCAGGTTTTCCGGAGCTAAACTCTTTCCGCGGCGCGTAACTTGGCGCTGCGGGACCGCGGGTTGCGCTCGATCTCTTCTTCCCTGGCGGTCACCGGCTTTTTCGTCAACAGCCGGTAGTGACCCTGCTTCACTCCCTCGCGGAAGGCATCTTTCACGATGCGGTCTTCGAGCGAGTGGAAGCTGATGATCACCACCCGTCCCGCCGGCTTCAGCAGCCCCGGGGCCGCCATGACGAGCGCCCGCAGATCGTCCAGTTCATGGTTTACGAAAATTCGGAGCGCCTGAAAGGTGCGCGTCGCGGGATGAATACGCCGGTCGTATTCGTCTCTACCCCGATTCATTGGCCGGGCCGCGGCAGAGACGACATCCGCAAGTTGTGCGGTAGTTCGTATCGGCCGCGACCGGACAATGGCTCTGGCGATTCTCCGCGACCTCCTTTCCTCACCGAATTCGTAAATCAGGTCGGCGAGCTCACGCTCGTCGCACTGGTTTACCACTTGTTCGGCAGTGAGCTCTGAGTGCGGATTCATCCGCATGTCCAGAGGCCCCTCCGCCTGAAAACTAAAGCCCCGCGCGGCGTCGCCCAGTTGCAGGCTGCTGAGGCCGAGATCGGCGAGAATTCCGTCGATCGTCGCCGGCTGTCGGTCGTGGGCAATCTCTCGAAACGACCCATGCCGGAGTTCAACCGCCGGCCAGTCTTCGCTGACAACAGATGGCTTGACCACCAGCCTCTCGCGGGCTATCTCCAGCGCCCGGGGATCCTTATCGAGCCCAATCAAACGACCCGGTGCGCCGAGGCGTTTTGCGATTTCGTAGCTGTGCCCGCCCAGGCCCACTGTGGCGTCGATATAGGTCCCACCGCGCCGGATGTTTAGAAAATCGATCGCTTCTTTTAAAAGAACCGGAACATGACCGCTGCCATGCCCACCCCGCTGAGGGGCGTCTCGAAAACCCTCGTCCACTAGATACCCAACTCGTTGAGCGTGTTCTCATCCTCAGGCGTGAACGACGTCTCCTCAATCTCCTTACGGAACATCTCCAAGTTGCGGATCACCAGGTAGGTCAAGTTGCCGAGTACCGCGACCTCGCCCCTGATCTGCGCCGAGTCCCGCAGCAGTTGCGGGATCAACAGCCGTCCCTGGCCATCCATCTCGACCGCCTGTCCGTAATAGTTCACCCGGTCGAGAAACTTCTTCTTCGTAGGATTGAAGGTGGAGAGCGACGCCAGCTTCTGCTCGATCCGTTCCCACTCCTCGAAGGGATACACTTGGGCACTCTTGCCGTCCAAGCTGGTGATGTAAAATTGCTGCCCGTATTTCTCGTCGATCACGCGCTTGAATTCCGCGGGAACCTTGAGCCGGCCCTTGTCGTCGACCCGAGTTGGATGATTTCCGCGAAACATGTGT
>DATFTE010000164.1:0-39811 GCA_035262225.1 Terriglobales bacterium
AACGCCCACTCGCTGACCGCCAAGTGGGTCTACCAGACTGCCGCCACCGGCAAACTCGAAACCACTCCCCTCGTCGCCGACGGCGTCCTCTACGCCACCGCGCAGGACGATCGCGCCCTGGCCCTCGACGCGCGCACCGGACGCCCCATCTGGCTCTACCAGCACCAGCTTCCTTCCGATATCCGGCCCTGCTGCGGACGCGTCAGCCGCGGCCTCGCCCTGTTGGGCAACAAGGTCTACCTCGGCACGCTCGACGCCCATGTCATCGCTCTTGATACGAAAACCGGCAATGTCGTCTGGGATGTCTCCGCCTTCGACTACCGCCAGGGATACAGCTTCACGGTCGCTCCCCTGGCCGTGAAAGATAAAATCATCATTGGTGTCTCGGGAGGCGAGTACGGCGTCCGCGGATTCATCGACGCCTACGACGCCGAGACGGGCGCCCGCAGGTGGCGCTTCTACACCGTTCCAGGCCCCGGCGAGCCCGGACACGACACCTGGGAAGGAGACTCCTGGAAGACCGGCGGCGCGCCTGCCTGGAACACCGGCACCTACGATCCCGCGACCGACCAGGTCTTCTGGCCGACCGGCAATCCCGCGCCCTCCAACCGCGGCGAAGGGCGGGCCGGAGACAATCTCTACAGCAACTCTTTACTCGCCCTTAACGCCTCGACCGGCAAACTCAACTGGTATTTCCAGTTTACCCGCCACGACGAACACGACTGGGACGCGACCCAGGTTCCCGTCATGATTGATGCCAACGGCCGCCACCTTATCGCCCAGGCCAACCGCAACGGATTCTTCTATCTCCTCGACCGCACCACGGGAAAGCTGATCTCCGCCAGCCCCTACGGCAAGATCACCTGGAGCGACTCAAAGGATTCCGAAGGCCGCCCCATCGCCAATCAGAACGCCTCCCCTACCCTCGCCGGAAACACCGTTTGCCCGGGTGCTCTCGGCACCACCAACTTCATGGCACCCACTTACAATCCCGCAACCAGCCTGTTCTATGTCACGTCCCGTGACCAGTGCGACACCTTCAGCACCGCGCCCCAAGCCTACGAGCCCGGCCACGCCTACTATGGCAGCGCTTACTTTCCCTCGGACGAAGCCGAACCTTATCGGGGATTTCTCAAAGCCATCGATCCCGCCACCGGACAAGTGAAGTGGCAGTTTCAGCACACCAGCCCGACGTGGTCGGGCGTGCTCTCGACCGCCGGAGGCCTCGTATTCACCGGAGACGCCGAAGGGAACTTCATCGCCCTCGACGCCGCCACCGGCAAGCCGCTCTGGCACTTTCAGATGGGAGGGGCCGTCTACGCCGCCCCCATGGCCTTCGCCGTCGACGGCAAAGAGTACATCGCCATCGCCGCCGGCAGCGCCATCTTCACCTTCGGCCTCCCGTAACACATTTGCGCACGATGGAGACGTCAGCTCCGAGGCCACCCCGCTCCAGGTGGGAAGGGGCGCCTCGCCGTCCAGTCGAGGCTCCGCCCGACTGAGCCACGGAGCGGTGCCAGAACCAAACCTCGGAAATCGCGTGGCGATGGCGACCACCCTCATGCCCGGCGCGTAAGCGCCACGAAATCTCCCCAACTCCGACCGCTCTACTTCAGCTGACGACCCAAGCCTTATAATCCGCCACCGGAGGCCCCTATGCCCGCGTTCCGCGCCCTTATCCTGCTCCTCACCCTTGTCCCGGCTCTCGCCGCGCAGAACAAACCGCCGATCCGCGCCCTCACCGCTTTCGTTCATCTCGACACCGCGCAGGTCGAAGTGCAGATCCGCGAGACGGTAGCCATTCTCCACGATGCCCAGCGCGCCTATGAGCGCCGCGGCTACGAAGTCCAAACCATCCGCATCACCACACAACCGCTTCCAGAGCTTCTGAAAGGACTCACCGAGAACGACGCCGGCCAGTTCCTGCGATCCTTAAACGGTCTTGCCGTCCGAGAGGCGTTTATCCCCAACATCGGACTCGCCACCTCTGCCGAGGCCGACCAACTCGCCCGCATTCTCGCCGCGAACGACCAACTCGAATCCAGCATCCTCGTCGCCGAGAACGAGGGCATTCATTGGCCGGCAATCACCGCTGCCGCCCACGTGGTGAAATATCTCGCCGAGCACACTCCGCACAGCGACGGCAATTTCCGCTTCGTGGCCACCGCCCTGCTCGGCCCCTACGGCCCGTTCTTCCCCGGCTCCTATCACCGCGGAACCGGCCGCCAGTTTTCTCTCGGACTCGAATCCGCCAACCTGGTCGAGCACGCGCTCGCCGCTCATCCCCGCGACATCGCCGCCGCGGAAAACGCCCTTGCCGCCGAGCTGGCCCGCTACGCCACCGAGTGCGAACAGATCGCCCGCGAAATTGAAAAGCGCTCAGGATGGACCTACGCTGGTCTCGATCCCACGCCCGCCCCCGCTGGAGACATTTCCATCGCTGATGCCATCGAAAAGTTTACCGGCTCGCGATTCGGTTCAAGCGGCACCATGACTGCCGCCGCCATGATCACGCGCGCCGTAAAATCCGTTCCCGTCAAGCAAGTCGGCTACGCGGGATTGATGGTCCCGGTGCTTGAAGACGGCCGCCTTGCCCGGCGCTGGAGCGAAGGTGCCTTCCACATCGATTCGCTGCTCGCCTACTCCGCCGTCTGTGGCACCGGATTCGACACCGTCCCGCTCCCTGGCGAGATCAGCGAAGACCAGCTGGCTCGCATCATCGGCGACATGGCCAGCCTGGCCTTCAAATGGAAGAAGCCGCTCTCCGCCCGTCTCCTCCCCGTCGCCGGGAAGAAACCCGGCGACAAAACCGAATTCCACAACCCGCACCTGGTCGACGCCGTGTTGCAACCGCTGCCGTAGATGCTTCTTCGTGCCCTTTTGCGCTTATGCGGTTTGGCCATTATCTGGACCAGCGGCAAAAACCTTACCCGGTACCGGGTACTGTTACGCTTCCCCCGATTGACGCCAGCCCACGTTCCGTACTAATGTGACCCTACACCGGAAAGGAGGTGGTCTGATGACAAGTTCAGATGGTAGTAGGTGCTTCAAAAGACCAGGTGAGGTGGCTGAGACTTAGAGCCGGTCGCTCTAAGCGGGGCTTCTGGCGCGCGTTTGCCCGCCCGGAGCTACAGCCCGCACACTACCGGTGAGTTTGGAGTCGATCCGCCCGGCGTTCAGGTCGCGCCGGGACCCGGAGTTGCCGTAGAGGCCACGTAGAGTGACCACCTCTTGGTCAATCCCAAACAGTCCACCGGGTGGCCCGTCCAGTCGCAAGACTCCACGGGCCATTCCTTTTTGCGGCTCGGGGCTTCAGGCCTCGACATTGGGAAGGGCCGACGTACGGACGCCCCGGTCGCCGACGAACTCACCTAGGGACCGACGCCCTCGTCCATCGAGCGCCGGTCGAATTTCCCCCGCCAGCCGGGCGTCTCCCGTCCCGTGGAGGCCCGCAACTCTCGCCTCAACCTGCGCTCCCCCGGTGCGCCCAAAGCCTGGAGCCCAAATCCCAAATTTCAGCTATCATCATCTTCTGCATGGCGACCCAGGGCTGGGAAGATGAACGCCGCCGCCTGGCGGAACTCTACGCGACGAAATCCGACGAAGAGCTGGAGCAGCTCGCCGACCACGAGGACTCCCTCACCTCCATTGCGCGCCTGGCACTGCATGAGGAGCTCGAGCGCCGCGAGCTGGACTCGACTCCTGCGCGACCCTCCGCGCCCGAGGAAGAACCCGAATTCCATCAACTGCTGACCATCCGCCAGTTCCGCGATCTGCCGGAAGCCTTGCTGGCCAAGGGATTCCTCGAATCGGCCGGCATCGAATGCTTCCTCGCCGACGACAACATCGTGCGCATGGACTGGTTCATCTCCAACTTCGTCGGAGGCATCAAACTGCAGGTCCACCCCGCCGACGCCGAAGCCGCCTTCGAAGTGCTCAATCAACCCATCCCCGAGGAATTCAGCTTCGAAGGTGAAACCAAGTTCCGGCAGCCGCGCTGTCCCAAGTGCTGTTCGCTCGACATCAGCTTCGAAGGCTTGAACAAAGAAGTCGCCTACACCAGCGCCTGGCTGGGTGTGCCCATTCCTCTAACCCAAAAGACCTGGAAATGCCTCACCTGCGGCCGAAGATGGGTGGAAGAAGAACCTGCCAAAAACGAAGAAGAGGTCTGAAGCGTCGATGGATGACGGGCGTCCCCTTACAATCCGCCTCTCCAACGACGAAGCGTCAAGATCACTGCCACCCAAGACCGAATCGTGAATAAAACTGGGTCGGGTTAATCGCCTCGGCGGTTGCCCGTGGGCCGTGGTTACCTGGGTGACAAAACAGTAGGGTCGCTCACGGTTTCAAGGTTGCGCCCTGGCCCCCGCCCTTCTTAAAACCCAGCCGCACCACTTGCCCGGTATCTTTCGCCAATGGCAGCCGCAAAGCCTCCTCCTCCGTGAACCAGCGCGCCTCTTCCGCGTCGCTTGCGCCTTGCAACTCGCCCGCCACCGGCCGGCACAGGAAATCAATCAGCACGTAGTGATACCGGGTTCGCCCGCTTTCATCCTTCAGCACGCGGTCAAACACTCCCAGCAGGTCACGGGTTTCGACCGTTAGCCCGGTTTCCTCCCGCGCCTCCCGCACTGCCGCGTCGCGCAGCATCTCGCCGACTTCGAGGACCCCGCCGGGAATCGACCACTCCCCCTCAAGCGGCGGATGCCCGCGCTTCACCAGCACCACCCGCGAGTCGTGAATGATGATCGAGCCCACCCCCACCAGCGGCGATGCCGGATACTCCCGTTTCATAGGCGCAGCGATTCTAACGGAAATTGACGACTTACGATTTGTCATTGCTGGCTGAAACCGGCGCCGGGAGAAAGCAGCGGAGGAACCCGGAGGTTTCCATCGTCAATCGAAAATTGACAATTCCTCTCGGTCTCTCTGCCTCTGTGGGTAGAATATCCGCGTGTCCCTGGACGAATACAAACGCAAACGCCGTTTCGAAGAAACCCCCGAGCCGCCGCCCAAGGTCGAAAAAAAATCCGGCCACCGCTTCGTCGTGCAGTGCCACGACGCCACCCGCTTGCACTATGACTTCCGCCTCGAACTCGACGGCGTCCTCAAGTCATGGGCCGTGCCTAAGGGGCCGTCGCTCGATGCCGCCGACAAGCGCCTGGCCATGCAGGTCGAAGACCATCCCGTCTCCTACTTCGACTTTGAAGGCACCATCCCCGAAGGCAACTACGGCGCGGGCACGGTCATGGTGTGGGAGATCGGCACCTGGGAGCCGCTCTCGCCGGTTCCCGTCCAGGGCAAGTACGTTCCCGCCACCGACAGGGAAGCCGACGCCATGCTCGCCAAGGGCGACCTGAAATTTCGCCTGCACGGCAAGCGCTTGAACGGAGACTTCGCCCTCGTCCACATCAAGGGACGCCGCCCTGGCAGCAAAGGCAACGAGTGGCTCATGATCAAGAAGCACGACGAGTACGAGGTCAAGGGCTACGACATCGACGACTACGACACCTCGGTGCTGACCAATCGCACCATGGCAGAGATCGAAGGCGACGCGAAATCGAGAGAGTGGACCAGCAGCCGCCCGGCCTCGCGCGGACGAGTCAAGGCCGCCTGGCTCGCCGATACGATTGCCAGGCTCGACCAGAAGAAAGCCAAAACCGCCGCCAAGGAAAAAAAAAAGAAAAAAGCCAGCTGAGCGTCGCGCGTTCGAGCGGGAAGAAAGAACCCTCGTTGCCCGCCGCTGTCGAAGATCTCGAAGGCGCCCGCTCGGCCCCCATCCCCGCGAAAATCAACCCCATGCTGGCGACTTCGGTCGATGAGCCCTTCGACGATCCCGGGTGGCTGTTTGAAATCAAGTGGGACGGCTATCGTGCGGTGGCGTTTCTCGAAAACGGCAAAGTCCGCCTGGTTTCGCGCACGCAAAACGACTTGACCGCGCAGTTTCCGGAATTGCAGGATCTGGCCGCCGCCGTGACGGGCGAAACCGCGGTGTTCGACGGTGAAGTTGTCGCGCTCGATGACGAAGGCCGCTCCTCATTCAGCCTGATGCAGCAGCGCACCGGGCTGCGCCGTCCTGGACAGCGCACCGCCCCGCGCCACGATGTGCCCATTCTCTACTACGTCTTCGACCTGCTCTACCTCGACGGATACGATCTGCGCCGCGTTCCGCTCGAACAACGCAAAACTGCGCTGGCGAAGGTCATCAGCTCCGGTGACACCGTGCGTTTCTCCGATCACTATCCCGGGCAGGGCATTGCGCTGTTTGAAGTTGCCCGGCAAAAGGGCCTGGAAGGGATTCTCGCCAAGCGCCGCCACAGCCTTTACGAAGAGCGCCGCAGCCAGGAGTGGCGCAAGATCAAGATCACCCACAGCCTGGAGTGCGTCGTCGGCGGCTATACCGAGCCCGAAGGCAGCCGGCAGTACTTTGGGTCGGTCGTGCTCGGCCTCTACGACAAGCAGGGCCAGCTGATTCATGTGGGCCAGGCGGGCAGCGGCTTCGACGAGCGCTCGCTCAATGACGTCTGGGCACAACTCGAAGTCCGCAAGATCACCCGCAGTCCCTTTCATGGAGAAGTCGACGCCCTGAGGAAAGTCTATTGGGTGAAGCCGGAGCTGGTGGCGGCGGTGAAGTATTCCGAGTGGACCCATGAGCGGGAAGGCGCCAGCCCCAAGTTGCGCGCACCAGTATTTCTTGGATTGCGTGACGACCGCAAGCCGGAAGAGTGCACCTTCGAGCAGTGACCCATGGTGATGACAACCACCCCGGACGAACGCCGACCATCGTTTCCCCAGTGTCATCCGGGATGTCAGTTCCTCGGCGCCCGTGAACTAAAACATCATCCGGGCGGCGGTTCGCGGAATCCAACAGAGGCCAACTTCTCCTGCGAGGTGCCCCTATGCAACTCAAGCCCTTCAGGCTCGACGCCTGGCTCGACCAGTACGAACACGGCATCGAATTCAACCTGGCGGCCAGCACGGGACCGGCCTGGACAGTCAACGACGTCCTGGCCCTGGCGGACGAGGAAACGCGCCACCGCTTCCTGAGTCACAAGCTGGTCTACAGCCGCCCCGCCGGCGCCGACAGTCTGCGGGAGGCGATCGCCGAGATGCAGGGTGTGCCGGTCGAGGCCGTGCAAATCGTGACCGGCGCCTCGGAGGCACTAGTGGCCCTGATGTGGCTGTCCGCCGAGCCCGGCGCGAATGTCATTCTCCCCCTGCCGGGATTCCCGACTTTCTCGGCGCTCCCGGAATCGCTTGGCCTCGAGACCCGCTTCTATCGCGTGCGCCGCGAGAACGGGTTCCGCATCGACCCAGACGAGATCCTGCAGCTCGCCGATGCGAAGACCAAGCTCATCCTGATCAACAGCCCGCACAACCCCACGGGCGCGACCATCGGCGACGAAGAAATGGAAGCCCTCGACGATTTCAGCGCCGAGCGCGGAATCCGACTGGTGAGTGACGAGGTCTACCATCCCATCTACCACGGAAGACAAACGCAATCGGCGGCCCGCCTGCCGCACGTCACCGTGATCTCCGATCTGTCGAAGGCATTTGCGATGGCCGGGGTGCGGACGGGATGGATGATCGAGCACGACGCCCGGCGCCGCCAGCAATACTGGAACGCGCGCGCCTACTTTTCGATCTCCAATACCACCACCGGCGAGATTCTTTCGGAAATCGCCATCCGCGAACGGGACGTTGTTCTGGGCAAGACCCAGGTGACCGCCACACGGAACCTCAAGCTGCTCGAACGATTTTTGGCGGACCATAGCGACGTGCTCGGCTGGATTCCTCCCCAAGGCGGCATGACCGCGTTCCCCTGGCTGGTGAGCGGAGAACCCGAGCGCCCCTTCTGCCAGGCTGCCACCGAGCATGGCATCCTGCTGGCGCCCGGCGATTGCTTCGATATGCCCTCGCATTTCCGCGTGGGCTTCGCCGCCGCCGGGGAGGATTTCCCCAAGGCCCTCGATCGCTTCGGAGCCTTCGTGAAGAGCTGGTCGGCAAGAATGGTCGGTGCCTGACGATATTCGAAAACTATTCCTCCGGCGTCGAGTCGCCCTTCCCCATGCCTCCCTTGTGCAGCAGGTTGCGCAGGGAATCTTCGCCCCCGGCGCCGCGCTGAATGCAGCGATGTTGCCGTCACGGTCGATGACGACAAAGATAGGATGCGACCTGGCTGCGTACATGGCGGCCGGGTTTGTGTCTTCGGTGAGGACAATGGACAGGCGCGCGGGCTTTCCTGCAGGTACTTCTTCACCTCACTTCTTCGACTCGCGTACGTGTACGGCCAGCACCATCAGGCCCTTGTGGGCGAACTCGTGCGTGATCTGGTCCACCAGCGATTGTTCCTGGCGGCAGTAGGGACACCAGGTGGTCCAGAACTGGGGCAGAACGACTCTGCCTTGGACCGGCTGATTGTTGAACAGCTGCCCGTCCAGTGTCATGGCGCGAAAGTGCAGCCCCGGCTCGCGATTCCGGGCGATCAGGGTGGTTGCGAGGAGCGCTGACAACGCAGCAAGTAAGTGGCGGCGTGGCGCTGGCATGCGGCGGAATATGACCAGCTCAGCCGTTGCTCGAAGGCGGGATGCTGGTTGCAAGCTCGATCTCAGCGTCGATCTCGCGCCCCACCAGGAAGGCAAAGCCGCTTACGTACATCCAGGTCAGCAGGATCATGACGGCGCCGAGAGAGCCGTAGGTGAGGTTATAAGTGTCGAAGTAGCGCAGATAGAAACGAAAGCCCACCGAGGCTACGAGCCAGAGGAGCACGCCCACCAGCGAGCCCGGGCTGATCCAGTGCCAGCGCCTGGATTTCACATCGCGCCCGAAGTAATAGATCAGCGAAAAGGAAACCGTCAGGAACAGCATGGCGAGAGGCCACTGAATGGTTTTGGAGAGGAAGACGCTGGTGGCTTGCAGATTCAGCATCGCGCCCAGCCAGTCCATCAGGCGGGCGCCGGCGAGCACGGTAGACAGAGAGAACAGAAGAAAAATCGTGAGCACGATGGTTAAACCCAGGGCGGCGGCGCGAATCCGGAGCCAGGAACGGGAATCGGGAACCCGGGAAATTTCGTTGAGCGCGGAGATCGTGGAACTGAGGCCGCCGGAGGCGAACAAGAGTGCAATTGCGATGCTGAACGTGAGTTTGCTGGCGCTCGGGTCGTACGAAAGTTCACCGGCAACCTGCTTGAGTAGTTGAAAGGCGGAGGGCGGCAGCACGTGGGCGAAGTAAAACAGGAAACGCGCTTCGAGTTGCGAACTGCGTGAGGCGAACAGTCCGAACAGGACCAGCAGGAACAGCAGGAAGGGAAAGAAGGCAAGCAGGTAATTGAAGGCCAGGCCGGAGGCGCGGCCCAGCAGATCATCGTCGCGAATCGCGCGCGCGACGTTGCCTGTCAGTTGCCAGAGTGAGAGGCCTCCGGTGGTCCACAGCGAGTTCGCCATTGGTTGGGAGAATATCAGTACCTGGCACCTGGCACCTAGTATCTGGCAAAGCTTGCTCGAAATCACGCGAGAGTCACGAAAACGGTACCGGATACCGGGATAAGGCCTATGGAGTTCGCGAGAGTTGCTGGTATTGCACATCGGCATCGCGCGCGAGCAGGACCCAGAGCGTGTAGATGCCGAGCGCGGTTCCGAGCGGAGGATGGAAAAGAGCGAGCACTCCGAGCACGATGGCGACGATGCGCGCCCAGGGGCGATGGTCCATCAGAGCCCAGCCGAGGCAGATGCCGCCGCAGCCCAGAATGAGCAGGGTGCTTCCTGCCATAAAGATCAGAAAGGGTCCGAGGCTGTGCGCGACCGCGTCGTGAAAAGGAAAGAACATGGCCGCCGTGGTGCCGAAGAACATGGCGGCGAAGGCGGGCAACAGGAACAGTGCGCCGGCGATGATCCAGAGAATGCCGAGGGTGCGCAAATGTTGCTGCAGGCGATTGCGATAGACGACCGGCGAAGCCGGGGCTCCGACCGGTTGGCCGCATTTCGGGCAGAGTCGGTAATCGGGCTGCAACTGGGTTCCACATTGATTGCAGAACATGGTTGAAACCTCTCCCTCGATGATACGCGGCGGAGGGCGGGAAAGTTCCCCGAAGGGAGAGCTCTAAGTTCCGGGACCGGTTGTATTTCCAGCGTCCAATTGCCAATTTTGCGATCGCCCGGCGGTTTCGGGCGACGACTCTCAACGGGCAATGAGCAATCGAAAATCGCCAATTTCTGTTGTCCCCGCTGGTACATGACCTTTTCGGCATTGAGCGAGGGCCTGGCTTCGGGGAGAATCGTGCTGGAATTCATGCCCGACAGGCGACGGAGCGCGTGGTGACGGGGAGACGTATCTTCATCATCGGATGGATGTTGCTGGCGCTGGCTGGTGCTGCAGCGGGAAAAGATCTGGCGGTGATCATCAATAAGAGCAGCACTGTAACCGGCTTGACCTTGGCCGACCTGGTCAAAATCTGCAAGGGGCAGAACAGCCGCTGGCCGGACGGGAAGCCGATAACGTTTATTACGCGCAATCCCGCATCCCCGGAGATGAAGCTGGCGCTGGAAAAAGTCTATGTCATGAGCAAGGACGACGTGATCGCGGTGATCGCGGCCGCCAATCACGGGCGCACCAATCATCCGGCCATCGTGGTGGTCGACAGCGATGAAGATCTGGTGAACAAGGTGGAATCGATTCCCGGAGCAATCGGGCTGGTGGACGTGTACTCGATCAACGGGGGCATCACGGTGGTGAAGCTCGGGGGAAAGCTGCCGCTTGAGCCCGGGTACCTGCTGCACGGAAACTAGCGGGGCGGCCGCTCGCTTGTGCCGGGGGCAACACAAAACCTAAACCGCAAAGAGCGCAGAGAGATGCCGCAAAAGGCACAGAAAAACGGCGGGAGCACCGGCGGCGCGATTCGAGGGAGATCTGAATGAGCGGAACAGCGCCCAGGGATGCGCGCGTGCGGCGGTTTCCGCGTTTCCCGCTGGACGTGCGGGTTTCGGTCAATGTGCTGCGAGAGGGGGAGAAGCTCGCCATGTGGGGGCGCTCCCATGAGGTGGGTGCCGATGGGATTGGCGCGACGCTGACGGCGGGCATTGAGCCGGGAGAAGTGGTGTGGATGGAGGTGTCGTTGCCACTGGCGGCGGCGCCGCTGCGCATGCGAGCGATCGTGCGTTATCGCGATGGGTTGCGGCATGGGTTTGAGTTTTTGGCCTTGAGCAGTGAGAAGCGGGAAGCGGTGTCGCGGGTGTGCCGGATGCTGGCCACGGGTGCGTAGATTTTCTTTTCGACAAAAACCTATAAGCAGCGGGATGGTCCGCGAGCCGGGCTGCGCTTGGCCGGGACGAGCGAGATCCGCGCCCGCGTCGGCCGTTCGACATGGGCGTCGCAAAAAGTGACCCGCCGCTGCTCAGGTGACGGCGGGTCCACGGAGCCGCTCGGCCAGCCATGTTCAGACGGATGGAGAGCGGACGGAAGATGATAGCAGAATCGTCGTGGCATGGATCGTGACCGGAGGCATTATTCTGTGAAAAAAAGGCGGCCAGGTGGGGGCCGCCCAATATGATTTTGGGTCACACTTTTTCCCGCGTGCCGCTCCAGGTTATTGCGCTATGGCAAAGTGATCGCGGCGGTTCTGTTGCCAGCAAGATTCGTCGTCGATGCTGCAGAACGGTTTTTCCTTGCCATAACTGATGGTCTTGATGCGGCTGGCGCTGACACCCTGGGCGACGAGCGCCTGTTTGAGGGAGTCGGCGCGATTGGCGCCGAGAGCGAGGTTGTATTCGTCCGATCCGCGGTCGTCGCAGTGGCCCTCGACCACGATGTCGATGTCGGGATGCTGGACGAGGAACTGGGCATCCGCCGTCGCCTCGTCGGTGGCACGCAGGTTGTAACGATTTAGATCGAAGAAGACGTCCTTCACGTTGCGGTTGAACATATCGGATAGCGACATTTTCGCAGTTGTGGGCCGGGGCGCGGGATTGACGGTGACCCGTGCGCTCGAGTCGCCGGATCCGCCGGGGCCCTTGGCGGTGAGGTCGTAGGTGGTGGACGTGTTAGGAGTGATGGTGCGCGACCCCGTCAAGTCCAAGGCCAAGCGAGCGAAGGACGTGGAGGTCCCTGGGACGGGCTTGCGGATCGATGACGAAGTTGTTTTGGTAGAGCTCGGCAAAGCGGGCGGGATCGCGCCGGGCTGCCTCAATCAGCAACCGTTCGCCGGGTTCGCTTTCCAGAGCCCTCAAACCTGCTCTCCGCGGAAGAAGTTCTTGTCTACTGAATTCTGAGAATGGGACGAAAAGTTATGCCGGGACCGGGTTTATTTTTGTGGGATGCGGGGAAGGGGGAGGCCGTTCCTGGCGGCGGGAGTCCGGGTTTCGCTCGGCTCTACCGGCGAGGCGCCCGTCCCCACCTCAACCGAGAATTTTTTTCACTACAAGCCTGGCGATTTGGGCTAAGATGCTGTTCCCCTGTTCTCCCCCGACCTACCAAGCGAGTCCGGGCCCCTGCAAATGAGAGTTCTCTGAGGAGTGTTCCCATGAGTCGTACCGTCCCTTACAGCGCGGAGCAGGATGATCTGTACTATCCGGCGAAGCGCGCCGTGTTTTTTGCCGGCGGCCGGCCGGAGTCGGACGCCGCGTTGTGCGTGGAGCTTTCGCGGCTGGCCTATTGCCGGATGGATTTTGGATTTGCCTTCGATCGCGACCGGATTCGCAAGGTGCTGGGCGCGGTGGGTTTTTCCGGATGCCAGTTTTTCGAGAGCGAAGGACCGAGCGAAGGCCGGGGAACGCATTGTTTTCTGGCCAGCGATGCGGCAAATGAATTGAGCGTAGTCGTGTTTCGCGGAACGGACAAGGATGATCCGACGGATTTGTGTGACGACCTGGACGTAGGCCTGATGGCGTGGCCCCAGGGTGGGCGGGCGCACACCGGGTTCGCGAATGCGCTGGCCGACGTGCTGACCGACCTGGAGCCGGCGGTGACATCGGCTCCGGGAAGGATTCTCTACGCCGGGCACAGCCTGGGCGCGGCGCTGGCCACCCTGCTGGCGAGTCTGCGGGCGCCGAAGGCGGTGTACACCTTCGGGTCTCCGCTGGTTGGGGATGCGGCGTTCGTGGCGTCGCTGGCCGCGGTGGAGAACTATCGCTACGTGAATTGTTGCGACATCGTGACGCGCATGCCTCCGACGGCGCTGGACTACGAGCACGTGGGCGATCCTTACTACATCGACCGCGACGGGAATATTACGTTCGATCCGGCGAATGCGGTGATCTGCGCGGACCGGATGGAGGCGGCGGCGGAGTACCTGGCGAAGTACTCGTGGCGGATCGGAGACGTGGCGGTGCGGGAGGTGGCCGATCACGCGCCGGTGAATTATGTGTACGCGGTGACTTAGTATTTGTTACCGAGGAAAACCAAATCAATTGCGGGTCGTGGAGCGGTTGGCCTGAGACTGTTTCAGGCTTTGGGCCATCGCGTCCTGCATGCGCCGGGTGACGCTTTCCGTGTACTGCTGCATGATGGGTATCATGGACTGCATGGCGTCGGACATGATTGCCGGCATTTGATTGAGAATTTTCTGGCCCGTCGGTGTGGAGTAGAAGGCGATCAGCCCGCTCACGTCGCCCTGGGTGAAATGTTTCTGGTAGACGGGGATCATGGCGTCCTGAATCTTGTCCCAAGGCGCATCTTTCAGCATCTCATCCATCATCTGATTCATCCGGGCTTCGAAATCGGGCGCAAGCTTGTCTTGATCCTTGACGAATTCATCATGGATCATCTGATGCATGGGCTTCGACATGGCGTCGACCATCTGCTGCATCATCTTTTGCGAATGCACGACGGACAGGTAGCGCTGAATGTCTTCGCGCGTGGCCGCGGCGTCATCGCCGGATTGGGCGAGAGCCGGCAGGGTCAGGCCGAAGCACACGAGAGCGAGCAGAAGACGGCGTTTCATCGGAAGTCTCCTCAGGTGCTAGCAGCATAGCCAAGTCAAGGCGGGTTCGCCAGTGACTTTCGGGTTGGTGGGAAGGGGTGTCCCTCGGAGCGCTAAGACGCAGAGCTGAAGCTCTCTGAGAAGCCAAGATCAATCGGAGGCAGCGTGGCCGGCCGGACCGGTAGGGGCCGAGCTGCGCTCGGCGGGAGGGGACGAGGGCGTGCGCCCCCGCATTATTTTTCCTTACACTACCTGGTCGCCACTTGGGTTACGGCGGAGAAGATGTAGTTCACGAAAACGCCGAGCTGTTTGACTTCGATGCGCTCGTCGTTGCCATGGACGGTGCGGCTCTCCTCGTCGGTTTTGGGAAGGCTGATGCCGTAGGCCTGCACGCCCTTGGTGCGCAGAAAAGACGAATCGGTGGCGCCCGTGGTCATCACTGGCAGGGTGATGGCTTCGGGCGCGACCTGTTTTTGGGCACGTTCAAGCGCGGAGAACATTTCCGTGCGCAGGCTGGTGACAGGCGCGGCGGGCATGGAATAAGTGGTGTCTTCAGCGACGATCTTCACCTGCGGGTCGTTGATCACTCCCGCCAGCATGTCACGAAACTTGACTAAGTCCTCGTCGGGCAGGGCGCGGATATCGAGGGTGGCCTGGGCCTCGGGAGGAATGACGTTCGATTTGATTCCCGCCTTCAGCATGGTAGGCACCACCGAGGTGCGCAGCATGGAATAGTATTGCGGCTTTTTCACGCGCAGCTCCGCCTGCACCCCGGGATCGAGCGGGTTGCGGTACCAGGCGGCCTCTTCCGGCGGGGAGATGGTGGCCAGACGCTTAAAAAATTCGGCGGTGGTTTCATTCAACCGGGAGGGAGTTTCCCAGTTGCCGGCTTTGGCGACAGCGCCGGCAAGATGGATGACGGCGTTATCGACGCGGGGGACGGAACCGTGGCCGCTGGTGCCACTGGCCACGAGCTGGGCTCCGCGGGGGAGTTTCTCGGCGGTGGAGACGGCGATGAATTTGATCTTCCCGTTTTCAAGCAGCGAGCCGCCGCCCTCGTTGAGCGCGAATTCGCAGGCGATTTTGTCCCAGTAGCGGTCGACGATGGAGCGCATGCCGGCGGGCGAGGATGCCTCTTCGCTGGCTTCGGCGAGGAAGATGACGTCGCGGGTGAGCGGAAGCTTCATGCGCTTGAGCGCGAGGAAGACTTCGAGGTTCGCGGCGAGCATGGCTTTGTCGTCCGAGGCGCCGCGTCCCCAGATCATGCCGTCCCTTTCGATCCCGGCGAAGGGATCGACCGTCCAGTGCGTGCGGTCGACGGGAACGACGTCTTCGTGGGCCATGATGAGGATAGGTTGCTTCGAGCCCGAGCCTTTGAGGCGGGCGACGAGGCTATCGCGTCCGGCAACCGTGGAGAGGATTTCGGAGTCGATGCCTTCGCTCTTGAGCACGCCTTGCAAGTACTCGGCGACACGCGACTCGTTGCCCGGAGGGTCCTGGGTATCGAGGCGTACGAGTTCCTGGAGGAAGCGCGCGGCTTCGCTCTGGGATTGCTCAGGATTCAGCGATTGCGCGTGGGCGGAGATGGTGAGCAGCAGGCAGAGCGCGACGATGGCGAGGCGGTGGAGTGAGGTCAAGTTTTTCTCCCGGGCAGCGTCGTGATTATACCTAGTCCCCGGTGCCTCTTATCTGGTTGGAAAACGCTTCTTGCCGAAAAGGGCGCAAATAGAGGCACTTCGTTTCCAGCCGACAGGCGCGGAGGGACGCGGATTGGAACCCGGAGGAAAAGGATCTGCAGCGTCGGCGTGAACCTGCGGACGAGAAGTGTGCAGCTGTTTTACTGCGAATTGGCGCGGAGACAGCTGGGCCTGTCTCTCGATCGCCGTAGCGGTCATTGCTCCTGACCTAGCGGCGGCGGCTCGAGCTCGGCGGCGCCGTCGGCGCGGGCGTCGGAGGCTCCGTAGTTCACTTTGGTTTTGGAGTTGTGGAGTACGGCCTGGCCTCGGCCCATGGTGGAGGAATACTCCTTACGCACTTCGAGCAGATGTCCCATGGCGGTGAGTTTTTCGCGGACCTCGGGCTTGACCCGCGATTCGATGAGGATGTTGCAGCCATGCTTAGGGCTGACGGTGAAGCGCGCGTTTTCGAGCGCGGCCTGAATATTCATGCCGTAATCCACGACGTTGGAAACAAACTGGGCGTGGGCGAGCGGCTGGTTGGCTCCGCCCATGATACCGAAGCCGATGTGTTCATCGCCGCGCTCCATGAAAGCGGGAATGATGGTGTGGAAGGGGCGCTTGCGCGGCGCGAGGACGTTGGGCGAGGCGGGATCAAGCGAGAACAGGGCGCCGCGGTCCTGCAGGACGAATCCCATGCCGCGCACCGTAATACCCGATCCGAAGCTGTCGTAGTTGCTCTGGATAAGGGAGACGATGTTGCCATTGCGGTCGACGACCGAGAGATACGTGGTGTCGCTCGCGGGCGTGCCGTAGGGCGTGTCGCAGTCGGCTTTCGCGGGATCGATCAGGCTGGCGCGCTCGCGGGCGTACTCTTTCGCGAGCAGCCCTTTCACCGGGACCTTGGCGAAGCGCGGATCGGCGTCGTAGCGGTGCAGATCGGCGTAGGCCAGTTTCATGGCTTCGATCTTCTTGTGCAGTTCACTGACGCTGAGCGGGCCATCGGGAGAGGCGGGAGTGGTTTCCATGATGTTGAGCATTTCAAGCGCAGCCATACCTTGTCCGTTGGGCGGAAGTTCGTAGACCGTCCATTCGCGGTAGGTGGTGGAGATGGGTTCGACCCATTCGGGCGAGAACCGGGCAAGATCGTCGGCGGCCAGCGTTCCGTCGTAGGCTTTCGAGGTGGCGAGGATGGCCTGCGCGATTTCGCCCCTGTAGAACGCCTCGGGACCCTGCTCGGCCACCAGGCGGAGCGCCTTGGCGACGTCGGGATTCTGGAAGACCTGTCCTACGGCGGGGACTTTGCCGTTGGGCAGAAAGACGCGTTGGCCTTCGGTGTCACGCTGGAAGGAAGCGACAGCGTCGGACCAGTAGTCGGCGACGATTTCGGCGACGGGGAATCCGTGATCGGCATAGAAGATGGCGGACTGGAAGAGATCGCGCCAGGGAAGGCGTCCGAATTTCTGGTGGAGAGCGTTCCACCCGGCGACGGCGCCGGGCACGGTGACGGTGTCGATGCCGGCGTCGGCCATGGCCGTGACTCCTCTGGACTTCAGCCGATCCGGGGTGAGGGCCTGGGGCGCCCATCCGCTGGAGTTGAGCCCGTAAAGCTTGCCGGTTTTCGCGTCCCAGTAAATGGCAAACAAGTCCCCGCCCATGCCATTCATCATGGGTTCGGTGACCCCGAGTGCGGCGTTGGCGGCGATGGCGGCGTCGATGGCGCTGCCGCCACGGGCGAGTATCTGTGCGCCGGCGACCGAGGCCTGCGCGTAGCTGGTGGCTACGATGCCGTAGCGACTGATGACCATGGAGCGCGCGTGGGAACGGTCTTGGCCATGGACTGTGACAGCAAAGATGAGCACCAGCAGGAGCACTTTCATCGGGTTCATCCGGGATGCGGGGATTTTTTTGGTGGGATGAGTGTAGCAGGCGGACAGGTAGCCGGGCTTTGCCCCGCTGGCCGCGACGGGCGGGACGCCCGCCCTTCATCACTCCCCGGCAAGCATTCTGTTGCGAATCAGGATTTTCTGCGGAGGGGCGCGTAGCGGAAGCAGGTGACGAGGTGATCGTTGACCAGTCCGACGGCCTGCATAAAGGCGTAGCAGATGGTGGAGCCGACGAAGTTGAAGCCGCGCTGTTTGAGGTCTTTGCTCATATTGTCGCTCTCTGCGGTGCGGGCCGGGACCTGCTTGAGAGAACGGAAAGAGTTGACGCGCGGCCGGCTGCCGACGAACTGCCAGATGTAGCGGTCGAAGGATCCGAACTCTTTCTGAACCTTGAGGAAGGCTTGGGCGTTGGAGATGGCGGAGCGAATTTTCAGTTTGTTGCGGATGATGCCGTTGTCGTTCAGCAGCGTGGCGATTTTGCGCTGGTCGAAGCGGGCAACGCGCTCGGGGTCAAACTGGCTGAAGGCGGCGCGGTAGTTTTCGCGCTTGCGGAGGATCGTGTCCCAACTGAGTCCAGCCTGGGCGCCTTCGAGGATGAGGAATTCAAACAGATGGCGGTCATCGTGAGAAGGCACGCCCCATTCCTTGTCGTGGTAGAGGATGGCAAGGTCGTTCGAAGCCCAGGGGCAGCGGGAGCGGGAGCGGGGCATGTGAGGTATTCAAGCACAAGTTGCGGGGAGAAAACATCCCCGCCCAGGCGGAGGTTGGGCGGGGCACGCTTTGGGATTACTGCAGCGATTTGGGATCGGACATGTTTTTCGGTGAGGCGTGATTCAGCTCTGCGGCCAGCTCTCGGCCGCACCCGGGAATGCCAACTTTGCCTTCGTGGAGGATCTGTTTTGCGCTGAGCTTGCGGCCGTAGAGTTTCTCGTTGGCGTGGCCATCGGAGCGCAGAGTCGAACCTTCAAGAGAAATGCCGGCGAACAGGCCACGCGAGCGCGAGTAGGAGAGAATCTCGGCTCTCATGACGACGTCGGTGGCGGCGGTAGTATCGCGGCCTTTGGGTCCCGCGGCAGCTGCGGCGTCGGCGCCGAGTTTCACCTTGCTGCCCATCAACGATTTGGCGCCGCCGGGATTCATGACCAGCAGGACAAAGTCGGTGGCCTGGCCTCCCAGTTGGAATCCGATATTGCCGCCTTCGAGGGCAAACATCGAGGGAGCGCCCCAGGGTCCGGTGAAGTGCTCACCCGAGCGGCAGACCATCACCCCGCGTCCGTAGCTGCCGCCGATGCCGATGGCAAATTTCTTGACCGAGGGCAGGATGATGACGCACTCGGCATCGTTCAACAGGTCTTTGGGGAGGTCGTCAGGAATGTTGAGAATTTCTTTGAGCACCTGGCCGGCATCCTTGACTCGATCGGATTCCTTGTCGCTGTCAGCGAGCAACAGAGAAGGCAAAAGTATGCACACCGACAGCAGAGCGACACGCAATTTCATGGGGTTGGCCCCTTTCATTTTTGCCTGGGAAGGACCATCATAGGCCGAGTCGCGCGGGGAGGGGATGACCAGGAGGGCAGGTCCGAAAGGGCAAACGATGGGCGGGATGGGCTTTACGCCGCCAGAACCGGATGCGTGCTCCTTTTGTAACTTGGCGAAGAACGGTGTGTCCCATACAGTCTGGGGGGACGAACGATACCTGGTTTTTCGGCACCTCACGTGCATCTATATAAACGGGCAGCCGCCGGCTTGGATGAATGGCGGTGAAAAGACTGGACTTGCAGGGCATGAAGTATACGAGCGTTACTTTTTTTCTCGGTTTGATTCTGCTGGCGGCCTGGGCGCAACCGTTGGCGGCGCAGAATTCCTATGTCGCGGTCGTGCCGGCATTCTCGGCAGATGTGGCGGGTTCCGACCAGCCGGAATCGGTGCTGACCATCAAGAAGCGGGTGGACGAGGTCAACGTGCTGTTCATTGCGACCGACCGGCACGGAAAATTTGTCCGCAATCTGAACCAGGCCGATTTCAACATTCTGGACGACCACAAGCCGCCGCAGGCGATTGAAGCCTTCCGCAAAGAGACGGATCTGCCCTTGCAGTTGGGATTGCTGGTGGACACCAGCGGTTCGGTGCGCAGCCGGTTTGACTTCGAGCAGGAAGCGGCAACGAGCTTTTTGCAGAGCACGCTGCGTCCGGGATTCGATAAAGCTTTCGTGATGGGCTTCAGTAACCGCAGCCAGGTGACGCAGGACTTCACCGATAACGCCCGCCTCTTGGCCACCGGGGTTCACAGGCTGCAGGATGGCGGGGGAACGGCGCTCTATGACGCCATCTACAAGGCCTGCCGCGACAAGCTGGCGAAAGAGACTTCCGACCATCCCGTGCGCAAGGCGATCATCATTGTGAGCGACGGCGAAGACAATCAAAGCGAGTACAGCCGGGCACAGGCGATTGAGATGGCGCAGCGGGCGGAAGTGATTATCTACGCCATTTCGACCGACGACAGCGGGTTGGTGCTGCGCGGAGATCGCGTGCTCCAGCAGCTGGCGGACGCCACCGGGGGACGGGCCTTCTTCCCCTTCAAGATGAAAGACATCAAGAATTCCTTCGCGGCCATTGAAGACGAGCTGCGCAGCCAGTACGTGGTTTCCTATCGGCCGGCGGATTTTGACGCGGACGGGCGGTATCGGTCGATTGAAATCACGGCGGTGAAGAAAGACCTCCAGGTTCGCGCGCGCAGGGGGTACTTCGCGCCACGGCAGTAATCTCTCCCGGCCGGATAACTTCTTTTCCGCCGATCGACGAAGGGAAGGCCGGAAATCTCCGCGGAGTCCGCGTGAGCCGGCGAAAAAAACTTCCACCGCAAAGAACTGAACGAAAGGCCGCACCGGGCGCGAAGCGGACCGCTCCCGTGCGGCCGTTTGAGTCTCAAGCGGTCTTCATTTCCCGCCGGGCTTCCGGTTTGGCGGGCTGATAAGTGCCGGGAACAGTGCGGGCGGCGATGGCAAGGCGGTTCCAGGCGTTAATGGCGGTGACGGCCAGGGTCAGGTTGGCCAGTTCGGTCCCGGTGAAGTGCGGGCGGACTTCTTCGTAGACTGCGTCGCTGACATGGCCGCTGGTAATGAGGGTGACGGCTTCGGTCCAGGCAAGGGCGGCGCGTTCGCGGTCGGTGTAGTAAGGGCATTCGCGCCAGGCATCGAGCGAGTAGAGGCGCTGCTCGTTTTCACCAATGGCGCGCAGGTCTTTCCAGTGCATGTCGAGGCAATACGCGCAGCCGTTGATCTGCGAGGCGCGGAGCTTGATGAGATGAAGCAGGGATTCTTCCAGGCCGCATTGATGAAGATACTGCTCCAGGCCTGACATGGCTTTGTAGGCTCCGGACGCGACCTGCATGTATTCCCAGCGTGGTTGCATGCTTCCTCCTATGAGTTGGTGGATGAAAGTCTGAAGTACGGAATTCACGGTTTCATTTCTCATGTAAAACCTCAAGAACAGAAAGCGGCGGCCGGTTGTTTATGGTTTGCGAAGCCGCGGTGCCACCCGGGTTTGAGCTTCATTTTTTTCCCTCGAAGACGGCAAGCAGCACGGCGCAGGCAGAGGCGGAAAATACCGAGTAATCGAGCGGAGCCTTGATGCCGAAGGAAATGGCCATCGCGGTACCGAAGAGCAAAAGCAGCGCGGCGCTTCCCCAGGCGACCCAGCGCGTCCACAGGCCCAGGACCAGCAGGACACCGAAGGTGAATTCAAACAACGTCGCCGACCATCCCAGGAAGGGGATGGTGAAGGCGGGCATGAAGGAATTCACCTTGGCGGTGTACTTCAAGAAATTGTCGAAGTTTCCGTAGTCCGTACTACTGCCGTGGTAAATGCCGAAACGGTCGGCGATGCCGGAGAGGAAAGCGGCAGCGAGCGCCAGCCGGGCGTAGAGACAGCCGAGACGCCCGACCGTCCAGGCGCTCTTTACATCGGATGACGATACAGCTTGAGAAGCGACGATAGTCTTCATGGTGACTTACCTCCGGTTGAATCGGCTGGGAGGACGGTGCTGAGCGGTGCCTGGTGATCACAAAGGAAGAAAACGATCAGGCGAGCGGGCTCTTTGTCACTGGCATTGGCGGAAACCTGGTGCACGCCGTTCGCGGCTTCATAGAAACTGTCCCCCGCTTTGTAGATGGTCTCGGGCTGGTCCTTGACCTGGTAACGGATTGCGCCTTCTGCGATATAGCCCACCACCGGGCAACCGTGGGTGTGAGGAGGAGAGGAGCCTCGGGGAGGGTAAGTGACCTCAACCCCGGTAACTTTGAGGTAGGTGCCATCAAATGGGGGCATCTCATGGGTGATGACGACGCGGGTTTGGGCCGGCGGACCCTGCGCTCGAAACGGGCACGAGGCGAGCAGCACGACGAACCCAACTGCCAGAGGGAACGAGATTCTCGAGCTCTGCATGTCTTCCTCCCCATTCGAAGATAATTTGTAATGGACCTGCGACAAAGGTCCATTTAGGCTATTCTGGCTGTACCATTTTCATGGCCAAGCGCACCACTTCGCTGGGTTTGATGCTTCCGCAACGGAATTCGCAGACACCGGCGTACCGCTGGCTCTACGAGTCGCTGCGCGGGGAGATTCTCGAAGGGCGCTTGCGGCCGGGAGCACGGCTGCCGGCTTCGCGCGAGCTGGCGAGGCAGTATGGACTGTCGCGGGGAACCATCGTCAACGCCTTTGAGCAGCTAAGGTCCGAGGGATATGCAGCAGGCACGATAGGGTCAGGTACCCACGTGAGCAAAGTGCTTCCCGACGATCTGCTGCAGGTCGACCGGGAGGAAAGCCGGCAGAGTGCGGAGCCGAAAAGGCGCAAGCGCGAGCTTTCGCAATACGCGCGGCGGGTGACGCCGTTCCCGGTGTTTGAAGTGCGTCCGGTGCGGGCGTTTCGCGCCAACCACCCGGCACTCGAATTGTTTCCCGTGGACCTGTGGGCGCAGATCACGGCGCGGCGGTTGCGACGGATTTCAACCGGCATGTTGCTGGGATGCAGTGCGATGGGATACCGGCCGCTGCGCGACGCCGTGGCCGATTACCTGAATACTTCGCGCGGAGTGAAGTGCGTGGCTGAGCAGGTGGCCATTGTGTCGGGCGTGCAGGAGGCACTCGATGCCGTGGCGCGGGTATTGCTTGATCCCGGCGACCGGGTAGCGATGGAAAATCCCGGATATATCGGGGCGACGATCGTATTTCGCTCGCTGGGGGCGAAGATCTCTCCCCTGCCGGTGGATGAAGAAGGCATGGAGCTTGGGGAAGCAAAGCTCAGCAGAGCGAAGTTGGTTTACGTAACCCCGGGGCATCAGTTCCCGTTGGGCATCACCATGAGCCTGGGGCGCAGGCTGGAGCTGCTGGCTTGGGCGCGGAGGTCGGGAGCGACGATCTTTGAGGACGACTACGACAGCGAGTACCGCTACCGGGGGCGTCCCGTCCCGGCGCTGCAGGGGCTGGACCGGCATGGACTGGTTTTATATGCGGGGAGTTTCAGCAAGGTTCTGTTTCCCTCGCTGCGCCTGGGATACCTGGTCTTGCCTGCCGACCTGGTGGAATATTTTGCCGCGACCAAATCGGTGACAGCGCGTCACGCGCCGCTGCTGGAGCAGGCCGTGCTGTGCGATTTCATCAGCGAAGGACATTTCGCACGCCACATCCGGCGCATGCGCGAGATCTATGCTGAGCGGCTGGCGGTGTTGCTCGAGGCGGCGCGTGAGAGCCTTGACGGGCTGATGGAAGTTTCGAACATTGAGGCTGGGTTGCAGACCGTCGGCTGGCTGCAGGGCGGCGTGAGCGCCGAGAGAGTGGCGCGGGCGGCGGCAGAGCGTGGCCTGGAGATGGTGCCTCTGCAGGCTTACGCGCTCGGGCGGTTAAAGCGGCAGGGAGTGCAGCTGGGATTTGCTGCGGTGGATCCGGTTGAGATCCGTCGCGGAATAGGGGAGTTGCACGCGTTGCTCGATGGAATGGGAAAGTAGGCGACTCACGGCGCCGCTCGAGCAGCGATCGGGTAGCAATCCCTCGCCCTTTGCGCTTGAGATACGCAACTTCGCTGCGTCTTTCTTCTGTGCATTTGTGCAACCAGACGACAGGAGAAATCAAGAAACTGCGTCTCGAAGGCGATAACCAGACCTATTCGCCGCTCGTTGGCATACGCGCTTCCGCTTCGCACCATAGAACAAGTCTTCGCTTCAGTGCGCATCCCAACGAGAACAAAGAACCACCACTACCAACATCAACCCGAAAACGGGACATTTCTAACCAGACTCCATGCGCCGGCGGCGCACCACTGTGTATGAAAATGGGTCTGGGCAGGATCGGCAAAGAAGGGTACCTACCTCCGTGATAAGTTCTGTCATCTCGAGGCCCGTCGCGGGTACAAGCGCGCCGCGGTGGCCATCGCCACAAGATCTTGGTCTCCATCTACCACATGCTTTCCCAAAACGTCTCCTACAACGACCTGCGAGATCTCTTTCCAGACAATCTCAACAAGCATCACTTGACTCGAAACCTTGTTCGTCGGCTGGAGCGGCTTGGCTGTACAGAGACACTAAACTCCCACGGTGCAGAACAGGGTAATTTTCATAGCAGTCTTGACAAATTAATTCTTGACAAGCCAACGAATCGAGGACATCATCGCCTTGTCACTCCGTTTTAGGCCCCGCAACCTACCCTCCACGGTGTTCTTGGTATTACGACTCAAGGGCAATTCGAATGAAATTGGGACCGCAGTGACCTAGTCACTCCGTTTTAGGCCCCCGCGACCTACCATCCACGGTGTTTCTGGTATTAGGACTCAAGGGCAATTCAAATTAAGTTGGGACCGCGGTGACTTGGTCACTCCGTTTTAGGCCCCCGCGACCTACCATCCGCGGTGTTTCTGGTATTAGGACTCAAGGGCAATTCAAATTAAGTTGGGACCGCAGTGACTTGGTCACTCCGTTTTAGGCCCCCGCAACCTACCCTCCACGGTGTTCCTGGTATTACGACTCAAGGGCAATTCGAAATGAACTTGGGACCGCGGCGAGCTCCTGACGTCCGATTCGGACGATAAGAAGAGTAGTTCCATTTTTGGGAGAGGATATGTGTGTCAATTTCAGACGTGCGCGCGCAATTTCTTTATCTCTGGTCATTTTCTGTATTGCGTTTCTGCAGCGGCCCGTCTGGGCGCAGTTTCCCGGTGTGTTGACGGTGCACAACGATAATGCGCGCACCGGGCAGAACCTCAACGAGACGATTCTGACGCCCTCCGGAATTTCCAACACGGCCCTTTTCGGCAAGGTGGGGTCGTATGCGGTGCAGGGCCAGGTTTACGCCCAGCCCCTCTACGTTCCCATTGGAACTCACGGGCTGACCAAGAATCTGCTGTACGTCGCCACCGAGCAGGATATGGTCTACGCGTTCGACGCGGATAACCCGGGAAGCGCGCCGGTGTGGAGTGTGAACCTGGTACCCGCCGGGCGTTCGTGGAAGCAATGTGTCGTGAAGAACTGCACGGTGTGCCCGGATGTGGGGATCACGGGCACGCCGGTGATCGATCCGGCGAGCGGTACACTCTATCTGGTCGCTCGCACGGTGAACTACAACAATAACCCGCCGCTGTTCTACCAGACTATTCATGAACTGGACATAGCCACGGGGACGGACAAGCTGCAGGCCGACATTCCTTCGGACCAGTACTTCAGCCCGGCACAAGAGGGGCAGCGAGTGGGGCTTCTGCTTAACAACGGAATCCTCTACGCGGCCTGGTGGTCGGAGGGACAAGGTGGGCACGGGGTGCTGAAGGGATTTAACGTGACGAATCTCCAGCAGACGGCGGAGTTTGTGACCGTTCCGACTCCAGGGACGCCGTCCACTCAGGGCGGAATCTGGATGAGCGGTGGCGGATTGGCGGCGGACGTCTCCGGATTTGTGTATCTGGAGATCGGCGATGGCATCTATGACGGGCTGACGAACTGGGGAGATTCGATTCTCAAGCTCGATTGCAGTACGCCAAACTGCACCGTGGCAGACTGGTTCACGCCGCACACGCAGGGGATTTTGTATCAGGACGACATTGACCTCGGATCCAGCGGGTTGATGCTGCTGCCTTCCCAGTGTACGAGCGGCTGCGCGCATCCCGACGAGTTGATTGGTGGAGGCAAGGACGGGAATATCTACGTCCTCGATCGTGACAATTTCGGCAAATACAACCCAAACCAGAATCTCAATGTCCAGACGGTGAAAGGGACAACCAAGAACGCGCTGTATGCCAGCCCCGCTTCCTGGACGGATTCGAGCGGTACGGAGCATGTCTACGAGGGACCGACCAACGGGCCGCTGCGCATGTACAACCTGAATTCGTCGAAAGGGATCCTGAGCACGGGACCGACCTCCGCTACTCAGTACGCGTATCCGGGTCCGACACCGTCGGTTTCGGCGAACGGGGCGGTGAACGGAATCGTGTGGGCGATTCAGCGGGCCAACACCGGCTACTCCAACTCGTGCAATCCGACGATGAACGGCATTCTGCACGCTTACGATGCCACGAATGTCTCCACCGAGTTGTACAACACCACGATGTGTCCCACGCGCGACGTGATGGCTCCGGCGACGAAGTTTTCTGTGCCAACGATTGCGAGCGGGCGCGTTTACGTGGCGACGTCGGGCGGCGAGGTGGACGTTTACGGAATTTATTCAACTAACCAGTCGTGTCAGTAATTTCGCGACGGGCCTTCCTTTTCAATCGGACTTCCATTTTTCCTGCAAGCAGCGGCAGGGGCGACGTTCCCAGGAGAGGGAAGTCTGTTCGCGCCAAGGGATTGTTTTTTCAGGCAAAACGCCGCGCGTGAGGCCCGCCCCGGAGTGCTACAATTTTTTGAGTCAGTACCGGAGTGCTTTTATGCGGTTGCGACGGCCGAAACTCTCGATCAGTCTTTCAGTCCTGGTGTTTGCCCTTTCGGCGTCGAGCTTTGCCAGTGCGACACAAAAGCACGTAACCAAGAAGCCGGCAGTGCCGGAAACCACCGTGGAAGTGGTTCCTCCGCCCCCACCCCCTCCACCGCCAAGACCGGAACAGATGCCGGCGGTGCCTCCTCAGGTGTCCTACCAGGACGGCAAGCTCACTATCATTGCCAGGAACTCGACGCTGGGCGATATCCTGCGCGCGGTTCACGTGAAGACCGGCGCGAGCATTGAACTTGCAGGCAGCGCTCCCGAGAGGGTGGTGGGACAGTTTGGCCCGGGACCATCGCGGGATGTGATGACTTCCCTCTTGAATGGGTCCCACTTCAATTACGTTATGCTCGGCTCGGAAGCGCACCCGGAACAGCTGGAAAGGCTGATTCTGACGGCTAAAGCGGGAGGAGATGGCCCATCATCGCCCGGGGTACCGCCGCAGCCGGTGCAGGCGCAAAACGAACCGGTACCGATCCAACCCGAGCCGGATGCGCAGGAGGCGAACGCGAGCGATGACCTCTCCGACGACGCCTCAGCAGATGCCGACCAGGCCGATCAACAAGCCACCGACGATCAGCAGCAGGGGCAACAGGTTGGCCAGCCCAACGCGAAGACCCCGGAGCAGCTTTTGCTCGAGATGCAGCGCCAACAGCAGCTTCAGCAACAGCAACAACAGCAGCCAGGGGGCGTAGCTCCGACACCAGGGCAGGGATTTCCGCCCGCTCCGCCGGGAGTGGCACCTCAGGCGCCACCGCACTAGGGCGGATCCGCGAAGGGGGCAGCCTTTCGTTTACTGTCAATCGGTAAGGACGCAGCTTCTCTGCGCCTATTCCGGGTGCAACGAAACGGCGGGTGAAATTGAAGGAGAGTCGGAGTAAAGCTCCCTTCTACAGGATGTTGAAGGAACCTGGCACCCGGTCAGTCGCCGCTGGCGTGGGTCTCGACGAGAACCGGAGCGCGACGGGTTTCGCTGCGGGCTCGGGCAAAAGCGAAAAGGACGCTGTTGACAGCGACGTAGGCAGCAAAAACTCCCAAAGCGACTGCGGAGAGGATCGTCAACAGAAGCACGAGCACTTGGAATAACCCGCTCAAGTTCGGCCCTACCCTTATATGTAACGTGCCGTGGGATTTATTCCGACGGTTCGCGTTATCGATTTTGCGCTGGATTGGTCCAGTTCGGGGGTCGACTTCGCCCAGCGTGCGCTTCTCACTCTACCCGCGTTGACGCTGGTTCCTGTTAACAACTAAGATACGGAGTAGAGGTGCGCACTTCCACTCTCCAGCATTTCTGGGGACCCGTCCATATTACGGAAGGGCATTACTAGCGAGTTTCATGGCCATCACCAAGATCTCGGTCCGCGGCGCCCGTCAGCACAACCTCAAGAATATCGACGTGGAGATCCCGCGTAACACGTTGACGGTGATTACCGGGCTGAGTGGGTCGGGCAAGTCGTCGCTGGCATTTGACACGATTTATGCCGAGGGCCAGCGGCGCTACGTGGAGACGCTTTCGGCTTATGCGCGGCAATTCCTCGATCAGATGGAGCGTCCGGATGTGGACGCGATTGACGGCCTGAGCCCGTCGATCTCCATCGAGCAGAAGACCACCAGCCGCAGTCCCCGTTCGACCGTTGGAACCATTACGGAAATCTACGATTATCTTCGCTTGTTGTTCGCCTCGATCGGGGTGCCGCACTGCCCCAGGTGCGGGCGCGCGATCGCGCGTCAATCCGCCGAACAGATCGTGCAGCGGGTGATGTCGCTGACCCCGGAAGACCGGGTGATGGTGTTGGCGCCGATGGTGCGCGGCCGCAAAGGCGAGTTCAGGAAAGAGATGGAGAAGCTGCTGCAACAGGGCTTCGCCCGGGCGCGCATTGATGGCGAAATAGTAAACCTGGAGGATGAACCGCAGCTCGACAAGCGCAAGAACCACACCCTCGAGGTGGTGGTGGACCGGTTGTTGGTGAAGCCGGGGATTGAACGGCGGCTGGAAAACTCGATCGCTCAGGCGATGAAGCTGGCGGAAGGGCTGGTGCAGGTCGCGGTGGTGGGTGGCGAGGAAACGCTTTACTCGGAGCGGCTGGCCTGCCCCGATTGCGGCATCAATGTGCCTGTGCTTGAGCCGCGCTCGTTTTCCTTTAACAGCGCGTACGGTGCTTGTCCCGAGTGTCACGGGCTGGGCAGCAAGTACGACTTCGATCCCGCGAAGATCGTGACCGACTGGTCGAAGCCGCTGCTCGACGGAGGGCTGGGCCCCGGCTCGGCATCGTCGAACCTGGTGCACATGCTCCATATTGCCGCCGCGGCGCATGGCATCGATCTGGCCACGCCGTTCGAAAGGTTTCCCGAGAAGACGCAGAACCTGCTGATGTATGGTGAGGCCGGACGGGGGAAGACGGGGTTTCGCGGCGTGGTGGGATACCTGAAACAGGTGCTTGAGGAATCAACCTCTGACACCTATCGTGACTACCTTCTCGACTATATGTCGGCGACACAGTGCCCGGCGTGCCATGGGCAGAGGTTGCGTCCGGAAAGCCTGGCGGTGAGAGTCAACGGAATGTCGATCGCCGATTTCACGGCCATGTCGGTGGCGCGGTCGCTTGAAGTGGCGCGCAAGATCGAGCTGCACGGGCGGGAAGAAATGATTGCCGGCAGAATTGTGCACGAGATTGTCGAGCGGCTGCAATTCCTGAATGCCGTGGGGCTGGGATACATCTCGCTCGATCGCTCAGCGGCCACGCTTTCGGGCGGGGAAGGGCAGCGCATCCGGCTGGCGACGCAGATCGGATCGAAGCTGCGGGGCGTGCTGTACGTGCTCGATGAGCCTTCGATTGGATTGCATCATCGCGACAATGACCGTTTGCTGAAGGCGCTCGAAGAACTGCGCGACCTGGGTAACACGGTGCTGGTGGTGGAGCACGATGAAGAGACAATCCGTCGGGCAGACTATGTGATTGACCTGGGTCCAGGCGCGGGACGCCATGGTGGCGAGCTGGTGGCACGGGGAACGCCGGAGGAGATTGTACGGGTCGCGGAATCGCTGACCGGCGCTTACATTTCAGGGCGGACTCGGATTGCGATGCGCCCGGAGCGCCGGCATACCAACGGGCTGGGCATCAGCATTCTGGGAGCCCGGGAGAACAATCTCAAGAACCTGGACGTCACCTTCCCACTGGGTGTGATGACGGTGGTGACGGGAGTTTCAGGATCGGGCAAATCCACCCTGGTGAATGACATTCTCTACCGGGCTCTGGCGCGATCGCTCTATCGTTCGCGGGAAGAACCCGGAGAGCACAGGATGATCTCCGGGGCGGAGAATATCGACAAGGTTATCCGCATTGACCAGTCGCCGATCGGGCGCACGCCGCGGTCGAATCCGGCCACTTACACGGGAGTGTTCGCGCAGATACGCGATCTTTACGCCATGCTGCCGGAGTCGCGAGAGCGGGGATACAAGCCGGGACGATTCTCGTTCAACGTTCCCGGCGGACGCTGCGAAGCGTGCCAGGGCGAGGGCCAGCGGCGCATCGAAATGAATTTCCTGCCCGACGTCTACGTGGTATGCGAGGTTTGCAGCGGCAAGCGCTACAATCACGAGACGCTGGCGGTGAAGTACAAAGGGCAATCCATCGCCGACTTGCTGGAGAGCCCGGTGTCGGAAGCGCTGCCGATCCTGGAGAACATCCCGCAGGTAAAACAGAAGCTGCAGACCCTGGTGGACGTGGGTCTGGGATATATCCACCTTGGCCAATCGGCGGTGACGCTGTCGGGTGGCGAGGCACAACGCATCAAGCTGGCCCGGGAGTTGAGCAAGCGGCAGACGGGGAAAACCCTATACCTGCTCGACGAGCCGACCACAGGGCTGCATTTCGACGATGTGAAAAAGCTGCTCGACGTGTTGCACCGGCTCACCGATCTGGGGAACACGATCATCATCATCGAACACAATCTCGACGTCATTCGCAATGCCGATTGGATCATTGATCTGGGGCCGGAAGGCGGAGAAGATGGTGGGCGAGTTCTGGCGCAGGGAACTCCCGAGCAAGTGGCGAAAAACAAGAAGTCCTATACCGGACAGGCGCTGGCCCACTACTTCACGAACGGCAACGGAAATGGGTATGCTGAAAGCGGCAGGCGCGGTTCCCAGCAAATCCTCAGAGGGTGAAATTTCGCGGCGCTTACAACACTGAAATGGACTGAAACAGTGTCTTCCCTGGAAAATCCGCTATCCGATCCCGGAGCTCCCCTGGGCCCCGAGGTGTCAGTTCCCCAGGCCCGTCCGCCGATTGAAGATCCGGTTTGGAACGGCTGGGATGTGTTCTGGATCGTGATGGTCGCACTGTTTTCCATCGTTTTCTGCGTGGTGGTAGTGACCTACGCGGCGCAGAAACTGCTATACCCCGGGCTCCCGCTCATGGAGGTTGCCAAGTTTCCCCTGGTCGGGGTGATTGGCCAGGCGGCGGCCTACGTGGTGGTTCTCCTTTTCATGGTGTCGGTGGTCGAAGGCCGGATCGGGCAGAACTTCTGGCGTGCCATTCAATGGAACTGGCCGAAATCGCCTTGGCTCTTTGTGGCCGGGGGCGTAGTTCTTTCGGTGGGATTGCAGTTGTTCGCCAACCTGCTTCCCATGCCGAAAGGACTTCCCATCGAGCGCTTTTTTCAAACCTCGAGGGAAGCCTGGACGCTGTCGGTGTTTGGCGTGACCATGGCTCCGCTGCTGGAAGAATTTTTCTTCCGCGGGTTTCTCTATCCCGTCCTGGCGCGGCGCCTGGGGCTTGGGATGGCGGTGGCGCTGACGTCAGTGGCCTTCGGATTGATTCACGCGCCACAGTTGGGACAGGCGTGGGGGCCGGTTCTGGTCGTATTCCTGGTGGGAGTTGCGCTGACGCTCACGCGCGCGAAAACCAGGTCGGTCGCTTCCAGCTTGCTGGTGCACGCCGCCTACAACGGGACCCTGTCAGTGCTGCTCTATGTGGGAAGCGACGGCTTCCGTCACCTGGAAAAGCTGAATCAATAACTTCTGCACTAGCCGTGGGCGCGCAGAATCTCGCGAATCTCGCGGTTGATGCGGGTGGCTTCCTGCGAGGCGGCGTCGATCATCTGCACCCATTTCTTGGCGTTGGGTTCCAGCTTGACTTGTCCGAGAAGGTAGGAGGCCTGCAACAAAGTCTCAAGCGAGTTGCTGAGATCGTGCGCCAGCGTGCGCAGGCGCCGGTTTACTTCCGGAGGCAGCTTGTGGGAGTTGTCCATCGCTGAATTCGTCTCCAGCAAACCTGCGGGGCGGCGGACAGGCGACTGGATGGTTTGACACCCAGCGCGACCTCTGTAGAATATTAATTGTAGTCCTTTCCTGAAAGGCAACTGTAAGTTGCCACGCACACTTTTGCCGAAGTGGCGGAATTGGCAGACGCGCATGGTTCAGGTCCATGTACCCGCAAGGGTGTGGGGGTTCGAGTCCCTTCTTCGGCACCAGTAGCAAGAGGTCCCCCGCACCCAATTCCCTCCGATACCGCCACCGGGGTCGGTTTCATCTCTGCCCGGGCCGGACCGGTGCAACCCTTGAATCCCTCATTCCTTCCGGATCGGGGGTGGCCGCCGGGGATGACGCGTCCGGCAAATCGTTGGACAAGGAACCATACACGTCGCCGTCAGGCGGTTGGCTGACACGCCCCGTAGCTCTCAGGCCTTTCCAGTTTGAGCCCGAAGCAGCAGGTAAACTGGGCACTGCCCGGTCCAGTTGGAGTAAGCTTTCGAACTGCGGCTTGCACGCAGGTGACGCCATGAGTAGGCTAGTCGATTTTCCCGTACCCCTCTTCGCTGTGATCTTCCTGGGGCTGTGGCTCGCGGTGGAGATCGGCTACCGCCGGGCATTGATGCTGGGAACCGACAAGGATGACAAGCGTCACGACCAGATCCTGGACACACGAAATCAGATCGCGGTCCTGCTCAGCCTGTTGCTGGGATTCACGCTGGCCATGGCTTTGCCGCGCTACGATCAGCGCCGGCAGTTGGTTGTGGATGAGGCGAGTGCCATTGCGACTGCAAGTCTCCGCACCCAGTTATTGCCCGAGCCGGCGCGTACCGAGACGCAGCAGTTGCTTCGCGGGTACGCTCAGGCGCGTCTCGAGTTTGGGCAGGCAGGTTTGAACCAGAAAGTGTTTCAGAATGCGCTGCAGGAGGGAAAGGAATTGCAGACCCAGCTGTGGCAGGAAGCGACGGCGGCGGCGCAACAGACTCCCACTCCCGTCACAGCGCTGTTTGTGGAGGCGGTCAACGATGCGATTGACCTGGACGAGAAACGGCTGTCCGCATTCGACAATCGCATCCCGATCGTCATCTGGGCGATGCTGGGACTGCTCGGAGTAATAACCTGCTTGACAGTTGGCTACGGTCAGCAGCAGAGGTTTCTCCTGTCGATGATCGTGCCACCGCTGATGATCGCCATCGTGATGGCGCTGATCGCCGATCTCGATGCGCCGCGCAGCGGTCTGATCTCTATCGGCCAGCAGAGCATGCAGCGTCTGCAGCGGGATTTGGCTTCCAAGGCTCCCGCGAAGTGAAAAAAAAAGCAGTCCCGGCGCCAGGTGAGAGCGCTTTTGTTCCCGCAAAAGTGTTATACACTGTCTCGCCTCTCCTTCCTGGGCCTGTCCGTGTTTCTCGGATGGAAGCGCATGACTAAGCCGCTCGCCAGCAAAGTTCTGCTGATCGGATGGGATGCCGCCGACTGGAAAGTCATCAACCCGCTGCTTGACCAGGGGCTGATGCCCACGCTCGATGAGTTCATCAATCAGGGCGTAATGGGCAATATCGCGACCCTCCGTCCGATTCTCTCGCCCATGTTGTGGAACTCGATCGCCACCGGCAAGCGGCCCGAGAAGCACGGCATTCACGGCTTCATGGAGCCCGATCCACAGAATGGCGGCGTACGGCCCGTCACCAGCACTTCGCGCAAGGTGAAGGCGATCTGGAACATTCTCACGCAACGCGGATACAAGACTCACGTGTTGGGTTGGTTTGCCGGGCATCCCGCCGAGCCGATCAATGGCATTTCGGTCTCCGACCTCTATCCCTACGCGGCGGCTCCCTTGGGCGAGGAATGGCCTCTGCCTCCCGGCGCGGTGCATCCCGAAACCCTGCGCGATACGTTCGCGAAATTGCGTATGCATCCCGCGGAGGTGGGGGAGGCCGCGATTCTGCCGTGGATTCCCCACGCGGTGAAGATCGATCAGGAAAAAGACAAGGGACTGGCTTCGTTCGCGAGGATTTTGTCGGAGAACTGCTCGATCCACAACGCCGCCACCTGGACACTCGCGAACCAGGAGTGGGATTTTCTCGCGGTCTACTACAACGGCATCGATCACTTCTGTCACGGATTCATGCACTTTCATCCGCCGCAGATGGAAGGCATCCCCGATGACAAGTTTGAAATCTACAAGGACGTGGTGAATGGAGCGTATCGCTTCCACGACATGATGCTGGAGACATTGCTCGCGCTGGCGGGACCGGATGCGACCGTCATCCTGGTATCGGATCACGGCTTTCACTCCGATCATCTGCGGCCGCGCGGCATTCCCCTTGAGCCGGCGGGACCGGCGGTGCAGCACCGACCGTTCGGCATCTTCGGCATGAAAGGCGCGCACATCCGGCAGGACGAGAGAATCTACGGCGCGACACTACTCGATGTGACCCCGACCATCCTGACACTGTTCGGGCTGCCGGTGGGCGAAGACATGGATGGGCGCGTGCTGGTGCAGGCTTTCGAGGAGAAGCCGGAGATCACGCGCATTCCCAGCTGGGAGACGGAACCGGGCGAGTGCGGGATGCATCCCGAGGGCCTGCGCACCGACCCGGCGGCGGCACAACTGGTGCTGAAGCAATTTGTCGCATTGGGCTACATCCAGCCGCCCAGCGAAAATCAGGAAAAAGCCGCGGAGATTGCCATGCGCGAATTGCGCTACAACCTGGCGCGGGCGCACCTGGACGCGCGCAATTACCCGGAAGCGCAAAAGTTGCTCGAAGAACTGGTCCACAAGTGGCCGGATGAGGTGCGCTTCCAGCAATACCTGGCGCAGTGCTGTCTGGCCGTTGGGCGGCGGAGGGAAACCAAGGCGATCCTGGAGAAGCTGATTGCGACACCGCCGAAAAAACCCGTGCGGCGCAAGCCGGAGGGCGAGGCTGAGGCAGGTGTGGAAACCCCCGAGGCCGAGGACAACACCCCCAAACCGCGTCCCTGGGTGGATCTGCTCATGGGCATCATTCAATTCGAAGAAGGGGACGCGGATGCGGCGCTGGCCTCGCTGCTCAAGGCGGAGCGTGCTGATCCGCGGCTTCCGGACTTGCATCTGCGCATCGGTGAAACCTACCTGCGAAAGAAGCGCACCGAAGATGCGCAGCGTGCCTTCGAGCGCGCGCTCGAAATTGACGGCGACAGTCCGGAGGCGCACCTGGGGCTCGCACTGGTGCGCCTGCGCCAGCGTAGGAATGAAGAGGCCGCCGAGCAAGCCTTGATTGCCGTCGGCCTGCAACATTTCCTTCCCCTTGGACATTTCTATCTGGGAGTAGCCCTGGCGCGTCTGGGACACCGGCAGCGCGCGATTCTGGCTTTCGAGACTGCGCTCAGCATGTCTCCCGGATTGCTGGCGGCGCATCGCTGGCTGGCGGCGCTGTACAACCATCCGGAAGGCAGCCGGGAAAAGGCCGCCGGGCACCGTTTCCTGTTCGCGCAGCTGAAGCGGCAGAGGGAAGTGGCCCGTCCAGCTTCGTGACCGAAATCGGCTAACGTAGCATCGAGACGGCGCCCAGAGTTTTGCAGCTTTACTCGCGCGTCACAGCACGACCATACTCGCACTGTTTTGCCTCCTGTTTTTTCTCTACCCGCAGGCCTTTGCGCTTGCCCCAACCGTAAGCCCCCAGGAGTTTCACAAGCAGGAACATAGGGAAGCCTCCTTCTGGCGTCGGGAAGGTGAATCGGCCGCATAACATTCGAAGGCGGCAGGAAGCCTGGGAGACATCGGGATGACACGAGCATATCGGCGGTTCCGTATAATCGTGGAACCCCCATGCCCGTCGGCCTGGATCAAATTGTCGCCGCCACCCGCCGCCGTGTTGCCGCAGCCCGGCAGAGCGCGGATTTGCGTCAGTTGGAGCGGCTCGCGGCAAGGCACGTCCCGCGCGGATTTCGGGCCCGACTGCAAACCGCTTCCGCCAACGGCGCGGCCGTGATCGCCGAGTTGAAGAAGGCTTCTCCCTCGCGCGGGCTGATTCGCAACAACTTTAATCCCCAGCAACTGGCACGGGACCTGGAAGGCGCGAGCGCCGCTGCCTTGTCGGTGCTGACCGACGAGGAATTCTTTCAGGGAGCGCTCGAGAACTTGCGCATCGCCTCCGCCAGCACGGGTATTCCCTGCCTGCGCAAAGACTTCATCGTCGACGAATTTCAGCTGCTCGAAGCGCGCGCGAATTCCGCCGATGCCGTGCTGCTGATTGTTGCTGCTTTGTCTCCATCGCAGTTGGTGAGTCTGGCCCGCAAGAGTCGCGAGACGGGTCTCGACGTGCTTAGTGAAGCGCACGATGAGGATGAACTCAGGCGAGCCCTCGACGCCGGTTGCGATCTGGTGGGCGTAAACCGTCGCGATCTGCGGACCTTCAACGTAGATCTGCACACGGCGTTTCACCTGGCGACTCTGATTCCGAAAGATGTGGTCAGCGTGGCCGAGAGCGGAATTCATACCGCCGAAGACATCACCCGGTTGCGCGGGGCGGGATATCAGGCATTCCTGATCGGCGAATTGCTGATGAAAGCGGAGAAGCCAGGAGAAGCGCTGCGCGCTTTGTTGCGCGCGGCCAACGACCAGCGACCAACGACGGTTCTATGACCTGGGTCAAGATCTGCGGCATTACGAATCTGGAAGACGCGCTGACCGCGGTCGACGCCGGCGCCGATGCGCTGGGTTTCGTGTTCTACGAGAAAAGTCCGCGGAAGGTGGACGCCGAGACGGCGCGGAAGATCGTGGAGAAGCTTCCGGAGCGGGTGGAGAAGGTGGGGGTGTTCGTGGATGAAACTGTGAATTGGGTCAGCGACATGGCCGCAACCGTCCAACTGACCGGGGCGCAATTGCATGGGTCCGAAGACCTTGAGTTCGCAACCCGATTGACGGAATTGTCACAAGGGAAGTTGCGCATCATCAAGGCAGCCCCTGCCTATTCGCTCGATCGGCCTCAAGAGGAATCGTACTCCTGGGATCCGGTGTCGATGGGAGTGCTCCGCGCTGAGGATGCAGGTATGTTTGCGAGCTTCGACGGGAGGGAATTGCGACCGGGGCCGATCTCTGCACTGATTCTTGATTCCGGCCGGCCCAGCCAGGGAGGTACCGGCAAGACTCTTGATTGGGAGAAGTTCCGTTCTTTCTCGGATGGAATGCGCAGTTTTACGAAGATCATCGTCGCCGGCGGCCTCGCTCCCGCGAACGTAGCTCGGGCGATCAGCATTCTTCATCCCTGGGGCGTGGACGTGGCTTCGGGAGTCGAAGCGCGGCCGGGCAAAAAAGATCCCGACAAAGTGAGAGCCTTCATCGCCGCGGTGCGCGCGGCAGATCGAGTAGACTGAACACAATGATTGTCTATCGAGAGACGCAGCCTGGGGGTGGCGTGCAGACGCAGACTCTCTGATGTCCGCGTGAAGCAGCTGAGCTGGGTCACTACAGGTCAACCAGTACAGGCGTTATGGCCACAGCATCCATCGCGAGAAACGCTCCCGGCCGCTTTGGCGTTTATGGGGGACGCTATGTCCCCGAAACGCTGATGGCGGCGCTCGAGGAACTGGAGCGGGTTTACGAGAAGACCAAGCGGGATCGCACGTTTCAGGCGCGGTTTACGGAACTTCTCAAGACGTACGCCGGCCGTCCTACGGCTTTATTTTTTGCGCAACGGCTCACCAGGAAGCTCGGCGGCGCGAAGATCTATCTTAAGCGTGAAGACCTGCTGCACACCGGAGCACACAAGATCAACAACTGCCTCGGGCAGGCGCTGCTGGCTGAGCGCATGGGCAAGCGGCGCATTATCGCGGAAACCGGAGCCGGGCAGCATGGCGTGGCAACGGCCACGGTGTGCGCGCTCTTTGGGTTTGCATGCGTGGTGTACATGGGCAGGGAAGACATGCGGCGGCAGGAGCTCAACGTTTTTCGCATGCGGCTGCTGGGTGCGGACGTGCGTGGCGTCGATTCCGGATCGCGCACGCTCAAAGACGCCATTAACGAAGCCATGCGCGACTGGGTCACGAATGTCCGCACGACACATTACCTGCTGGGAAGCGTTCTGGGCGCGCATCCCTACCCCACCATGGTGCGTGATTTTCACAAAGTCATTGGGCGCGAAGCGCGTGCGCAGATCCTGAAAGCCGAGGGCAAGCTGCCGGCGGTGATCATCGCCTGCGTCGGCGGAGGCTCGAACTCCATCGGCATTTTCCATGACTTCATCAAAGACAAGAAAGTGAAGTTGGTCGGCGTGGAGGCCGGCGGGCGCGGAGAACAACTGGGCGAGCATGCCGCGCGATTTCGCGGGGGCGCTCCCGGAGTGCTGCAGGGAACGTATTCCTATGTGCTTCAGGATCAGGCCGGGCAGATCGCGACGACGCATTCCGTTTCTGCCGGGCTTGATTATCCTTCGATCGGCCCTGAGCACGCGTGGCTTAAGGATACGTCGCGCGCCGAGTATGTTCCCGCATCCGATGCGGAAGCGCTCGCGGCCTGCACGCTTCTGGCCCGTATGGAAGGCATTATTCCCGCACTGGAATCGGCGCACGCACTGGCGGAAGTGGTGAAGCGCGCGCCCAAGATGAAGAAGTCGGAGATCGTCATCGTTAATGTCTCCGGGCGCGGGGACAAGGATGTTGGGATCTTGCGGGAGAATCTCGATCTTCGATAGAGATGTCTGCCGCTGAGAGATCAGCCTGCTCTAGCCCTCGAGATCGCCGATCGAGAACCACCAGTGTCCATCGGCTCGCTTGAGCCCAGATCTCTTCAGGAACAAAGCACTCGTGCCGGAAATCCGCAGCGCCACGATGCTCCATGGGTGTAAGAGTGGACGAACGCGCCCCGTCTTTTCACCATCTGAAGCACGGTCGATAGCGGTGTCGAGACGCCCGGCCTCAGTCTCTGCCTGCATTCGGGGAAAAGTGCTGGTCCAGCTACGCGTACAACGCTGCGATTTCCTGCGGACTGAGCAAGCCGACTGGCTGCTCAATTTCCTTGATGCTGTTCAGGCTCATAATCTGCTCTGCTATTCTAGCCTGTGCCTTTTCATTTCGAGCACCGTCCCGCTCTCGTGGTTTACGTTACCTGCGGCGATCCCGATCTTCGGACGACGCGAGAGGTGGTTCTTGCCGCCATTGAGGCCGGTGCTGACGTTATCGAACTGGGAGTGCCCTTCAGCGATCCCGTCGCCGACGGTCCGGTCATCCAACGCGCCAGCGAACGCGCGCTGGCGAAGGGGACAACCCTGTCACAGGTGCTGACTCTGGCCGCGGAGATTCGCCAGCACTCGCAATCGGTCGGCTTGATCTTGTTTTCCTACCTGAATCCGATTCTTCGTCTGGGGCTCTCGAAGTTCTGCCACGTGGCCAGAGCTGCGGGTCTCGACGGCGCGCTGGTCACCGACCTTCCCGTCGAAGAGGCGGGCGAGTATATCGAGCAGATGAGGAAGCACGATCTGGCGACCGTATTCCTGGCTGCGCCGACCAGCACGGATCCGCGCCTGAGGCAGATTGCGCAGGCGTCGACCGGATTTGTGTATGCCGTCGCACGTACGGGAGTGACCGGAGCGCGGAGACAACTTTCCCAAGATGCGCAAGGCGTGGTGCGCCGCGTCCGCAAGTATACGAAGCTGCCGATTGCCGTGGGGTTCGGCATCTCCAGTGCGGAACAATTCGCGACCGTGGCAACATTCGCCGACGGCGCGGTGGTGGGCAGCGCCATCGTCGAGACCATCGAGCGCAATCCCGGCAAGGAAGCCGAAGCTGTGGCAGAATTCATAAAGCAGCTCACGAGAACCAGTCGTCAGTCAGCCGTCGTCAGCCCGCAGGGCTGAAGGCGTAGTAGTTTTGCTGCGGATCGGCGACTGAAGACCGACGACTGGCCATGGACATCTCCGATTGGCGCAACAAAATCGATGAACTCGACCGGAAGTTGGTCGAGTTGCTGAGCCAGCGGGCGCAGGCGGCCCATGAGATCGGCAAGCTCAAGCGCATGGCGGGCATGCCCATCTACGAACCGGACCGCGAGGGCGCGGTCTTCGCCAACGTGAAAAAGGTCAACCCGGGCCCCCTGCCCGATCAGGATCTGATACGGATTTACGAGCGCATCATGGACATCATGCGCCAGAT
>DATFTE010000165.1:0-3623 GCA_035262225.1 Terriglobales bacterium
GGAGGGCTTGATGCGTTGTGTTTCCCGGCTCGTATTTTTTCTGAATTGCCTGGCGCTTGCGCCCGCGCTTCTCGCGCAAAACCAGCCGCCCACTCATCCCCTTGACGCGCTCAAAACCCAGGAATATTGGACGGTTTACGATGTGCTTCGCGACTCGGGCAAGCTCGATCCCGACACCGTGACGCACAGCGTGCTGCTGCACGAGCCCGCCAAGAACAAGGTTCTCGGCTGGAAGCCCGGCGACGCCATTTTCCGGGAAGCCGAAGTGATCCTTCTTCGCAAGGGCGTCACCATCGAAGCGCTGGTCGACGTCTCTAACCGCAGGCTTCTGTCCTGGAAGGAGCGCAAAGACGTGCAGGCGCCCGTGACCCGCAAGGAGTTTCAGGAGCTCGAAGAAGTGATGAAGAAGGATCCGCGGGTCATCGCAGCGCTCAAGAAGCGCGGGATCTCCGACCTGGCTCCCGTCGATTGCACCGCCGATCCTTTCAGCTATTTCGCCCTTCCCGAACTCGAAGGCCACCGCATCATGATGGGCGGCTGCAACTACACGCACGGCGTCTACCTCGGCTGGTCGCGCGGCATTGAAGGCCTGCAGATCAAAGTCGACGCGGCCGAAAAGAAAGTGCTGGAGGTGATCGACGAAGGCATCACGCCCGTTTCCGAGGCTCCGGTGAACTACCAGGATCTGGAAACCGCGCCCCGGCCGGGGACCACTCCCATCAGCGTTTCCCAGCCACTTGGCCCCAGCTTTCAAGTGAAGGGCGGGGAAGTCAGCTGGCAGAACTGGCGCTTTCGTTTCCGGCTCGATCCGCGTCTGGGCGCCATCATCAATCTCGCCGGGATCGAGGACGGCGGTCGCTTCCGCTCCGTCCTTTACGAGGGCTCCATGTCGGAGCTCTATGTGCCGTATATGGATCCGGCGGTTGGCTGGGCCAACCGCGTCTTCATCGATGCCGGCGAGTTCTACGCCACCAGTCAGATTCTGAAGCCATTACGCGCCGGGGTTGATTGCCCCTCCCATGCCGTCTATTTCGACAGCTTGACCTGGGAAGAGCACGGCTTTCCGGTCATTCACGCTCAGGTCGCCTGCCTGTTTGAAAGCTACGCCGGCGAGCCGGCTTGGCGCCACTTTCAAGATCATCAACTCTCGGGCAGCGGCGCGCGCGTGCTGGTCCTGCGCACTGCGGCGGTGGTCGGCAACTACGACTACGTTCTCGACTGGCGCTTCGAGCGCGATGGAAATCTTCGCGTGGCCGTCGGCGCCACGGGTATCGTCGAAACCAAAGCGGTCCGGGCCCGGCAGGCGGCCGATTCTCCGGGCCATTCGACTGCGGGCGCTCCCGACGAGTTCGGCCACTTCGTCGCCCTAAACACGGTCGGCGTGAATCACGACCATTTTTTCTCGTTTCGCCTCGATGTCGACGTGGACGGCGTCAACAACAGCTTCATGCCCATGCGTCTCGCGAAACGTCAACTCGCCAATCCCATGCGCAAGAGTATCTGGGTGGCCGAATCTTCCGTTGCCAAAACGGAAAACGACGCGATGATGGACATCCGCCTCGACAGGCCCGCGATGTGGGAGTTCATCAATCCCAACGTAAAGGGCCCGCTTGGATACCCGACGGGCTATGAACTCATGCCGGGTACGACCGCCGCTTCGCTGCTCGACCCGGACGACGGCCCGCAAAAAGTCGGCGCTTTCTCGGCCCACCAGCTGTGGGTCACCCCCTACCGGCAAGACGAGCGCTTCGCTTCCGGTGTCTACCCGACACAAAGCAAGGGAGACGACGGCCTTGCCGTTTGGACCAAGGGCAATCGCCCGATTGAAAATACGGATATCGTCGCCTGGTATACGCTCGGGTTCCACCACGTGACCCGCGCCGAAGACTGGCCGGTGATGCCGGTCATGTGGCACGACTTCGTGCTTCGCCCGTTTGACTTCTTTCCGCAGAATCCGGTCATCACGCTTCCACCGTCTCCCTGATCGTCCGCTGCCCGTAAAACACCAAGACCGGCCGCAGCCGGGCCGGTCTTTTTTCGCTTGCGCTTCTTTGCCCCGCGGCGCTTACGCCAGATCGAACACCAGTACTTCGGCGTCCTTTGTACCGGTCAATTGCAAGGCTTTCTCCCCGGAAATCGCCGCGCCGTCGCCCGCTTCGAGCGCTTGGCCGTTCAGCTTCACACTGCCGCGCGCCACCTGCACATAGGCGTGCCGCGCCGGCTTCAGCTCGTGCTTTACGCTCTCGCCCGGCTTCAGCACGGTTGCATAGAGTTCGTTGTCCTGGCGAATCTCTACCGAGCCGTCGCGACCGTCAGGCGAAACCAGCAGACGCAGCTTGCCGCGCTTCTCCGCTTCGGAAAAATTCTTTTGATCATAGCGGGGCTGGTGGCCGTTTTTGTCCGGGAACATCCAGATCTGATAAAGATGCACCGGCTCGGTAGGAGAAGCGTTGAACTCCGAGTGCGCCACTCCCGTTCCGGCGCTCATGTACTGCACGTCGCCCGGCCGGATGGTCGAGCCATTGCCCATGCTGTCCTTGTGCGCCAGCGCGCCCTCTAGCACATAGGTGACGATTTCCATGTCGCGGTGCGGATGCGTCGGAAATCCGCCGCCCCCCGCGACCCGGTCGTCGTTCATCACGCGCAGGGTGCGGAATTGCACGTGTTTCGGATCGTAATAATCTGCGAACGAAAATGTAAACCGCGTGTCCAGCCAGCCGTGGTTGGCGTGCCCGCGCTCGTCGCTCTTCCTAATCTGGATCATGTTGGCCTCCTCCCGCCTATTCCTCCTCATATTAATCGTTATAACGACTATTGTCAAGACGTGGATATGCGGGGGTGCCCGGTTTCCTAAAGCCTTTCTTTTCTGCTATCGCGAGACGCGCCTGCGGCCGATGCCGCGCCCTTCCTTTCACCTCCCTGGCCTTTGGTGTACATTGAGAGTTTGCGAGGTTTGTTCGATGAATTCCCTGACCACGACCGCCGGCTCCACGAAATCCGAGGCCTCCTCCATGTCCCGCGAGACGCTCACCATCACCGACAACCGCACCGGAAAGGCCTACGAGGTCCCCATCACCAACGGCACCATCCGCGCCGTCGACCTGCGCCAGATCAAGACCGGCCCTGAAGACTTCGGGATGATGAGCTACGACCCCGCCTACACCAATACCGCTTCGTGCGTGAGCCGCATCACCTACATCGACGGCGACAAAGGAATCCTGCGCTATCGCGGCTATCCCATCGAAGAGCTGGCGGAGAAGAGCAACTATCTGGAAACGGCCTACCTTCTGCTACACGGGGAATTGCCGACCGAGGCCCACTTGAAGGACTGGGCCTGGCATATCACCCACCACACCTTCATCCACGAAAGCATCAAGAAGTTTCTCGACGGCTTCCATTACGACGCCCACCCCATGGGCATGATGATTTCGACCATCGCCGCGCTTTCGACTTTCTATCACGACGCCAAGGAGATCCTGAACGAAGAGTCGCGCCGCAAGCAGACCTATCGGCTGATCGGCAAGATGCCGACCATCGCCGCCTTCGCCTATCGCCACACCCTCGGCATGCCGTTTGTCTATCCCGACAACGAGCTCAGCTATCCGGGAAATTTCCTGAACATG
>DATFTE010000166.1:0-6169 GCA_035262225.1 Terriglobales bacterium
GGTCCTGATGCGAACGGAGCAGAGTGGCCATCTCTTCCTCCAGTTGGCTAATCTGCATCTCCATTCTCTGCCATTCCTCTAACTACGGCCGTCTTTACCAGCCGACGGTAGAGGGGATGAAGGTCCTGGCAGGCCCCCAACGCGTCGTGCAACTGTTCGGGAGTGGCCCGCAAGCGACGATCGGCGAGGGCGGCTAAGACCGCCGGATCCGTCTCGCCGTCCGCCAGCGTTTGCAGCATGCGGCGTCCGCTGACACCTAGCAGATCGGAGACCAGACTGGATAATTTGATCTGCGCCTCCTCTAACAAGGCTTCCAAGCGGTTGTGGAGTTGCACCTGATTGCACCGCACCTGATACTTGCTGCGCATGAGCGTCCGCCACAAGCGCTGTTCGGGATCGGGGACCAAGCTCAAGATCAGTTCGTTGGCCACCAACCGCTTGACCAAGCGCTCGGCGTCGGCGAAATCGTTCTTGCGCCCCCGCGGGGCGCGGTTCGACTTCGCCTGCGCCAGATGCAACGCTCCCGAGGTCGGGCGGGCTCCTTCCCGCTTGCGGCAGGGGGGCTGCCAGGACCTCTCCAGCGCTCCCCAGACCGGCTTCCAGTATTGCGCCGTCGATTCCATCACCACTTCTTCCACTTCTTGTTCGAGCAGCCAAGCGGCCAGGGAGCGCAGTTGCGCTGGGCTGGTCCCAAACGTTCGGCGCTCAAACGAATACTCGCCGTAAACTTCCACTTCGGACACCACCACCGCCAACATCCGTTTATGGACGTCGATTCCTGCTATTCGGTAAGACATCGGTTCTCCTTCGGACGAGAGCGGAGAGCGTGCCCAAAGTTCTTTAAGCAGGGTCGCGGGCTATCGCCGGTCCCACCCGGGGGGTCAACGACGCCCAATTATTCGCTCAACACGCACGCTCCGGATCAGACAACTTGACGGCCTCGACTTCTCCACTGCTCGCTCGACCTCGCCGCTCCAGTCCGGTCCTATCTTATCTCAGAGCCATTTTCATAGGGTTTCGCGGGCCAAAGGCCCTAAATGACAGCGTGGAAAAAAGGAAAAATCGAGGCCGGTATCGGCTACCTGCGTTCGAACTTCTGGCCGCTCCGCTCGTTCACCGATCTCGCCGATGTGAACCGTCAGACGCGGCAGTGGCTTAAGGAAATCGCCAACGTTCGAATGCATCGGGAAACTCGCCAGCGCCCCTGCGATCGCTTTCGTCCGGACTGCCTGCGGCCCTTGCCCGCCCTGGCTCCCGATTACCGCGACACGGCGGAGGTCCTGGTGCACAAAGACCTGCGTTGGCACTTCGATGCCAACCACTACTGTGCTCCGGCGCGCTTCATCGGCCAGCACTTAATGGCCAAGGCGGATGCTTCTTCCCTCGCGCTTTAGGCTCCCGACGGCCGCGAGATCGTTCGCTATGCGCGCTCCTGGCGGCGCGGCCAGACGTTGGGCGCCGAGGGTTTCGAAAAGGAGCTGCTCGCCCAGCGTCCCGCCGCCCAGCGCTCCCAGGCTCAACAACGGCTGCTGGCCCTGCTGCGCGGTCTCTGTCCACAAGCCACCGTAGAAACTTACCTGCGTGGCCTGGCCGACTCAGACCGTTCCCTCACGCGCCAGCTGCGCGAGTTGCTCGAGTTGTTCCGCACTTATCGCCCCCAACCGATCGCCGCCGCTTTAGAAAAAGCTCTCGCCGCACGCGCCTTCGGGGCCGACTACGTCGCCCATCTCTTGCACCAGATGGAATCGCCGCGCCCGACGCCGCCACCCCTCGAGCTTCCCGATCCCGAGTTAAACCAACTCGCCACCGACCCGCTGTCCTTGCTCGATGACGACGCCTTCATCCTCGAGGGCCGAAAGGAGCCTGACGATGACCCTGGAAGAGAAACTTCACCAACTGTCCCTGACCACCATGGCCCAGAACCTGGAAACGATGACGGCTCAGGCGGCGAACCAAAATCTTAGCTTCTCGGCAGCCCTGGAACGGCTGGCCGACCTCGAACTGGAAGCTCGCCACCAGCGCGCCCTCGAGCGCCGCTTCAAACTCTCGCATCTTCCCACTCAGCCGACCCTCGACCAGTTCCATTTCTCCCATCACAAATCCCGGCAGCAGGCCCGGAACCGCATCCTCCGCCTGCTCGACCTCGACTTCCTGAAGCAAGGCACCAGCATCGTGATCATCGGCAATCCCGGCGTGGGCAAGACCTTTTTGGCTCACATCCTCGGCTGGCGCGCCTGCCAAGCCAAGGCGCGCGTCCTCTTCACCACCGCCATGGACATGCTCAACCAACTGCTCGCTTCCCAGGTCGATCACTCCCTAGTCCGCAAACTCAAGGTTTACACCGAGCCGGCTTTTTTATTGATTGATGAGCTGGGCTATCTGGCGCTCGACCAGGAGACCTCGAACCTTTTCTACCAGGTCATCTCCACCCGTCACGCCCGCAAGCGGAGTACCTTGATTACCACCAACACATTACGCACTGCAGTGCGTAAAAGATTTAATGCAGACAGTATTGTTATGCGGGGTCCCTGCTTCCGAGACCCCGCTGGTTGGTCATTTCGGAACTGTCCCGCCCCGCATAAAGGAACCCGATGTCAGGGACGCGATCAGCTTGTCGGTGGCCTTGAAGCGTCCAGACCGCAGCGTTGGAGGCATCACCGATTCGAGGACTTCCAGCTTCACCGACGGGTCCGCCCGCGTGTACATTTCTGTGGTTTGCAGGTGCGCGTGGCCAAGCCACAGAGCGACCTTTCTTAGGTCTTTGGTCGCCTGCAGAACCGTAAGGGCGCACGTGTGTCGGAGTACGTGAGGAGATACACGCTTCGTTGCCAGTGATGGACAATGGCGCCTTGCAGTCCTAACATGTTTCCGCAGAATGTATTCGAAGCCGGAACGGGTCAAAGATTGGCCGCGCCTGCTGACGAATAGTTCTGGCACTGGTACGCCTCCCCTCACCGCCAACCAAGCTCGGAGTGCCGTGGTAGTCGTTTTCCATAACGGCAGGCATCGCTCCTTTCGACCCTTGCCATGGACTAGCACGTTCGCTTGGGGTTGAAATGTCAGATTATCGAGGTGGAGACCGATCAGTTCCGAGACGCGCAATGCTCCGGCGGAGCAAAGGTGGAGCATGGCGCGGTGGCGGATGCCGCTCCATCCAGAGGGGTCGGGCGCGTCGAGGATAGCCTGCGTTTCCTCTGCCGTCAGGTGCCTGACCAAGCGCGACTCGGTTTTCTTGATGGGAATCGCTAAGGTACGCCGAATCTGCTCCATCGCCGACGGTACGCGATATTCCATGAAGTGCATGAAGGACTTAATCGCAGCCAGCCGGATGTTTCGGGAGCTTGGTCCGTTGCCACGTGTGGTTTCCAAATCATTTAGGAAGTCCACCACCAGCGGCGCATCGATTGGCTCCAGAGCTAAGTGGGATGGGGCTGCCTTGAGACGCTTGCTGGCGAAGGTTAAGAGGAGTTGGAACGCATACGCCTAGGAATCACGCGTGTTTTCGCTCGCGCGACGTTCAAGGGGCAGGCGTTCCTCAAAGAAGGCAGTAATGTGGGGGGCGATCGCAGTCATAGTTGCCCTCCGACCACAAAGTGTTCGGCTCGTTCCGCAATGTCCAGCAGCAGATCCGGCACGGCCTCCAGATACCCGTACGTGTTGGCCACGGTGGTATGCCCCAGGTACGTCGACAACGCCAACATATGCTTGGTGATGGCATCGCGGCCATCAGGGCAAGCTTGCAAGGCGCGGACCGCGAATGCGTGCCGCAGGGAATGCGGCGTGGGCAGAGCACCCCTAGGGCCAGTTGGTAGCCCGGCCCGCTTGACCGCAGTGTGGAATGCGCTGTCGACATCGCCCGGGAGGAGCGGCTTTCTTCGCAATGATACGAACAGGTGGTCTTCGAAAAGTGCATAGGAGCGCCGTTGCACGAGGTACCGTTCCAGTCCAGCCCTGGCGGTGTCGTGCAAGGGCACCAGGCGGCTTTTGCGAAATTTTGTACTGCGAATCACCAAGCCATCGGGCGTGATGTCATCAAAGTGCAGCCGGATAGCTTCCGACACCCGCAGTCCCGTGCAGGCCAGCAGGGAGAACAGCGTGCTGTAGGTCGCCCGACGGAGGGTTCGATACCCCGACCGGGAGGCAGCGTCGACGATTTGGCGGATGTGTTCCGCCGTCAGAATGTAAGGGGTCGGTCGCGGTGACCGCGCCGCGCCGAAAATTGGAGGTGGCACCTCGTGGCGTTGGTCCTCAGCGCGGAGGAAGCGGGCGAATCGGATGATGGTCCCGAGCCGCCGGGCGCGCTGCGAAACCGATCGTGCCAATCCCGCCCACTCGATGGCAATCGGAGAAGAGATGTAGTGTTGTCCCCTTGTCTCGGAGAACGTGGCGAAGCTTTTCAACTCGAAACCTTCACATCGCAGAGCAAAACCGGCTGCCCGGCGAACGGCCAAATAGGTCTCAACAGCTTGAGTCAGCATGGCTGCACCTCCGGCCAGGGTTGCGCAACCTGCCGCAACGCCGGGATATCTACCTTGGCGTAGATCTGCGTGGTCTCAACAGAGCGGTGGCGCAGGATAGTGGCGATGTCCTGCAGCGATGCACCTTCGCGCAGCATGGACGTCGCGACCGAATGCCGAAGCAAATGAGCAGCACCCCGGCTTGGGCGTGTCACTTTGGCGCGGCGCAGCGCCCGATCAACTATCACCGAGACGGCACAATGAGAACCCAACGCGTGAAAGGGCGCACGGCAGCGGACAAAGAGCGTATCCGAGTCGGTGCGAGGGCGGCCCTCCTGCAGGTAAGTGGCGATCGCCTGACCTATCTCCTGAGTTAGCGGCAATTGCGTGGAACGGCGGCCTTTGCCACAAACATGAATCCATGCTTCTTTCCAGTCCATGTCACTCAGGCGAAGATGCACGATATCGCCCGCGCGAAGACCCAGGCGGGCCAGCAGGAGCAGAATCGCCCGATCCCGCCGGCCAACGGAGGAACCCGGATCGCACGATGCGATAACGCGTTCGACTTCTTCCGGCTGAAGGTATCGTGGCAGCGTGGCCAGACGCCAATGCGCCAGGGTGGGAATGGCCCCTTCCAGTCCGGCGGCGCACTGGCCTTCGGCAACCATGAACCGCACAAACATACGAAGCGCCGTTGTGCATGTCTTCGCGGCTGCCCAGCCGCAGGTGCAACTCTTCTCCAAAACAAAGGCTCGCAGCCTGCGTGCGTCAAACCGGCGGGGCTCCTCTCCGACCCCGCTGAGCAGGTCGCGAATATGATGGCTGTAGTTGTAAAGTGTCGCGTCAGAGGTACCCCGCTGCCGGTGCATCCACTGAAGGAATTCCGCCAGCAGAACTGGATCGTGAGCAGGAGGCTTGACGGGGTACCGAGTAATAATGCGGGAACCTTGCAGATAGCCCAGGAACACGCGAACACCACGGACCACATCTTCCTCGTTCGCGTGACCGAAATGGCGGCATCGGCATCGGTTCAGGTGGAGCTCGAATCGTGCGAGAGGTTGTAAGTTCAAGTCCCGCACCGGCAAACTGTGCCGACGGGTCCAGTAGATGAAGTGCTCCGCTGCTCTCAGGTGTCGGCGAGCGGTAATTGTGGCGTAGCCCGTCTGCGATAACGCTTGAGCAAAGCCTTCAAACAGGCTGCCCTCGCGGCCGCGGCGAAGTGCGTCGATCCGCACGCTTGACTCGAAGAATTTTGACAACATGACGTCCTCCTTGAAAGTGAGTTCGTACAGAGAAAGACGTCACGATTATGCGTTGTAGGACGAGCTACTAGATCGTCGGATCTTTCAGGCAGGAATGGGATATCACTGGCTGATGAACAGCTCAAACCCGCATAACAATACTGTCTGCATTAAACACCGTGTTCTCCGAATGGGGCAATATTCTTCACAACACCACCATCGCCGCCGCCATCGTCGATCGGCTGGTGGAAAACTCCGAGATTTTTCTCTTGGCGGGAGAGAGCCTGCGCAAAGCTCAGAAGAATCCGCCGCCTCCGTCGGCTTGATCGGCGGGTCTTCTCAGGCGCCGCTCTGGGCGATAGCCCTCAACCGGAGGAGTCCGGCGGGTGAACCCCTCCACGGCGCTGCCGACGCGACGGGGGCCCAATTCGCCCCCTTCCCCCTCCTCGCTGCCATGTTTAATTTCAGCGC
>DATFTE010000167.1:0-11515 GCA_035262225.1 Terriglobales bacterium
TGGTTTGTTTGATTTCTGCTATCTTCTTGCTTCGCTTTGAGGGAACCTAATTTTCTTTCTTGAGGAACTGTGCCGATGACGGATGCGCTGCGTCCCCGACCGTCGGTTCTTTATCGCTGGGCGGTGCTGGTGTTTGTCAGCATCGCCATGGGCGGGAATTATTACATCTACGACAGCATTAATCCCCTAGAAGGGATTTTCAAGGACCAGCTGGGGTTTTCGGCGACACAGTTTGCCTGGCTGAATTCGAGCTATAGCGTGGCGGCGGTGCTGACACTGCTGATCGGTGGCATTGTGATTGACCGCTTCGGCACCAAAAAGGCGCTGACGTTTTTCGCCAGCCTGTGCCTGCTGGGTGCGCTGCTGATGGCGGCCAAGGGCAGCCCGTGGTCAATGATCGCCAGCCGGGCGGTGCTCGGGCTGGGCGCGGAGTCGATGATCGTGACGGTGACCACGACGCTGGCCAAGTGGTTCAAGGGGAAAGAGCTGAGCTTCGCCTTCGGCATCAACCTGACGGTTTCGCGCCTGGCTTCGGTGGCGGCGGACAATTCGCCGACCTGGGCGCATAGCGTGTTTTATCCCCAGGGGGCAAGCGCGCTGCCCAGCTGGCGGGGGCCACTGCTGATTGGCGTGGGCGCGGGAGTGCTGTGCGTGGTGACAGCATTGATCTATTGGGCGCTGGAGAGCGCCGCCGAAGGCCGGTTTGAGCTGGGCGAGCGGGGATCGATTGACAAGCTGGAGTTCCGCGGGATTTTTCAATTCAACCTCTCATACTGGTACGTGGTAGGACTGTGCTTCACGTTTTATTCAGCCATCTTCCCTTTCCGCACCTTCGCCATCGATCTGCTGAACAACAAGACGGCAGTGGCAATGGGAGGGCCGTCGCCGAGCGAGGCGGTGCGGGTGGCGGCGCTGGGCACGGCGGGATTCCTGAACAGCCTGCTTCCGCTGACGGCGATGGTGGCGACGCCGCTGTTTGGGCTGCTGGTTGACCGCGTGGGCAAGCGGGCATTGTTCATGGTGGTGGGCTCGATCCTCTTGATGCCGGTGTACTTGATGCTGGCGTATCTGCCGTTCAGCCACATGGTGGTGGTGCATGTGCCTTGGCATGGGGTGTGGAATCTGCCGCTGTATCCCCTGCTGGCGACCTCGATGATGGGCATTGCCTTTTCGCTGGTACCGGCGGTGATGTGGCCCGCGGTCGCCTATATTGTGGAGCAGTCGCGGCTGGGCACGGCATACGCGCTGATGACGCTGATCCAGCAGATTGGGTTCTTCCTGCTGAACCTGGCAGTGGGCTCGGCGAACGATTATGCGCAGGCCGGACCGGACAACGTCGGCGGATATGCGTTGGGAATGTGGATCTTCTCAGTGCTGGGCTTTGTGGGTCTGACGTTTGCGATCCTGTTGCGGATTCGCGAAACCGGGCCTGAGGGACACGGGTTAGAAACAATAACCACGGCGACGGCCTGAGGTTGAGATCCGGGTCGGAAGCTCTGAGCCCTCGGCCATTCCGGGTCCAGATGGCGCCAGGAGAGACCTGTGCTGGCCGGATATAAGATGTCAGGCGCCGGGTGCTTGATCCCGCAGAGGAAAGCCGGAAACCTGGGGCGGGAGGAGAGGTGGGTTGGCTGGGGATGGGGGTTTGGGTTACTTTGGTAGTCTCCGGTTGCAAGCGGTGGGTGGAGAAGGATTTGGCGGGTTGAGCGGAGTGCGGCAGAGAGTGGTTTCTGACCGCAAGCCATACAACGAAAAGGCTTTTGTGCCGCATCTGACTGAATGCGGCGGGAAAAGGCAACTTGACCGACGCGCGACGAAGAGCAGGCGGTGGGCTGAGCGAAGCCGAGGCCATCGAGCTAGCCAAGCAGGGAGATGCAGAGGCTTTTGAAGCTCTCTATGACCTGCATAAGCGGCGTGTGTATTCGCTATGTCTGCGCATGACAGCCAACACGGCGGAAGCCGAGGACCTGACGCAGGAAGCCTTCCTGCAGCTTTTTCGAAAAATTGGGACGTTCCGCGGGGAGTCGGCATTTTCCACGTGGCTGCACCGCATGGCGGTGAACGTGGTGCTGATGCGCCTGCGCAAGAAGGGTTTACCGGTGGTCCCGCTGGAAGAGACGGTGGAGACCGAGGAAGATACGCCGAAGAAAGAGTTAGGCGGGCCGGATCCGGCGCTGGCAGGCTCGCTCGACCGGTTGCAACTGGAGCGGGCGATCGAGGCGCTGCCGCCCGGCTATCGCTCGATTTTTGTACTTCACGACGTGGAGGGATTCGAGCACAATGAGATTGCCGACATGGTCGGTTGTTCCATAGGCAATAGCAAGTCACAACTACACAAAGCGCGGATGAAACTGCGCGAGCTTCTGAAGACGAGCAGAGCTGCAAAAGCCACCAGGCCGTGAAGGAAGCGAACGGAACAGCGGTATCGGGGAGAGAGGCAGTATGACCTGCGCAGAGATGGAACACGTTCTGCCAGAGATAATGGAAGGCGTGCGCACCGCCGACCAGGAAGCTCATTTGCAGAATTGCCGGGAGTGCTCCGGCATTCTCGCTGATCTCGATGAGATTCGGCAGCGGGCCCGCAGTTTGCATGCGTCGGAGGAACCAAGCTCCCGCGTCTGGGAGTCCATTTCCACAACCCTCGGCGAGTGGCGATCAGAAACGGATGTGATCGCCGAGCAGGCGCGAGAGTTGCAGGCCTCGGAAGAACCCAGCCCACGAGTCTGGGATTCCATTCAAGCGACCTTGAACGAATGGCGATCGGAGATGAACGAAATCTCCGCGGAAGCGGGAGTGTTGGCGGACTCGGAGCCGAGTCCGCGAGTGTGGAATTCGCTGGAGATCGAATTACGGAAAGCGGGACTGATCCGGCGGCCAGAGCCGCCGGTAGCGTCTGGACGGTCGTCGGGCTGGCGCTGGGCATGGCTGGCGCCGGTAGCGGCTGCGCTGTTGGTGGTGGGTGTGACGCTGTCCCAGCGCGGACACGCGCCGCAGGGTCCGGCATCGGTGGCGACGCTGCCGATGGCGTCGCTGGAAGATCAGAAGATGCTGGACGCGGTAGCGTTGCGGGCTCCTTCAATGCGCGCGGTGTACGAGAACAATCTGCGCAGGGTGAATGCGTATATCCGGGATGCCGAGCAGTCGGTGAAGAACGACCCCACCGATCCCGAAGCGCAGGAGTCGCTGGTTAACGCATACGAACAGAAATCCATGGTGTATGAAATGGCCTTAGACCGTTCTCTGCCATAATAGAAGAGACGAACTGGCGGGGATGGTAAGGCGCCAGGGCTTGGGGAGAGACGTATGGAGAATCGTTTGCGCGCCGCCCGGATCACAGGCGTCCTGATTATTGCCGCTGTTCTCATGGTGGCGGCCGAAACGCGGAAGGAGTATCACTTCCCCGTCGGAGCCAAGGCAAGCGTTTCGGTGACAAATCCGTACGGTCCCATTTCGGTGAAACCGGCCACGGGAAACGAAGTCGTGGTCACGGCTATTACCCATACCGACAAAGTAGAAATTGACCAGAGCCAGAGCGGCGACCGGGTGGACATTTTGTCTCATCTGCTGGCCGGAGCCGACAGCCAGAGTGGGCGCGTGGATTACGAGATTCAGGTTCCCTCCGATGCGAACGTTACCTTGCATTCGAGCACGGGCCCGATGCGGGCGGAGAAACTGCAAGGCGACGTGAACCTGGAAGGCACGACCGCAGTGGTGGAAGTGCGGGATTTGAACAACGCGCATGTGCATGTCCGCACCATGGAAGGTCCGGTGACGCTCACCAACGTGCGCGATGCGCACGTGGACATCACTTCGGTGAGCGGGTCGGTGGTGCTGACCGATGTGACAGGACGATTCGTGCAGGTCAACTCGGCCAGCGGCGCAATCCGTTATGACGGGGACTTCGGCACCGGCGGCGAGTACCTGCTGACCAGCCACTCGGGCGACATTGACGCGGTGGCTCCGGGATATGCGTCGGTGGATGTAACTGCGCGTTCCGTAACCGGGCAGGTGGAAAACGACTTTCCTTTGCAGCCCAAACACACTCCTTTCACGGTTAAAGTGGGCAGCGCCTTTTCTGGCACCATGGGCAAGGCGGCATCGTCGGTGAGGCTGCTGTCTTTCAGTGGCAAGATTCACTTCCGCAAACGGTAGGACTGGGTCTCACCGGCCCCTAAAGCGGCATCTGGCAACCCACAACCTGGAGCACCGCTAGAGCCGTACCCTGATGGGAAGCTGTTTCACCCGGTTGGGGCTCAGTGATGTCCCGCAGGTCAGCCACGCCTTAGGCCGTGGCTTTATTTTCTTTCGCGCTCCGCGGCTGGCCTAGCCCGCGCTCGCTGGACGGGCGTCCGTCCGGGCGTGGTTCTTGCATTTTTCCCTCTCCACGCTCCCCGGCACAACCGGGGCGACTCTGCCCAAAGGCGGTTGTTTCTTTCGCTTTGTGAATTATTCTGTGAAAGATGATCGCCGGATCTGGTTCGGCTGTGCGAGAAGGTGCGTGCGCGACGGGACGAGCGGTGTTTCTGGTGGGGTTCATGGGGGCGGGCAAGACCAGCGTGGGACGGGCTTTGAGCCGGCGCCTGGGATGGCGGTTTGAGGATCTCGACGACCGCATCGTGGCGCAGGAAGGAAGGTCCATCGAACTGATTTTCCAGGATGCAGGTGAGACAGCGTTTCGCCGGGCCGAGCATCGGGCGTTGCGGGAGTTGATGCGGAACCTGGGCGAGTCAGCCGTGATCGTGGCGCTCGGAGGCGGGGCATTCGCGCAGGCGGAGAACCGGGCGCTGGTCGAGGAACAGCGGGCGACGACGGTGTTTCTGGATGCGGCGGTCGAGGAGCTGCTCGAGCGCTGCCTCGAGGAGGGCAAGGTGCGTCCGCTGCTCGGCGGGGAGGGGGACTTCCGGCGGCTGTATGAGTCGCGGAGGGCTAGTTACCTAAGTGCTTCCCTGCACATTGCAACCGGCGGCAAAGACGTAGAGACTGTAGCTGAGGAAGTCCGGCAGAAGCTCGGGCTGGGCTTGAGTCTGTAAGTGAAGGAGTGCGCGCTTGAAGTGGACAATTCTGGTCGCCCTGGGAGCTGTCTGTGCGTGGACGGTGCCGATGATGGCGAAAGAGGCGCCGAGCCAGCAGGTGGATTCCGGTTCCTTTGGAGTTTTCGTGAATGGCCAGCGGGTGGCCACAGAAACCTTTTCGGTCGAGAAGACGGGCGAGGGGAGCACGATCAGCTCGCAGGTGAAGGCCGAAGCGAGCAGCGATGCGGTGCAGAAGTCTGAGCTGAAGATTTCCCCGGCGGGCGAGATGCTGCGCTACGAATGGCACGACCTGAGCGCGAGCAAAGCGGAGCTGACGGTGGCCCCCAAGGATCAGTTTCTGGTGGAGCACGTAAGCACGGGGCCATCGGATAAACCGCTGGTACAGCCCTTCCTGATGCCGAGCTCGACCATGGTGCTCGACAATAATTCTTTCGTGCAGCGCGAACTGCTGGCCTGGCGGTATTTGGGATCGGCCTGCAAGCAGGAGGGTGGCAAAACGCAGTGTCCGACGGCGGCGGCGCAGTTTGGGGTACTGGTGCCGCAGGAGCGCAGCTCGATGAGCGTGAGCCTGCAGGTGGCGGGGCGGGAGAAAGTCAAGGTCAAGGGAGCGGAACGGGATCTGCTGAAGGTGGTGCTGAAGCAGGAGAGCGGGGATTGGAATCTGTATCTGGATGACCAGGATCAGTTCAAGCTGATGCGGATTGTGGTGGCGGGGAACAGTACGGAGATTGTCCGGGATTGACGGTTCCGACGCAGCGGGGTTGCGTCTCTCGAGCCGACAGCCAACGCGGCTGTCGCGGGGTTGTTCATGCCGCTTATCGACACCAAGACGACACGGGTGTTGTTTACGACGTTGCTGTTCGTCTTGGCGCTGGGGTTTCTGTACGTTGCGCGACGGACGCTGGTGGCTTTCCTGTTCGCGATTCTTTTCGCCTACCTGATGGACCCGGCGGTAACGAGTGTGGAAAAGTGGGTGCACAGCCGGGGGCGGGCGATCGCGGTGATCTATGTCCTGCTGGTGATCTTGCTGGTGGGATTTTTCTTTTTTGTGGGGCCGCAGATCGGGCGGCAGACGCAGAAGCTGAGCGCAACCCTGCCGGCGCTGATCGAGAAGGTGGGGTCAGGACAGATCGCCGAACAACTGGGAGCGGAGCACGGCTGGAGCGGCGCCACCAGAGATCAGCTAAAGGGATTTCTGATCGGCCACCGGGGCGACCTGGTGAGCATGGCGCAGCGGGCGGGGTTGCGGGTGGCCGAAGTGGCGCAGCAGTCGTGGCTGCTGATCGTGGTGCCGATCCTGGCGGCATTCTTCCTGAATGACGGACGCAGTTTCAGCCACGTGGCGCTGTCGCTGGTGCACGCGCGTCCTCAGCGCGAGTTCGTGGAAGGCGTGCTGGAGGATCTGAACCAGATGCTGGCACACTTTATTCGCGCCCAGTTGACCCTGGCCGCGATCTCGATGGTGGCCTACATGGCGTTTCTGGGGGCGATGCGCGTTCCCTACGCGCTGGTGCTGGGCACGGCGGGCGGGCTGATGGAATTCATTCCCGTGGTGGGGCCGCTCGTGGCGGGGTTGGTGATTGTCGGGGTGGCGCTGCTGATGAGCTATCCGCATTGGGTAATGCTGCTGATTTTCCTGTTCGCGCTGCGCATGGTGCAGGATTACGTGGTCTCGCCGAAGGTCATGGGCGAGAGCATGGAGTTGCATCCGCTGGCGGCGATTTTCGGAGTGCTTGCGGGAGGGGAGATTGCCGGCGTGCTGGGAGTGTACCTGTCGATTCCGGTGATGGCGAGCCTGCGGATTGTGTTCCGGCGGTGGCGGCTGTATGCGGAGAAGAAGCGGTTCGGGCCGCTGAATGAGTATTCGTTCGGGACGGAGATCACGCCGCGGAGATAGAACTTTTCCCAACGCATAGACACAGCGGACATCAACCAAAAAGCCTGTTGGTGAAACTCCTCTCGCTGGAGACCCTGGGAGGAAAAGGAGGCTGTCCTTGCGGTCGCGGGGCTAGTGGTCTTTCGCCGTAGTGTTTTTCCTGCCTTTGCTCGGGGACAGCCGTGGCGCCGGTCCCTACCGTGGGCCGTGTTTAGCAGGCTTTGCTCGCTGGACGCCCGTCCTTCATTGACATAGGGGGATGGAGCGCGTCGCCGTGTAAGTTGCATGTTGTAAAATCCAACAACACTCATGGAAAAGAAGATCCCGGTCGGAATTCTGGGCGCTACCGGTATCGTTGGGCAGCGCTTGGTGCAGATGCTCGAGCATCATCCGTGGTTCGAGACCGCGTGGCTGGCGGCTTCGGACCGGTCGGAGGGCAAGGCCTACGGCGAGGCGGCGCGCTGGCAAATGAAGACGGCGATGCCCTCGCGCGTGGCGGGTATGACGGTATCGGCAGCGTCACCGGGGGGGGCACCGAAGGTCATGTTCGCGGCGCTCGATGCCGGGATTGCGGCGGAACTGGAGCCGCGTTTCGCCGAGGCCGGGTGCGCGGTGATCACGAATTCGAGCGCGCTGCGGATGAGGAGCGATGTGCCGCTGGTGATTCCCGAGGTGAATGCGGATCATGTGAAGCTCATCGAGTGTCAGAGTGCGAAGCGTCATTCTGGCGGCTTTGTCGTCACTAATCCGAACTGCTCGGCGATCGGACTGGTCCTGGCGCTGGCTCCATTGCAGCGGCGCTTCGGCCTGGAGACGGTGATGGCGGTGACCATGCAGGCGGTCAGTGGAGCGGGATATCCGGGAGTGGCGTCGCTCGACATTCTGGGAAACGTGATTCCCTACATCGCCAAAGAAGAAGAAAAGATGGAGGAAGAGACGCGCAAGCTGCTGGGGCGGCTGAACGGGAGCGGAATCGTGCCGGGAGAGTTCCGCATGAGCGCGCAGTGCAACCGGGTGGCAGTGGAGGACGGGCATACGGAATCGGTGTCGGTGAAACTGGGGAGGAAGGCGGAGGCTCGGGAGATGGTGGCGGCGTGGAACGAGTTCCGTGGTGTGCCGCAGGAGATGGAGTTGCCGACTGCCCCGGAGCGCCCTATGCGCTACGTGGAGGCGGCGGATCGTCCGCAGCCGCGGTTTGACGCCGACGCGGGCGAAGGGATGACGGCAACGGTGGGACGGCTGCGTCCCTGCGGCGTGCTGGACTGGAAGTTCACGGTGCTCTCGCACAACACGATTCGCGGAGCTGCGGGCGCGGCGCTGCTGAACGCGGAGCTGTTGAAGGCGCAGGGATACCTGGGATGAGGCTGGCACCTCAGGCGCTGAAGCGCGAAGTCATTCTGCGTGACTCGACGGCGCGAGTGGAACCCGTACCTCTCCCGAACGGGAGTCCGACCAGCGAAAGACGGGGACACGGAGAAGATGGTTTCTTCCTCTCCAGGCAGGCTTGCCGATGATCGTCATGAAATTTGGCGGTACGTCGGTGGAGGATGCGCGGGCGATTGACCGGGCGGCGGCGATCGTGAAGGCGCGGGTCGAGCAGCGGCCGGTGGTGGTGGTCAGCGCCATGGCCAAAGTGACCGATCAACTGCTGACCATGGCGCGGGCGGCGGGCGCCGGGGATCGGGAGACGGCGCTGGAACTGTCGCGGGCGCTGCGCGAGCGGCACTACAACGCGGCCGGGGAACTGCTGGGGACGGGGATCTTCACCCAGTTTCACAGCGAGCTGGAAGCGGCCTTCGACAGTCTGGACGAACTGCTGCGGGGGATCGCCGCGGTGGGCGAGTTGACGCCGCGGACCTCCGACACGGTGGCGGCCAACGGTGAGCTCTTGTCGAGCAAGCTGGTGACGGCGGCGTTTTCGGCGCGGGGGCTGGAAGCGAGGCTGGTGGATCCCCGCGAGTGCATTGTGACCGACGGAGCGCACACCCGCGCGGCGCCGGTGTTTGATGACACCAACGCGCGGCTCAAGGCGAAGGTCGCGCCGCTCGTGGCCGAGGGGCGGGTGCCGGTGATGGGCGGATTCATTGGCGCGACCCATGCCGGGGTGACGACGACGATCGGGCGGGGGGGCTCGGATTTTTCGGCGGCCATCGTGGGTGCGGGGCTGGGCGCCGAGCGCATCGAGATCTGGACGGATGTGGACGGGATGATGACCACCGATCCGAACCTGTGCCGGGAGGCGCGGCGGATCAAGGTCATCAGCTTCGACGAGGCGGCGGAGTTGGCGTACTTCGGGGCGAAAGTGCTGCATCCGGCAACGGTGTTGCCGGCGGTGCAGAAAAATATTCCGGTCTACATTCTGAATTCGCGGAATCCAACTTGTGAGGGGACGCGGATTGCGGCGCGGGCTCCGGCCTCGAAGAACAGCTTTAAGGCGATTGCGGCCAAGAAGCGGATTACGATTATTGATGTGGCGGCGCCGCGGATGCTGCTTGCGCACGGCTTCCTGAAGGCGATTTTTGAGGCCTTCGACCGGCACCGGGTTCCCGTCGATGTGGTTTCGACTTCCGAGGTTAGTGTGTCGTTGACGGTGGATTCGAATGAATCCATTCCGGCTCTGGCTGCGGACCTGGCGAAGCTGGCGGATGTGAAGTATGAAGGCCGGAAGGCGATTGTGTGCCTGGTGGGCGAGAACCTGCGGGAGACGCCGGGGATAGCGGCGCGTGTGTTTGGCGAGTTGTCGGATGTGAAGATTCGCATGATTTCCCAGGGGGCATCGGAGATTAATCTGACATTTGTGATCGAAGAAGCGGATGTGCCGGGTGTGATCCTGCGGCTGCACAAGACGTTCTTCTCGGAGCTGGATCCCCAGGTGTTCGCTTGACTTCTTGAAAGGCTGAGGACACGGAGAAAGCCCGTCCGCGGAGATATGCAGATATTGTTGCTGGGCCGGGGGAAGACGGGGTTGCTGGTGGCGGAAACCGCACTCGAGCGCGGGCACCGGGTGCGGATTATGCACGCGGCAGTGAACCGGGACGGGGCGGCGCTGACGGAGAAGAACCTGGCAGCGGTGGACGTGGTGGTGGACTTCACGACTCCGACAGTGGTTCTGAACCACATCGAAGCCTGTGCGCGTCTGGGCAAGAACATGGTGGTGGGTACCACGGGCTGGTATGAGGATATTCCGCGCGTTCGGCAGTGGGTGGAGAAGGGCGGCGTGGGGTTGCTGTATGCGGCGAATTTCTCGCTCGGTGTGAACCTGTTTTTTGAGATCGCGCGCACGGCCGCCGCGGCGTTGCAGCACGACTATTTCGGGCAGATTTTCGAGCGGCATCACGCGCAGAAGAAAGATGCGCCGTCGGGGACGGCGGTGGCCCTGCAGAAGTTGGTGTCCGAGGCCTGCGGGAGCGAACTGGAAATCACATCCTTCCGCGAGGGAGATGTGGTGGGGATGCATGAGCTGACGCTCGATTGCGCGCACGACACGATTTATTTGGCTCACAGCGCGAAGTCGCGGCGAGGGTTTGCCGAAGGCGCAGTGCGGGCGGCGGAGTGGCTGGCGGGCAAGAAAGGGTTCTTCGATTTTCGTGAGGTGTGGAGGGAGATGTAAAGACGGTGGCCCTGGGCGGCCTGACCTCGCGATAAAGCGCATTTTCGTGTGCGTGAAAAGTCGTCTTTCTTCCCGCCGGCGGTCTCTCGCTTCCCGGTTCCTCACGGCTAATGCCGTAGGCCTTGTTCTTCTGCCATGCGGGGGAAAACAAGCGGCGAAAGGCGTAGCCGGTACTGACTACTCACTGATGGGCTTTTCGCGATATCTTTAACGTATATGCAATTGCATGGCTGCGGTACCGCGCTGGTGACTCCATTTCACCAGGACGGATCGATTGACGAGAACGCCCTGCGAAACCTGGTGGCGTGGCAGGTGGAGTCGGGCATTGATTTTCTGGTGCCTTGCGGCACGACCGGCGAGACTCCGACTCTCTCGCACGACGAATGGCTGCGGGTGATCGAGATCACGGTCGAGGTGTCGGCGGGGCGGGTGCCGATCCTGGCAGGAGCGACCTCGAACTCTACCCAGGATGCAGTAGCCAAGGCGAAGGAAGTCGCGGCCATCGCGGGCGTGCATGCGATTCTGACCGCCTCTCCTTATTACAACAAGCCGACCCAGGAAGGGCAGTACCGGCATTTTCGGGCGATTGCGGAGGCGGTGGACAAGCCGCTCATCCTGTACAACGTGCCGGGGCGGACGAGCGCCAACCTGGAACCGTCGACACTGGCGCGGCTGGCGGAGATCCCCAACGTTGCCGGGGTGAAGGAAGCGAGCGGCAACATGTCTCAGATTGCTGAGGTGTGCAACGTGGTTCCGGAGCATTTCCTGGTGTTTTCGGGCGACGATGCGATCACGCTGCCGGTGATTGCGCTGGGGGGAGTAGGAATCATCTCGGTGGCATCGAACGAGATCCCGCATGAGATGGCGGAGATGACACGGGCGGCGCTGGGGAATGACTGGGAGACGGCGCGGCGCATTCATCGCAAGTATCTCGCGTTGATGCAGGCGAACTTTATAGAGTCGAGCCCGTTGCCGGTGAAGGCGGTGCTGGCGATG
>DATFTE010000168.1:0-5607 GCA_035262225.1 Terriglobales bacterium
TCAACCATTCGGGCAGGCAGCAGACGACTATGTGACAGCCCGGAAATTGGAACTGGCTGCTGCGAGCCAGGCTAAAGAGAAGCAACTGCTCGTGCAGTTGCGAGCGTACTTCAAGCAGGAACCTCTCAAGTCCATCACGGCGAAACGAATCATTGAGTACCGGGCTTGGAGGGCGGAACAGGGAGTTGGCCCGGCAACGCTCAACGCGGAGTTGGGGATTTTGCGGCGGATCATGAAGCGAGCGCGAGCCTGGGCGCGTGTTGCAGACGATATACGCCCGCTGCGCGAGCCTTCGACCATCGGCAGGGCTCTGACCGAGGAAGAGGCGCAGAGGCTGCTTAAAACGGCTGCGATGCGGCCTGAGTGGGAAACGGCCTACCTTGCCGCTGTCCTCTGTCTGAATACCACTGCAAGGGGCTGTGAGTTGAAGGGGCTGCAATGGTCGGACGCGGACCTGTTTGCAAAGACACTGACAATTCGCAGGTCCAAGACAACGGCAGGCGAGCGGGTTGTGCCGCTTACCGACGTGGCCGCGTCTGCCTTGAGCAGACTGCGCCGTAGAGCGGAGCTCTTGGGCCCGGTTGAGCCGTCCCATTACGTCTTTGCAGCCGTCGCTCCCAAGTTCAACTTCAGCGGCGAAGGTGTAACGGACGGGAAGGTGACGGGGTTTGATCCGACTGGTTATCAGAAGAGCTGGCGGTCGGTCTGGAGAACGCTGACAAAGAAAGCAGGCTTGCCGGGCTTCCGGTTCCACGATCTGCGTCATTGTGCAATCACTCAGCTCGCGGAGAATGGCGCGTCAGACTCTACGATCATGGCGATTGCCGGCCACGTCAGCCGTCGCATGCTGGAGCGGTACAGCCACGTGCGGATGGAAGCGAAGCGGAAAGCGATGGAAGCCCTTGCCGCAAGCACCAGGATGGCAGGTTATGACACAAACCATGACACAAATGCCAAAGCCGAGAGCACTTGCATCATCTAAGCTGCTGAAAAGATGGTAGGCCCGAATGGACTCGAACCATCGACCTCTTCCGTGTCAAGGAAGCGCTCTAACCAGACTGAGCTACGGGCCTACAAGCGGATGGCTGTCCTTTCAATTTTACCGGGTGCGGAGTGATTACGGCAATGTTTCGCGCTCGGCCCAGGTTCGCGGAATCGCGGGCTGATCACGGGCTGGAGAACTTTCGGGGTTCTCTCTAAGCGAATGGAAGAATGGGGATGTGAGTAAACTCGGATTTCTAGTTTCTACCGTGTCAAGGAAGCGCTCTAGACCAATTGAGCTAAGGGCGTGCAATGTTTTTCATTGTAACGAGATCGCTGATCTCCGGCAATGCTCGCTCCGTTCTGCCTCCTCAGTTGCAAAGCCACGCTCTGACAGCGACAATCTTCTGCATGGGCGATTCCCAGCAATACGAAGCCGCCGCGAATCCCTTTCAGCCGGGAACCATGGTGATTGTCACCCTCGGCGGCCCGCGGGAGAAGTTCTGGGGTGCAATCCTCGGCTTGCGCGCCGAAGGCATCAGCCTGTGCGGCGTCGAGCTCGCTTCGTTCGAAGACCTCGTGGCGCTCGTCAAGGATGGCGAGCCGTTCTCCCCCGGCGTCGTCTTCTTTCCCATGCACCGTGTCGAGCGCATGGAGCTTGATTTGCCCGACGGCGCCATCGCTTCGCTCACCCAGCGCTTCAGCGCCAACACCGGCCTCGACGCCGCTTCTGTCCTTCGCGGTTACGCCTCCCATCCTCCGCTGGCCGAGGCGCCGAAGTGAAGCTTGACCAACTTCTCACTTATCCCAACCAGCTTACTCTGCTTCGCATGATGTTCCTGCCCTTCATCGTCATCAACCTGGTGAGCGGGCACTACTTTTGGGCGCTCACTCTGTTTGTGATCGCGGGCCTGAGCGACGGACTCGACGGGTTGCTGGCCCGCCTCCTCAAGCAGCAGACGCTGCTCGGCCAATATCTCGATCCCATCGCCGACAAACTGCTGCTTAGCACCATGTTCCTGGTGCTCTCCATTCTCCACAAGATTCCGTGGAAGTTTACTGTGCTGGTCTTCAGCCGTGACATCTCCATCCTCTGCGCCAGCGCCGTGCTCTACACCATCGCCGGGCTGCGCGACTTCCGCCCCAGCATCTTCGGCAAGGCCAACACGCTCGCCCAGGTCGCAGCCGTGTTTTTCGTCATGCTTCTCCAGGTGGAACCGGTGCGATGGGTATGGTTCGCTCGCCTCCTTTCCTTACGCGCGACCTTCGCTTTCACCATCCTTTCGGGATTGCACTACGTCCTGCTCGTCGGGCAGCGCCTGCGCGCCCTGCACCAGACCCAGCTGCCGGCATCCACTGCCGGAATGTGAGGACATTCGCGCCTTTCTCCGCTCACTCAGCGCATCTTCTCTGCGCCCCCCGCGTTCCCAGACTCCGCTCAGCCCGACGGACTCCTCTCCCCGCCTGCTAGAATTGACGTTCTTTGCGCAGTTCGACACTCTCATATGGCGCTGCATCTCTATAACACTCTGTCTGCGAAGGTCGAGGAGTTCCGAACCATCCAGCCCGGCGAAGTCCGCATGTATGCCTGCGGCCCCACGGTCTACGACTACGGCCACATCGGCAACTTTCGCACATTCATTGCCGTCGATGTCCTGCACCGCTTTCTGCGCCAGAGCGGATACCGGTTGCGCCACGTCATGAACATCACCGACGTCGATGACAAGATCATTCGCAACTCGGCGCGCGAAGGCGTCAGCGTCAAACACTACACCGCCAAATACGAGAAAGCCTTTCTCGAGGACACCCGCACCCTTAACATCGAGCAGCCGAGCCTCGTCCGCGCCACCGACCACATCGAAGAGATGGCGCAGTTCATCGCCGCACTGGCGGAAAAAGGATTCGCCTACCGCACTGACGACGGCTCCTATTATTTCCGCATCGCAAAGTTCCCTGCCTACGGCAAGCTATCGAAGAAAGACTTTGCCGGCATGGAAGACGGCGCCCGCGTCGACGTGGACGAGTACGACAAAGACAACGCGCGGGATTTCGCCCTCTGGAAGGCTCCCAAGCCCGGCGAGGCTTCCTGGGAAACCTCCATCGGCCCCGGCCGCCCCGGCTGGCACATCGAGTGCTCGGTCATGTCGATGGAGGAACTCGGCGAGACCTTCGACCTCCACGCCGGCGGAGAAGACCTGATCTTCCCCCATCACGAAAACGAAATCGCCCAGTCGGAGGCCGTGACCAGGAAGACCTTCGCCCACTTCTGGTTTCATGCCCGCTTTCTGCTGGTCGAAGGCGAGAAAATGTCGAAAAGCCTGGGCAACTTCTTCACCCTGCGCGATCTGGTCTTGATGGGCCACAAGCCCTCTTCCATCCGTTTCCTGCTGGCCTCGGTCCCCTACCGCAATCAGCTCAATTTCACCTTTGATGGACTGAAGCAGGCCGCCGCTTCGGTCGAGCGCCTGCGGAATTTTCGCCAGCGCCTGGCCGGCCGATCCTTCCCTGCGGGCACGAATCCTGTGATGGCGGATGTGGCGCGCGAAACCGTCGCCCGCATCAATGCGGGCATGGACGATGACCTAAACACCGCGCAGGCACAAGCCGCGGTCTTCGACCTGGTCCGCGCCGCCAATGCCGCCAGCGACGCCGGTCAACTCAGGAAGGATGACGTGCCGCCCCTGCTCGCCGCACTTGAAAAGTTCGACGAGATCTTCTCCGTACTGAAAGACGACGACGCCCCCAAGATGCAGGGCATTCTGGACTGGGCCAAAGCTGAAGGCCGCGAGCAAGACATCAGCTCGCAGCTGCTCGAAGCGGTGCGCGCGCAATCCCTCTCTGACGCCGACATCGAGAAGAAGATCGCCGATATGGAGCAGGCCCGCCACGCCCGCAATTTCAAACGCTCCGACGAGATCCGCGCAGACCTGACCGGGGCCGGCATCATCGTCGAAATCACCAAAGACGGGGTCCGCTGGCGAAGAAAATAACCGCCATCAAATCGGTGGAGGACAAGCGTCCCCGCCTGCGCGTCCGCGCCGTAGGCGCACCCGGACACGACCAGGTCCGGAGGGACGACCCGCTCTCCCCGCAAAGCATCGCCCCCACAGGCACAATCCACCCTTTGCGTCCTTGGCTTCCTTTGCGGACGAGAGCTTTTTCCCGATACCAGTGACAGGTACCAGCGACTACCCCTGACGTATACTGTGCCGCACCATGGAGGCGCACCTGCCATGCGCTGGAAATCGTCCGCCAGCTTTTTCGAATATCCCGTGATCTCCATCGCCATTGGCCCCGACCCGGCGAACAAGGAAACCCGCGGCCATGCTCGCGGCATCATCGCCGTGGGCGACATGGCCAGCGGAGTCATTGCCCTCGGCGCATTCTCCCGCGGCGTCATCGCTCTTGGTGGTTTTGCCGTCGGTATCATGGCGCTGGGAGGGGCCGGCATCGGCATCCTCTCCTTTGCGGGACTCGCCCTGGGATACCTCGCTTTCGGCGGCATGGCCATGGGCTACGCCGCCGTGGGCGGACTCGCCATCGGCTACTACGCCATGGGCGGCGCCGCGATCGGCAAGTTCGTCATCGGCCCCGTCCACCGCGACCCCCAGGCCATCGAGTTCTTTTCGCGACTGGCCGGAGGATTTCTCCGCCTGTCAAAATAGCCGCTGATTCGCGCTATGCTATTGGTCATGAAGTCGTTCGAAGATTATCTTCGGGATGCCGAGCAAGCCCACGGGCACCTCTGTGCCGGCCAAGTCCTAGGCGTGCGCATGGCCATGCTCGGCCTGGTGAAACTTGGCATCGACGATCCTCACGGTAAAGACCGCAAGCGCCTGGTGACTTTCGTCGAGATCGACCGCTGCGCCACCGACGCCGTCGCCGTCGTCACCGGATGCCGCCTTGGCAAGCGCGCCCTCAAGTTCCGCGACTGGGGCAAAATGGCCGCCACCTTCGTCGACGTGAGCACCGGCAGAGCCATCCGCATCGCCGCCAAAGAATCCTCCAAAGCTCTCGCCCGCGAGATGTACCCCGAGGTCGAAATCAAGAACCAGCAGCAGATGCTTGCCTACCGCGCGCTGCCCGACGAAGACCTGTTCTCGACGCAGTGGGTCAAAGTCGAGTTGCCCCCCGAAGAATTTCCCGGATACAAAGGCGAGCGTATTGTTTGCGACGCCTGCGGCGAAGGCATCAACTTTCGCCGTGAAGTTCACCGCCAGGGCAAGACGCTCTGCCAGTCGTGCGCCGGAGGACGCTACTACGAACCGGCCTAGTCGGCGGAGGGACCGGCGCCCCCTGTCCTGCCCTCGCCCGCCGCCCGCCAGCGGTATTACACTATCCACGCCATGGCCACTACGACTGCCCGCACGAATCCTCTTTCCTATCTCACCGACCAACTCGACGAACTCAAGGCTAAGGGCACCCACTTTCGCCTGCGCGTCCTCGATGACGAGCAGGCTCCCGTCTGCACCTTCGACGGCAAGAAAGTCATCAATCTGGCCTCTAACAATTACCTCGGTCTAACCACCCATCCCAAGTTGCGCGAGGCCGCTCTCGCCGCCACCCGCAAGTACGGCGTTGGATCAGGCGCCGTGCGCACCATCGCCGGCACCATGAAGATTCACA
>DATFTE010000169.1:0-26847 GCA_035262225.1 Terriglobales bacterium
CCACCGGTTGCCAGAAGAACGCATAGTTGAAACCGTACTGCCGGCCCAGTCCTTCGACAACGTTCATATTGGAGAAGTAGTTATTGACCGCATTCGTCGCCAGGCCGTCCAGGTCGCTGTTGGGAACCGGCCGGTCTCCCGCGTGCTGTGCGGATTTCGCCGCCAGCGAGAAGATGAGTTGCGCGGTGTTGGTCTCGAGCAGGTACCCGAACCCGCCATTGCGCACGCTTCGCTTACCTTCAAACTGATTCCGGATCGTTTCGAAGTTCATGTGCACGTCGGCTTTGCCGGACTGGTAAGGGACGTAGGTGTCGTTGGCGCCATCGTAAAAGATCACCAGGTTCGGTTTTCGCGTTTCGCTCTTCAGCGCCAGCATCAGCTGCGTGACTTCCTGGGTGCTGACCCATGCCCCCTCGCCGAAGTTGCGAACGCAAGCCGCCTGGCCCGCCTGCTCGAACATCTCCGCCAGCTGCGATGGGATTGTTCCCCAATCCGGCGACCCGTTGCCACGCATGGTCGAGCCGCCAAACATCCAGATGGTGAACTCATTTCCCGCACAGTGCGCATGATAGGTTCTGCGCAGACCATCCGCCTCGATGTTTACCGCCTGGCCGTGAAAAGGACGGCTGCGCCACACCGTGTACGGCTTGTATTCGTAACCGTTGCGCAATGCCTTTTCCTCGCGCGCCAGCGCGGGCGCCCAACTCTCCCCGCGATAGGCGGCCAGCTCCCGCTTCCCGGGAGTCTCCTCAAACACTGAAGCCCGCAGGATTCGCATCCCCGCGAAGGAGGCCAGTTCGACCACGGCGAGCAGCACTGCGGTAACCGCAATGCCCGCGAACAGGTTGGTCAGCAATCGCTCGACTCGCGAACCACGCGAGTCGCTGGACACCTCCTCGCGGTCCTCACTCACGACTTGCATGCATCCTCGGAAACCACCATTGGGGGATGTGCCTGCTTCCTTCAGAAACAAGTACTCGTTACTGCCGGTGTGCCCACTCCATGTCCATCTTTTCTTCCGGATGGTCAAGCCATTGATCAGGCGGTTTCTTCATCCGCAAGGGGTCGCCAAAAAACTTCACCGCGAGCCCAAAAGGCAGAACCAGGATGGCGTACATGATGGTCAGCAACACCCGGGCCTGGAAGTTGCCGATAATGTGCGCGACTTTTGTCCAGCCAGCCCAAAAGCGCTTGAGTGCATTCCAGATACTGGTCACAAGTTTCTCCGCCTCAAAGATGACTTTCGCAGCAGGTTCGATCCCTACCGGGTTTCAGTCTGCGGCAAGCGATACAGGGTTGCGCGATACGCCCAGCTGCGAGGCGATCCATTCGTAAGTGACCTTCAACCCTTCCTCCAGCTTGATCGAAGGTTCCCAGCCCAGCACTTTGTTCAAGCGCGTGTTGTCGCTGTTGCGCCCCCGCACCCCTTGCGGTCCTTTCAGATTATGCTCCTTGAGCACGCATTTGCCAGCGATGCGCGCGACCATGTCGACCAGACCGTTGATGGTCACCAGTTCGTCGGTGCCCAGGTTCAGCGGTTCGGCGTATTCGGAAGCCATCAACCGCACCAGCCCTTCGCAGCAATCGTCCACATACATGAACGAACGGGTCTGTTCGCCGTCGCCCCAAACCTCGATTGTTCCTCCGTCCTCGACCAGCGCGACCTTCCGGCTGATGGCGGCCGGCGCTTTCTCCTTGCCGCCGTCGTAGGTGCCCAGCGGACCGTACACGTTGTGGAATCGCACAATGCGGGTGGGGAAGCGGAAATCCTGGTAGTAGTAGCGGCACAGTTCCTCGGCGAACAATTTCTCCCAGCCGTAACCCGGCTCCGGATCCGCGGGATAGGCGTCTTCTTCTTTCAGCGGCGTAACTTCAGGGTTCTTCTGCTTCGACTGCGCGTAGACGCATGCCGAAGAGGAAAAAAGGAACTTTCCCACCCCGTTGGCGCGGCTGGCTTCGAGCATGTGCGCATTGATCAGGATATTGTTGCGCGAAATGTCGGCGTGCGAGGCCGTGATGTAGCCGATTCCGCCCATGTCGGCTGCCAGGTTGTACACTTCGTCGATTCCACCGCGCGTGGCCAGAAGGCAAGCGTCGGCTTTTCGCAGATCGAGGAGTTCAAATTCGTCGCCGGCGCTCGCTTCGTACTGCGGTTCCTTGATGTCGACGCCGCGGACCCAATGCCCGTCACCTTTGAGACGTTTTACCAGATGATGTCCGATGAACCCGCCTGCACCTGTTACCAGGACTCGCTTCTGTGTTGTCATTGATTTTCCCCGGAAGTTGTTCTCATCCGACCCGCAGGTCGGTTGCACTTTATCGTCCAAAAAACCCGCCAGAGCCAGCCCTGAACCTCATTCGGGTACTGGATGTAAGTTATTGATACTGCTTTAGTTTTAACATTTCAAGGGAGACGTTCCAGGCGAACTTCGGTCCGAGAACGAGGTACCGCCTCCACAAACGGCGAGGTTCCATCACCAAACGGAAAAACCATTCCATTCCGTGCTCCCTCATCCAGGCTGGCGCCTGGGTAAGGCGGCCGGTATTCAGATCGAACGCCGCCCCCACTCCCATCAGCACGGGCACCCGCAGTTGTTCGCGGTGCGCATCCATCCACTTCTCCTGTTTGGGGGTACTCAAACCCACCCAGAGAATATCGGCGCGGGAATCGTTGATGCGCGCCACCACCTCGCGGTCTTCATCCTCGCTCAGCGGCCGGAAGGGCGGGGAATAACATCCCGCCACCTGAAATCCCGGGAAGCGCCGGCTCAGGGTGTCGGCAAGATGGCCGGGTACTCCCTCGGCGCCTCCATAAAAGTAATGGCGGTAGCCCTTGCTGGCGGTTTGCTGGCAGACCGCCATCATGAGCTCAGGCCCATACACGCGGCGCTTCATGGAATGGAATCCATAATGCCGGCCGGCCCATACCAGCGGCATGCCGTCGCTCACCACCAGGTCCGCTGTATTCAGAATCTGCTTGAACGCGGGGTCATGTTGCGCTTCCATCACGCCATGCATTCCCGTGACCGCCACGTAGTGGCAACCCCGCTTTTCTTCGATCCACTGCGCGATTTGCGCGACAGCGTCCTGGATCTGCACGGCGTGAACCCTGACTCCCAGTAGCCGGAACGACGGTATCGGGGTGGTGGCCAGGCCAAGGCTCATGCCGGCACCTCTTGCGGCTGTCCCATCGCGGCCTGATAAATGTTCATCAACATCGTGTAGTTCTTCTCCGCGGTGTAGTGGCTCACATATTCACGCCGTGCTTCTTTGCCCATCTCCCGCATTCGCTCCGCATGCGACCAGGCCCACTCCACCTTTTCTGCCAGTTCTTCGGGGGATCCGGGGGTGAAGTGCAGGCCAATGCGGCCATCGTCAACCAATTCCTCTAATGCGCCCAGCCGGGAGGCGATCACCGGTACGCCTAGCGCGTACGCCTCTACCATGCCCATGGGGAAATTCTCATAACACTCGCTGGGCAGAAGGAGAAAGCTTGCTCCCTTCACCACCCCGAGGGCTTCGGTCCGCGGCAGCCGTCCCCGGAAATCGATGCGGGTGATGCCCAGTTGCTCCGCCTGCTGCCGGATGCGGGGACCCATCGGCCCGTCGCCGACCATGACCAGCGGAACTCTGTTTCTCAACTTCGCCCAGGCCGCGACCAGCGTCTCCACACCTTTCTCTTCCGAGAGGCGGCCGATAAAGGCTGCGTACCCGCCTCCGCCCGGGCGTTCTCCTGGGTCGGGATCGACGAAGTTCGGCTTCACTTCGATGCGCTCGCCCGGCAAGCCGCCGGCGATGTACTTGCTCCGCGCGAACTCGCTCAGCGCGATGAAGCGGTCAATCCCGTCCCAGGTGTGGCGCCGCCGGTGCACCTCGAGCATCAGGGCCACGGTCGCGGTAGCTGCGCGCGAACCCCGGTAGCACCCATGCTGAACGCCACGCCACAAACCGTCAGACTCGCATTCCTCGCAAACCTGCCCGGCGCGGAAGAAAGTGGCTCCTGGACACAGCAGCCGGTAGTTATGCAGCGTCTGCACCACCGGAACCTGCGCTTCACGGCACGCCCCATAGACGCTGGGCGAGATCATCATGAAGGTGTTGTGAATGTGAACGACGTCGGGTTCTTCGCGCCGCAACAGCTCCAACACTTCCCGCCGGCTGTCGGCGGAGGAAACCGTGTTCCTGATCAGGGTGAGCCGCTGGAGGGCCGAGAACCGGTTGATTTCGTCGTTCGTTCGACAGTAGGTCGTAACCCGGAGTCCCGCAGTCTCGAGCAGCCTGCGTTCCTGCTCGAAGACGACGTCCTCACCGCCCGGCTGTTGATACCTGTTGTGAACGAGCAGGATCTTCACGTGCCAGCGCCCTTTCCCGGATGGCGTCGATTCCCGGTTGCAGCAATGCCAACGCGTCGGCATTGGTCAGGTAGAGAACTTCTTTGCGGCCGCTCACATATTCGATCAGCTCGGCCAAGGCATCCCACAAGCCGTGCTTTTCGATTTCCCAGGAGTGCCCGTAGAGATGCCACACTCCGCCGCCGCGCAGCACGTGGTCAAACGTGTGCTTTCCCAGCTCCACCCAGCTTTTCTGTCCCCCCCTCACATAATGATAGAGACGGGCAGGGCGGCGGGCCTTCACCGTGTTCTTCAGATAGGTAAATCCGTCATGGGGATAGGCCTGAACAGTGGTCGGCATTTCGAAGCGCCCGAAGCTCGAACGGGTCGCCAGCATGCGCGTGGTGCGTGCCCCGTGGTAACCGACGTCGGCCAGACAGCGCATGGTGGTCGCCGTATAGTGGCCCCCGGGATAGCAGAACATGCGCACCGGCTGACCCACCGTACACTCCAGCCGGTTCCTGCATTCGCGCACCACCGCCAGAGTCTCGTCCCGCGAGAGACTGGGCATGTGTTCGTGCGCCACGCCGTGAGCGCCGATTTCAAAGCCTGCGCCCGCCAGCATCCGCAGTTCGTTTCGCGTAAGCGCCGGATGCCCCTCGAAAGGCTCGATCGGGACGTAGAACGTGCCGGTCACGCCGCGCTGGTGGAGCAGGTCGGCCAGCCTCAGATCGGCGCGGTCGCCGTCGTCCCAGCTGGTAGTTACTACTGCCTTATGCTGTGTCATGGGTAGGAGGTCCTAGAGAGAACAGGGGTCCGGGGCTCTAGCGCTCCTTCATCATTTTCACGAAGTCCGATTCTGTGTAGCGGTCGTTATTCCACATGAAAGCCCTGGCACGGGGATCGCCAAGCTTCACCTGGTTGTTGACGAAGCGGTTGTTCCACCGGCCAAATACGTCATCGCTCACGTGGGGCGCCGGTTTGACGATGCCCAGCGCGATGCCGGTGTCTTGCGTAATGTCGTTGTCGTGCACGTTGAGATTGTGAATCTCGTACGGCTCCGGCATGTGGTACATCTGCGCGTCCGACGTACGATTCAGCTGCCTTCCCAGGATGGCGGCGCGGCAGTTGGTCACCTTGTTCCCGTAGACTTCCACGTCGCGCGACTCCCCCACCAGGATTCCCGCATCGCCATCGTGACGTCCGAAAGTGTTGTTGCCGTCGTTCCACACCGTGTTGTTGCGGATGGTGGCCTTGAAGCTGATCTCGTGAAAGATGCCCTCGGTGTTGTTGGTCGTGCGGTTGCCTTCGTAGAGCGTGTTCCGGTTATTGATGTCGGTCCAAAGCCCCGGCCCGATATTGTCGTGCGAGAAGTTGTTGCGGACCACCAGATTTTCGGTGAGAACAAACTTGGCGCCGCCGGCTTCCCATCCTGGCCAATAACCCGCGTAGTTGTTCTTGTACATCTCGTTGCCTTCCACCAGGATGTCGCGTCCGCTCCCGCCCATGCCGCAGTCGCCGTTGTGGTGGGTCTTGTTGTTGAGGACTTTCCAGCCGTTGCCGGCGCGGATCCCAACCGCGTGGTTCCAGCGGATCTCGTTCTGATCGACCGTCCAGTCGTCGGCATTCTTTCCGTCAATCGCCGCTTCGCCGGCGGGTTGCGCATACTTCTCGATGATGAACCCGCGGATCGTGACCCCGCGTGCATTTCCGCTGAACGCCTTTCGCGTTGCCCCCAGCTCCACTTTCCTTCCCGCCGGATCATCGGCCAGATAAATCAAGCCCGCCGAGGAATCAGACCACCAGCGGCCGGGCCCCAGTTCTTCCTGGTGCTCGACCCGGACGATGGGCAGATCGTCAACAAAAACGTCTTCGGGAAAAATGCAGAGCGGATATTCCGCCTGGCAGCGGCCGCGATATTGGCGCTGCGCTGGCTGGCCGGGGCCTCCACCCCCTCCGCCGGGACGACGCTGTCCCCCGCCTCCGCCGCCACCGGGCCAGCCCATGCCCGCGCGCGGTCCGCCGAATCCGCCGCCGAAGGGCGGGCGACCTCCGCCTCCTCCACCCCCGCCGGGACCGCGTTGCCCGCCTCCACCCTGACCGCCGCCCTGCCCGGGAATCTGCACCGGCAGGCCCATCCGCATCACCGCTTCTTCATCGGGATTGGTCTGCCCGGCGGCAACCCAGTACGATCCGCGCCGCTCGAACTGCAACACCTGCGATCCGTTAAGGATTGCGCCTGGATCTCCCACGAAGCTGTCGCGGTCCTTCGGAGCGATGGAGACCCCGCGGTAGAGGCCGGCGGTGAAGCGAAACGTCGTGCCCGGCGGATTCTGCTCCACCAGTTGCTGCGCGTTGTCTCCCGGCCGCACCAACACTTCCTTCGCCGGACTTGCTCCCAAGAGGACGCCGCTCAAAACCAGCAGCAACGAGATACCTCCGACTGTAAACCCGGTTCGCGAAACCGTCACAAGACCACCGCCATGTGTTCGAAGAATCTTTGCATCATTCGGCCTATGAGGTGAAGGGGGGCCCTTCCATTTTACGGAGCCGAAGTGGCGGCTTCGGTCGTTACCTGTGCCTGCTGCAATACGCCCGGCAGGGAATCGGTCAGCATGTCGGCGACCTTCTGGGTGCCGGGCGGCTTCATGTGCGAAGGGTCCTGAAAATACGGGCGCAGGTCGGCGTCGGGCTGCTCGCCTTTCAACAAAGCTTCCTTGCTCCGAACCAGCGGGATGCCATTCTTCCGCGCATAATCACTGAACAGCTTTTGAAACGGACCCGAGTCATCATAGTTGCCAGTGCGACGGTCGTATCCGCAGAACAGCAGGAAGACGGGCTTCACGCCGTGCGCCCGCAGATCGGCGGCGAAATCATCCAGTTGTCTGGTGTACACCACATTCACGTCCTCCTGCGAGAGGGTGGTGAAGTTGGTTCCTGGCACCATGTACTTCTTCATCTTGTCGTAGTCACGCCGCGCCCAGTTTTCGACTACCAGGTTGTAGAGGGCAATGCTGCGTACCGCATTCTTGAAGCGCACGCGCGCGGCAAACTGGTCCTTGGTCCGGGCGTCGCTTCCCATCAGGTGGCCCAGTCCGCCCTCGTTGAAGCTGTAACCGACAATCACGATCTCCGGGTGCACACCCTTCTGCCAGAGATACAGGAATTTCTGGTGCTCGAAGCTGATCGGATAGGCATCCACTCCGCCATTCAACACCGTGTACTGACCCGGAAACCGGCTGTCAAGATCCATCTGCAGGCGCGCGGGATAGGTATGGTCGTCGTCCACGCCATAGCCGTAGGTGATGGAATCGCCCAGCGCGAGAATCTTGATGCTGTTGCTTGCGAGGTTAACCGGTCCGCCGCGCAATCCGAGTTCGTCGATTTTCGAACTGGTGAGCGAGGCTTTCTCGGTGTACTCCTGGTTGGGGACGGGCGTGAACAGCAGGTCCCCCTGGCGTTCATAGAGCAGGGCGCGGTGATAACTTGCCATCCGCAGGCCGAATTCCACGGTGACGAAAAGCAGGGGAATCAGCACCAGGGAGCGGAACCAGGGCGAAAGCAGGAAGCTCCCGAACGGCTTGCCCGGCTTGCCTTCGGCAGCAAGGCGCTTGGCGACGAAACCTGCGCCGGCGAAGACCTTGTCCGGCGCGATCACGCTGTAGCCGAGGTACAGCGTCCCGAGAAGGGGAATGAAGTTCAGCCAGTCCTGATGAATCGTGGGTGCAATCCGGCGGTTGAAGATCACCGCCAGGAGCGCCGCCACAAACAGCGCCAGTCTCCAGGGTGAGGACGAAGCCCGCGCCGTCCTGCTCTCCTGCAGCGGACTGGCGGCGGTTTCCGCGTGCATTTCTTTTGGGGCCGGCACCGGCTGAACCTCCTCGACCTAGAACAGCGTGTAGATAAACGGAGCGATGACCGAGCTTTGCGCCAGGATCAGCAGCACGCCCAGCAACAGCACCACGAAGATCATGGGCAGCATCCACCAGCGCTTGTTGCGGGCAAAGAACGACAACAGCTCGCCGGCGATGCCGAAGCGGCGCTGCGCCACTTGCAGAAAACCCATACCAGCCTCCTCCCCTGTGCGCGCCTCGACTCGGGCTCGCAGATCTTGAATATCGGCGGCTAGCCCGCGGAGTGGGCCGCGAACGCCGGGCGCGGCGCATAGCCCACCCGAACCGCATAACGGCGCCGCAGGTATTCTGCATAACCCAGCGGTATCCAGAACTGCAGCGGAGCGTGCCACGTCAGGTCCGTGCTGAACACGGTGCGCAACGTGGCAATCATGAGTACGGCAATGGCCTCCAGCGCCAATTGTCGCTCCAGCGGTGTTCGCGCCGGGTCGAGCACAAAGCGCAGCAAATACCACCAGGCAACGCCCAGCGCTGCCAGCAAGGGGAAGATGCCCCAGAAGCCGCAACCCACCAGGGTTTCCACCCAGTCGCTGTGCATGCTGGCGATGTTGTTTCCGATCGCGCCCATGACCAGGAAGCGCCCGGCGGCGTAGGCGCCGAATCCGGTGAAGGGGGCATCCTGATATTTCTTCCAGGCGAATGCCCACCATTGCAGGCGCCCGGTGAGGCCTTCCATTTCCTGTGCCGACTGGCCGCGGCGCATGTAATCAATGATCAACCCGCCGGAACCGGTGATCAGGACGAGGGTCAGCGCGATCAGCACGATAGCCACTCCGTGCTTGAAGCGGCCCGAGAGCAGAAAGATGAGGAAAACAGCGATCAGGAACCCGCCGGTTGCCGACCGCGTCTGGGCAAAGATCATGGTGATGAAAGCCGCCAGAAACACCCAGGTGTACCAGGTCGACACGAACCGCTTGAAACCCTTGACCGGCAGGAGGCGCACCAGGGCCACGGAGGCGATGATGGCCGAATATTCGCCGACCCGGTTTGCCGACACGTCGGGGAACACGCCGCTGAGCTGAACCGCAATCGGGCCGGTCGCCGAACCGCCGGTCTCGAGGTTGTGGCTCAGCGCGATATCGGGCCACAGCAGGGCGCCCAGCCAGCACATGCCCAGCAGGACTCCGATCCACGACCACGTCCAGTCAAACAGATGCTTGAATTCCTCGGAGCTGTGAATGGTCGCCAGCACAGCCGCGAGCAAGGCCACATCCACGGCGTATTCGCAGGCCTTGTACAGCGTCCATTGCCAGTAAATCGACCACGTGGTGGAAGTCAGCGCAGCCAGCACAAACAGCATCAGCAGGCCGGGAATGCCGCGTAACCACGAACTCAGAAAATCGGTGCGCCGGGTGAACAGCCGGAACAGCAGAATGCATCCGACAAGGGTGACCAGGATCAGTCGCACGGCGGCAAAGGTATCCACCGGGGCCGCCTTGATTTCGCTGATATCGCGCTTGCGCCAGGTCTGCATGCTGAGGAAAATCAGCAGCCACAGCCAGTGATACCACTGAAGGTTCTTCAGCATCACCAGGAGGCCGCGCCAGGCCTGGCGGAAGGAGGTCCAGAAGTAGTACACGATCGGCGGGACCACGACGAACATGGCAAACAATGCGAATTCGGCATAGCGATGACTGTGTTTGTGGGCAAACGACGCAATGGTCATCAGGATGATGCCACCCATCAGCCCCAGGGCGCCGAATCCGATCATGGGGATCGCGGAATCCAGCAAGCCATTCGGTGTACGTGTTCGGTAACGGTAACTTCTCGGTTCCAACGGAGGAACTCCTTTCAGGCCCAGACTACGAAAGCTCAATCCGCGCTGGCGGCGACATTCGCCCCCCGGCTGAAACCGGAGCGCTCCGAATCAAAACCCAGCCGCACCAGCATTTTACCCGCCTTCTCCTCGATCCGTGCCAACTGCCCAGCCGTCAACTGGTCGTGCCAGCCGCCGACGGCGCCCTTGCGTACGAAGCGCCGGCTTTCGTCCCCCGACTTGCCCAGTTGCGGATTGCGGTCTTCTTTTACGCGCATCTTCTGAAATTCGTTATTGCGAATGGCGTTGAGTATGGTTTGACAGTCCACTCCCACGCCCAGAAATTGCAGGATCTCTTCCATCGCGCTTTGCGTATCGTTGCGCAAGTCACGATAGCGGATGACCAGAAGATCACCGCGCGCTGCCAGCGGGGAATCAATCCACCCCCCCACGTGATCGAGCCAGGAGCCGTATCCGGTCGCCGTGCCGTGCAAAAATTCCGTGAGGTAGCCATCGAAACTTCCGTTTCCCCGGCCCAGCGCCTTTTGATAGGCGTACTCCGACAGCACCACGTCGCGGGCGTCCCGCACCACATAAATCGCCCTTCTGTATTCCGGCCGGAAGGCCTCATGTGTCTTGATCAGTCGCCCCTGATTGGCGAGCAGCGCGGTGGCGCCGGCATGCATTCCTACATCGGGGAGCATGCGATTGACGTTGTCGAATCCGGCTTCATTCCTGGTAAGCGTCTCGAAGAGCAGGAAGCGCAGCCAGGTGCTTCCGGAGCGCGGATACGAGGCTACAAAGACGTCGTACGGCGTCAATCCGCGATGGCGGTACCACACCAGGGGGATCCGCAGCCTGCTCTTCGCTAACTGATAACGGAATCGCCGCAACATTAGGTTTATTCGTCTGCCTCTTGAATCAGTAGCGGTACCAGCTGACCAGATACGCGACCCATCCTCCGAGTGCGCGCCGCAGCCTCCGGGCAACCGACTTCTTCGAACCTGGCTGCATCGTTCTCTCTTTCCTCAGGAAGCCGTGCGTTCGGCCGCGGCAAGGTCCGCGGACTCTTCGGCGGCAAAGGCCAGCGGATATCCAGCCCGCAGGAGGATTTTCCCCGCCCGCTCGTCCACAAGCCGGAGCTGTTCGTCGGTGAAGCGCTCGCGCCAGCCGGCCACCGCTCCCTTGCGCACAAAGCGGCCCTCTTCTCCGGCGCTCTTGGGCAGCTTCTGCGCGGCGTTTTCCTTGGCCCGCATGCGCTCGACCGAATTGTTGGCGATCGCCGCCTGCACCCGATTTTCGTCCACCGGCAGGCCCAGGAAGCCCACGATTCGCGAGATGGCGCCTTCGGGATTCTTGCGCATCTCCTCAAAGCGTATGACCAGCAAGTCGCCCCTCGGCTCGAGCGGCGAGTCCAGCCAGGCTGGCAAGTGATCCTGCCAGGCGCCGAAACCGCTCATGCGCCCGTCGAGGTAAGCCTCCAGATATTCTCCGAATTCGGTTTTGTAGAGGCCGAGTTCGCGTTCCCGCGCGTACTGCGAGAGCACGACATCGCGGAAATCGCGGACCAGGTAGATCGCCCGCCCGTATTCCTTGCGATACGGTTCGTGAGTCTTGATCAGCCGCCCACCATTGGGGAGCCGCACCCTGGCGCGGGCATGAATCCCCATCTCCGGAATCACCTGATTGATGTTGTCGAAGCTCGCAGACTCCCGGGAGAGAATCTCCGTCAGAAGAAAGCGGGTCCAGGTGTTGCCCGAGCGCGGATAGGAGGCGAGAAACACGTCGTCGCTGTCGAGGCCGCGGTGCCTGAGCCAGATCAGGGGCACGCGCACGCTGGTGCGCATGATCTTGTGGCGAAGCCGTCGGGATGGGGAAACCATAGCCTGTGTCCTAGTCGCGTCCCGCTCCGCCCGCGACAGACGGTTCGTGCTGCGCCCTTCTCGACTGCGGTCGTGGTGGAACGTCTTGGAGATTCGCTTCGGTACCTGTGGCGCAAATCCTGCGGAAAAGGAGCTTTACGTTGGGTCGGTGATTCGTTAAAGCTGCGGGAGGAACACTGGAATCCAGCGCCGAAGCGGAGTGGGGATGAGGCCCAGAACTCACGCGGCTCCTGAACCCTTCAGGACCGCCGGAATCGTCCGGTAAAGAATTTTCAAATCCAGCCAAAGCGACCACTTGTCGATATATTGCATGTCCAGTTCCATCCACTGTTCGAAGGGGATGGAACTGCGCCCGTTGATCTGCCACAGGCAGGTAATTCCCGGACGCACGCTGAAGCGGCGCCGTTGCCAGTCCTTGTCAAAGCCCTCGTAGTCGCGCACCGGAAGCGGCCGCGGGCCGACCAGGCTCATATCGCCGGTGAGCACGTTCAGTAACTGCGGCAGTTCGTCGATGCTGGTCTTGCGCAGAAAGCTCCCGATGGGCGTGATCCGCGGGTCCTTCCTGATCTTGAACACGGGGCCGGCCGCCTCATTCAGCTTTTCCAGTTCTGCCTGCCGTTGCTCTGCGTCAGGCACCATGGTGCGGAATTTGAAAATCTGGAAGATCCGCTTGTTCAGCCCCAGGCGTTTCTGCCGGAAGAACACCGGGCCGGCGGAAGTGGTTTTGATCAGCACCGCGGTGATCAGCAACAGGGGCGACAAACCGATGAGCAGAAGGAACGAAAGCACCAGGTCCATGGTGCGCTTCACTATCGCCGGCCAATCCTCCAGCGCTCCGGTCGACGACATGGTGATCACCGAATCGCCGGCGAAATCCTCCGCCTTGGTGCGCGCCAGCTTGAGATCAAAAATGCTAGAGGGGAAACGAACGATGATTCCCTGCTCTTCGCACATGGCGGCGATGCGCGCCGCCTGGAAATAGCAGGATTTCACGGGCAAGCCCATCACCATTTCATCGACCACGCACTGGCGAAGGATTTCCGGCAGATCATTGAAGCTGCCTGACAGGGGATAACCCGTCTTGCGGAATTCTGCCGAGCCTTCCCACTCTTCATCCACGAAGCCGACGATGCGGTATCCCAGTTCCGGCTTGGCTTCGATCCTGCGGGCGAAGGCGACGGAGCGGCGGTTCGTACCCGCGATCAGCATGCAGCGCAGATTGCGGTGATGGGTACGGAGGCGACCGAGCAAATAGCGCAGCATCAGGCGGCTGACCATTCCCGGACCGGTAACCAGAATCCAGAACACCAGCAGGAAGGTGCTGTTCACCACGTCGATGTGGAACAGAATGGCCATCGTCCCCAACACGATGGTTCCCGCGGTCGTGGCCTTGATGAGATCAAACAATTCGGCGCGCCGCGAGGAAAGACGCTTGGAGTGATAGAGGCCAAAGGCCGAAAAGATCGCGTGCCACAGCGCGAGCAGGCAGAGGAAGAGAACGATATTGCCGATCTTGACCCGCATGGAGAGGAACTGCGTAAAAGAAATGCCACCGTGTTCCCGCAAAACCGGGAGCACGGCCAGCGTAAACGCGCAGACCATCAGGGTCAGGTCAAAAAGCTTGAACAGATTGAGGAGGATTCGTCGACGAACCGTGCCCACAGGAAATCACCTCTGTCTGGTGACAACTCCTACTGAACAGCTAATTAGCAATCGACCGAAAGGACCTAACTGCTTGCCGCGATGGCGGGCATACGCCGGCGCTCAGCGCTCCTGGCCGGCAAAATCGGCCGCACCACGGGATCGTTTCCGGGCCTTCCCATGCTGATGTACTCCAGACCCGCCTTGTGCACCTCTTCCGGTCGGAACAGATTGCGGCCGTCCACCATGACCGGAACCGCCAGCGCCCGGCGGAGTTTTTTCAAATCCAGTTTGCGGAACTCATCCCACTCCGTCAGCAGGAGAACGGCGTGTGCGCCCCGTGCGGCTTCGTAGGCGGACTGGCAATAAGTGACCCGCCCGGGCTCGGCCGGCAGCTCGCGCCGGGTGTTGGCCATGGCTTCGGGATCATACAACCGTACCGACGCGCCCTCGCGCAACAGGCAGTCGATCACCTTGAGACTCGGGGCTTCGCGGATGTCATCCGTTCGTGGCTTGAAGGCCAGCCCCAGCACGGCGATCGATTTTCCCGAGACCACCCAGAGAGCCTTGCGCACTTTGGCCATGAAAAGCTCGATGCGGCCCAGGTTGATGCGCTCCACTTCGCGGAGCAGGGAAGTGTCAGCCCCGTGTTCTTCTCCCAGCAGCAGAAACGCGCGCAGGTCTTTGGGGAAGCAATATCCGCCGAAACCGATGCCTGCCGACAGGAATTGGGTTCCGATGCGCGGATCGAGTCCCATCCCGCGCGCCACGCTATCCACGTCGGCGCCCACGGCTTCGCAGATGTCAGCCACCATGTTGATGAAGGAAATCTTGGTGGAGAGGAATGCGTTGGCGGCGTGCTTGATCAGCTCCGCGGTTGTGGGCGTAGTCACCACAATGGGACACTCGAGCGGACGATACACAGCCTCCAGCAGTTCGCGGGCCCGCTCGGAATCCACACCGATGACAATACGGTCAGGATGAAAGAAATTCTCGATGGCCTTGCCTTCCTGCAGAAACTCCGGATTCGAAGCCACGTCGAACTGCGGAACGCTCCCGAGACCATTTCCGCCCGCGCCGGAGCCGTTGGCGCGGCCGATGCGCGCGTGCCGGATCACGGTGCGCTTGATCCATTGCGCGGTGACTGCGGGAACGGTGCTTTTTTCGACGATCAGCTTGTAGCCGTTGAGGTGCGCGGCCACGGTGCGGGCCACGCCTTCCACCTGGCTCAAGTCTGCCTGGCCGTTTTCCCCCTGCGGCGTGCCCACGCAGACAAAGAGCACGGTGGCATCCGCGACTGCCTTGCCCACGTCGCCGGTCACGCGAAACTTGTGGCCCAGATGTTTCCTGAGCAGCGGCTGCATGTCCGGCTCGTAGAAAGTGACCTTGCCCTCCTCGAGCAGCTTCACCTTCTCGGCGTCGCCGTCGGCGCCGATCACCTCCCAGCCCAGCTCGGCCAGGCCGAGAGCGGTCGGTAAGCCAACGTGTCCCATCCCCAGAACTGCGATTTTGAATGTCGGTGTGCGCTTGCTGGTTCTCACCTGGGACCCTCGAAACTGTAAACGGAATTTTTCGCCTGTCGGGATCGGAACCGTCTGCGGAACACACGCTGTCAGACAGCTTCGACTTCGTAACCGGAAACTCGAATCGCCACTGCGCGCTGAATCAGGTCGACGGAAACCACCAGGCTGAGGTCGGCATTCATGCCCACCAGAACTCCCTCCACTCCGTCGAGTGAACCGCCACGGATGCGAACCCGCTGGTTGAGGCTCAGAAACGGGTGGCTTGCCACCGGCACCTTGTGATGGAGAATGGCCTGAATATCCTCAATCTGCTTGTCGGGGATCGGCGTACCTCGTCCGTGGTTTCCGACGAAGCTGGCCACTCCGGGGATGCGCAGGACGGAAACCCGGGCTTCCGGCGCCGCCAGCGTGCGGACGAACACATACCCTGGAAACAGCGGCACCTCGACCTGCTGGTTTCGATCGCTCCAGCGGTGGACCTGGGTCAGCAGCGGTAGAAAGGCATGAACCCCGCGGTCCTTGAGTTCGGAGGCCACCTTCTTCTCGTGCCGGGAACGGGTCTGAACCGCATACCACTCGGGCTTGCCAAGGATCGGCGATACGTCTTGGATGGCCGGGATTTGCTCAGTCAGCACAGCTCCGCCCTCTCAGTCCCGTAAACGGTCCTGCCAGTTCCTTAACCGCCGGCTGGACGGGCCGGCTATGTCGGGGGGTCCGGGATACAGCTACAGCCGGTCGTACAAATTCTGGGGAATGGGGAAGGTGCGCTTGTTCAGCACCGCTCCCAGCAAATTCACTTTTGCGTTGCGAATGCTCTCAATCAACGTGCGTGCCGTCTCTTTTCGCGTGGCGTTTGACTGCAGGACCAGCAGCATCCCGTCCACCTGGCGCCCCAGAACGACAGCATCGGGGAAACGGTTGAGCGGCGGGGAATCGATCAGCACGTGATCGAACGCCTCTCGCAGTTCAGCCATACGGCCGCGCATTCCGTCCGATCCCGCCAGGACGGCGGCGGCGGCCGCGTTCGCTCCGCTCGGCAACACCCACAGGTTGGTGCCCGCCACGCGTTGAACGAAATCCCGAACGCTGCCCGGCTGCAGAACCGCATCCGCCAGACCCACGCTGTTTTCGATTTCGAAGTGCCGGTGAAGGGAAGGATTACGCAGGTTGGCATCGACCAGGCACACCGTGCCGGGGGCGCTCGCGGCCAGGGTCTCCGCCGTTGCGCTGCAGATCGAACTGCAGCCATCTCCCGGATCGACGGCGGAGAAAAGTACGCTGCGCGGCGCGTTGGCGTCCCGGAACACACGCTGCACCAGCCGTGTGATTTCCTCCTGGTCGACTACGCTGGAGCGAACGCGATGACCATTGACGGGCACGGGGCCTATCTTCGTCCCGCGCTCCATTTCCACATTTTGAAGCAAATCGAAAGCCTTGCTCAACGTGTCCCTCCCCTGATGCTCGTTTGTTAGCGATCAGTGTCCATTTTTCGGTGTTGTGCTTACGGGTATGTCGTGACCGTTGGCCGGAATCGAAGCGAACACCGGAATGTCCAGGTAGTCCTTCACTTCGTCCGGGGTACGGAACGACGGATCGAGATAATCGACCGTCAGCCCGACACCGATACTCAGGAACGCCGCCAGCACGAAGCTGAGGACGATGAGCAGCAACGGTGAGAAGAGAGGAATGGCCGGCCATGTGGGACTTTCGTCGAAGGTCACGTTCTGGATACGGCGATTGTCGAGCATGTCGGAAATGCGCGCCTGCTCGCGCTTCGCCAGGTAAAGAAGGTAATTGGCCTCTTCTGCCTTTACTTCGCGGGTCAGGTCATCCTGCGTGACACTTTTCTTGTTGAATTCCTTGGCTTCGTTCTGGTAGGTGTGCACCGTGCCGGCGATGGCTTTGGCTTCCGCCTGCATCGCGGGCAAGGTGGTGCGCGACTGCGCCAACTCCGACATCACCCACTGGTAAGTCGGGTTGTTGTCGGTCGTCCATTCATGCGTCGGCTCGTCCGCCTGCTTGGCGATCATCTGCTTGGTCTGCGCGATCTGCTTCTCCACGTCCTGTACCAGGCGGTAGCTGGGATCGTAACGGAACATGTAATCCGTCTTGGTGTTCTCGAGGGTGTTCAGGGTGTTCCCCAGGTTCGACAGCAGGTTGATGTTCTCGGCCGACTTATCCGTGGTTTCGATGCGGGGCGGCACCGCGGCCTGCTGCGCCTTGAGGGCCGCGATCTGCTCCTTGGTCTGCTGAATCTGCTGCTCCACGGTGCGCAGGGAGGCCAGGAACTGGTTGCCCTGGGTTACGGCCATCTGCGCCTGCGTCCCCGCCATCACTGCGTCCTGCTGGTTGGCAAAGGCCAGCAGCTTCTGCTCGGCGTCGAGCAGCCGTTTGCGGTAGTTTTCCGTCTGCTGCGCGAAGAAGTTGAAGAGCTTTGGAGGCCGGTTCACGTCGTTGCGCTTGGTCATGTAAACGTCGGCCAGACTCGTCATCACGCAGCCCGATTTCACCGGATCGGTCGACGTGTAGGTCACGGTGATGTTGGCGGCATCCTTGACCGCGGTGACTTCAAGCTTGGAGGCCAGTTTCTTCACCGCATCGGGAAACTTCGTTTCCTCGTAACCCGGAATCAGCGATGTGACCTTGTGGGCCAGGCGCGAGGGCAGCGACGTGCCTTCCACCAGCATCGGGCAGCGCGCGACCACCTCACGTAACACATCCTGGCTCATCAGCATCTCGACTTCGCTGTTGATCTGCAGGGTCATGTCGTTCGAAGTCGTCCGGTCGTTGTTGTCCGGGGTCACGGCGGCCTCGACCATGTCGCCGCGCACCAGGATTTCCATGTCCGATTCGTAGATCACGCCGAAGAAGAAAACCGCGACCAACGTACCCAGCGCCGTCCACAGGAAAACCTTCCGCATCAGATCGCGGCGCCGGAACATGATGGCTACGAAGTCCTTCACGATCGAAGACGGCGTTTTCGCCCCGTTCGATCCGTTGCCATTGTGGCCGTTGTGGCCGTTGCTTCCGTTCTGCTGGAGCTCTTCCATGATGTGTCCTCTCGGCTGCGAGTCTGCTAATTGAGGGGAATATTTCCGAAGAAGCCGAACTTCACGAAATCGGATTCCGGCAACAGCCACTGCTGCACTTTCGAAATCTTGTTCTTGGGGACGTAGATCATGTCGCCCGGCTGCAGGTGAATGTCTTCTGCCAGGTTCCCGTTATTCAGCATGTGCTTCAGGTCCACCCGCCGGCCTTCGACCCACTCATTGTTAATTCGGCGGAACAGGATGACCTCAGAATGCTTGGCAGCCGGGGTGAAGCCGCCCGCCAAAGTAATGGCTTGCGACATCGTCGTATCCCCCTGGAAGGTGTAGCGGCCGGGGCTGTGCAGTTCGCCGCCCGCAATGAAATACGCCGGCACCACATTGGTGGGAAGTACGGTGATCACGGGATCGTGCAACAGCTTGCCGTAGGCCTGCTGCAACGCCTCGCTGAACTCCGGAATGGTCATGCCCTCGGCTTTCAGCTGCGGGATCCCGCGGGGAATCACATACCCGTCCGGCTGCACCTGCAGATTCTGGTCGTATTCCGGAGTGAACAGGAAATTGACGTTAAGCACGTCGGTCTTGTTGATGCGATAGCGCGGATCGCGGGTTTCGAGCTGCGGCACCGCACCTTGCCCGCTGCTCGACGTCGAACTGGAGGAAGTCATCGCCGCGCCGCTCGCCGGTTGATCGGTCGACATCATCGCGCTCGCGGCGGCGTTCTGGGCCGTGTTCTGCTGCCCGTTCTGTACCCCGGACGGCATCACTCCGTTCTGCAAGGCGGGAGGCTGCAACCCATTCTGGGGCCCGTTGGCAGAAGGCTGTTGCTGCGCCATGCAGCCCAGCCCCGCCAGCAACAAAAACGACATTCCGACGCGCACAAGCCCGCTCGGTCTCATCGGTGCTTCTCCTCAGTGATTTTTCTGAACGGCCAGCAGGAGGGTGCCGCGGCACTTCACTCGCAACACATCGACTCCAAGACTTTCTCCTGCTTTGCCAACCCCGCTTGAACCCTGAGCACCCCAAGTTCTCTCAGGGACCCTTTGCCTTACGTCCGCACCGTTGCCGCGAGAGAGAATGCCTCTTGATAAGGCCGCTTACCGACTCGGGAACGGCGCGGAAACCGCTTCTATCAGGAGGACTTATAGGCAACAGCGTCATCCACTGCAGCAAGCAGACTGCCATTGACCCGATCAGTTCTCCCCCGGTCAAGTCTTCGCAAACCCTTGTTTGGCCAAGCGTTTCCGGTGTTCCGGCACCGGTGTTCAAATCCACAGCCACAGGTTGCCGCAATCTTTTGCATAAACTGTAAAAGGCGATTGGTTTTGTCGGTCCCAAGCGCCACGCCCCAAGGGTTGGCACCTCGGGATAATGCACCTATTCCGCCTGATGCGCGAGCGGTCTGATGACCCTGAGTAAGACTTCTCTAATCGCGGAGACGGCTGATGGACGGCCCCTGGGGACGAGGGAAACGACCGGCGAGTCGCATCAGGCCGAAGCTTCGGCGAGGCCACAAGGTCGTATCTTCCCGGATGGCCCTTCCGGGGTTTGGTTCGACGTCACCTCACAGCGTTAATTTTCTTGGTTCATAGCAGCAACATTGTCAGTGCCACGGGGTTATAACGACATTTAGAAGACCGATGCGAGAGGACGGCACCTTATGAACAGACCGGACCCTGCTATGGGTTGCGTAAGGCTTTTCGTGGGCCTGGCGTTGGCGGTTATGTTTACTGGCTTGCTGACAGCATGCGGTGGGGGATCCAGTCCGTCCACGACTGCTCCTACTCCTCCTACTCCCCCATCTCCCAATCAGTTGGGCTCCGCGACCGCCGTGCAGGTCACGTGTCCAACCTCGACTGTAAACCCGCCCGTCGTGGGCTCAGCCTGCTACACGGTGACCATCTCCTGCCCCGGTGTAGCCCCGTACGCCGCCGACATCAAGGTCACCGATCCTTCCGGTTCCTCAGTCGGTACGGTCATTTACACCGTCGGCGGTGGCGGCAATCTGCTTTACGAAAATGAGTTCATCTACGGGAATACCGCCGTCAATAACGTGGTGCAGGCAGGCTACACCGCCGTGCAGACAGACTTCAACGACACCAGCGTCGGCACCACGGGATGGCTCGATGGGCCCGGAGGCCCGCTGATGCTTTCCTGCCGCTGGGCCACGCTGGCGCAATGGGTGCACGACAACACCACTATTCATCCCAGCAACACCGCGTTTTGCGCCACGGGCAACAGCGGCGGCGCCGGCGCCATCGCCTATTCCCTGACGCGTTTCGGCGGAGACCAGATCTTTAACTACGTCCAGCCTACCGGCGGCCCTCCGTTCACCCGCATCGATTATGGCTGCCGCTGCAGTCAGCAGACCATGCAGACCACCGATTGTGCCGGGGTGCAAAGCACGTGTTATGGCAGCGACGCCAACATGTTTCTTGATCCCGCCTACGGGAACGCGAACTGCTCCAACGGAAGTTTGCCTCCTCAAACCACGCAGTGGCTGGCCGACAGCATTCTGTCGTCGGATGGCAAGTCCCAGCTCAATTACAAGATTCCGGTGCATTTCATTTTTGGATCCCTGGATATGGGCTCAGGTTCCGCTCTCGCTGTTCTTTGGGAGCAAGCGATCACCTCGACGCACAGCAATGAATGTATTGCCGACGCTCCCCACAAGATTGCCGACGTTCTTGACGGCGCGCAGGCCATTGCGAAGGCCATGATCGCCAACTGTCACTAGCCCGTTTGCCTCCAAACCCGCGCTGCTCACGGTGTTCCCGCGAGTATGCAATATCTTTCATCTTGACAGGAGTTGGTGCCGAGTCCAAACTCCTGAGGCCAGAGTCGATCTGGCGCAGTCTTAGTGTGCCGTCCCTCCCCTTTTTGCTTGAGAGCCCTTAAGTGACCACAGGAGTCATTGCGATGAAGCTCAGAAGTTGTGTCCCCGCTCCCCTACTCTTCGCGATTTTCATCCTTGCTTCGCTGTCCCAGCTGGCGTCAGCGACTGCGAGCCAGGTGACCTTGACGTTCTACATGTTGACCGCGTCGCACGCCGCTGTGGGCGCGCCCATGCAATATCAGATCACGCTCACCAATACCGGAACCACGTCATGCACACTTACTGACGTAGTCAATCTCATCGATCCCAATAGCACCACTTACAACTTACTCACGAGTAATCCGACACTGGCTCCAGGACAGGTTCTTGGAACTTCCGGCACGTTCAACACGAGTAACTTCAGCAGCCTGACCGGTAACTGGAGCCTGCAGGCATTTACTCTCGACTCGACCGGTCACATGGTGATGTCGAAGACGACCCCGTTGTCGGTCGTGCCGGTTCCCGCCAACGGCATCTACGGCAGCATCGGCGGCCGCGGCCCGGCCAGCGGGCAGGTGGGCCTCACCTACGATTTCTCGACTGTCGTGGCCAACCTCGGAGCCAGCAGCTCCAGCCTCCAGACGCAGGCCATCCTCACGCTGAGCGACGGCGTCACCCAGGAAATTGTCAAGCCCGGCTCGCCAATGAACTTCAACGCCGGCACCAACGTGATTACTCCCATTACTGTCACCACCTCGCAGTTCACCGGCAAGAGCGGCAACTTCACCGTCACCCTCAACGTCCTCGATAGCAGCGGAAACCTCCTCTCTACTGACGCCTCCACCTTCAGTCGCTCGGCGCTGCCCAAGGGCTTCCTCGCTGCCTTCAAGGACCTCACCACAGCCGGAATAAATGCACCCCGCACGCCGCCGACGCTGCCGCCGGGCTGTGGCGGTTTTGCGGACTTCAATCCCGGTAATTCAGGCGCGGCCATTGCCGACTATGACGGCGATGGATTCGAAGACATCTTTGTGGCGGGCGAGTTCGGCGACAATCACCTCTGGCACAACAACCACAACGGCACCTACACCGACATGGCTTCGAGCGCGGGCATTCCCTTAACCGCGACGGCATCGGTGAGCGGGTCCACGTTTGCCGACATCGATAATGACGGCCATCCCGACCTGCTGCTGCTCGGCGGGCCGCAGGCGCAGAATATCCTTCTCCACAACAACGGCAACGGAACCTTTACCGATATCAGCGCCACCTCCGGCCTGCAGGGAATCGGCGTCAACAACTTCGGCGCCAGTTGGGGCGACTACGACAACGACGGATTTCTCGATGTTGTGATCGTCGATCATGCCGACTGCTCCGGCAACAACAGCGGCGTGCACCTCTACCACAACAACCAGAACCTGACTTTCACCGAGGTGACCTCCTTCCTGGGAACCACCAAGATCAGCGGACGCGGCCTCACTGCACTGTTCGTCGATTACAACCAGGACGGCCGGGTCGACCTGATGGTGGGCAACGACCAGGGCACGAATTTCGGCGCCAACGTTTTGTGGCGCAACGACGGCCCCAACGGCAGCGGCGGCTGGACCTTCACTGATGTCTCCGCCTCGAGCGGCTTCGGCATTGGCATGGCTGCCATGGGCATGGGCGTCGGCGACTATAACCGCGATGGCCAGTACGATATCTACCTAAACAACTTCGCCAATTCACCCAATCCTGCCAACAACATCCTTTTGGCAGGTTCTGCGTCGGGTGTCTTTCTCCAGAACCAGGGCGATCAGCAGGGTGGTGCGCACGCCAAACGCGCCACTGTGCCCTGCCTCAGTCCTCCGGGAGGGCAGGCAGCTTCGGTGACCTGGGGCGGCGGCTTCATGGACTTCAACAACGACGGCTGGGACGACATCTGGATGGCCGGTTCCGGCGCCGGTGCCAATGGCTGCACCGAGATCCAGGACAACACCACCGTGCTTTTCAACCTGAAGGGAACTTACCTGGATCTCGGCGGCCAGGCCAGCCTTAGAGGCCCGGCTACCGCCGGCTCATCGCCTGCTGCCGTCTTCACTGACTTCAACAACGACGGCTTCATGGATGTGTTCCAGGCTCCATCGAACGGCCTCGAGCATCTCTACGTCAATCAGGGAATTTCCGGCGGCATCACCAATTCTTGGCTGCAGGTGAAACTGGTGGGAACCGTCAGCAACCGTGACGCCGTCGGCGCGCGGCTGGTGGCCAGCGTCGGCGGCGTTAACCTGGTGAAGACCGTCTTCAACGGCGGTACTTATCAGGGCAACAGCACGCTGATCCAGCAGTTCGGTCTGGGCACTTCCACGCAAGCCGATACTCTGACCATCTACTGGCCGAGCGGCATGGTGCAAACCCTGACCAACGTCGCCGGCAATCAGCGCATGACCATCACCGAACCGTAAGTAACCGGCGGGCCCTTCGGGGCCCGCCTTCTCCTGCAGTTGAGGTGAACGTCTATGAGGTGAACGTCTATGAAGAGCCCGAATGCTTCGCTGATGATGAAGGCAAGTTTCGTGCTTGTGACACTGGTGGTTGCCGCCGGGTTCCTGACCAATCTTGGCCAGATTCAACCCGCGCACGTCAACGCGCAGACCACGCTGGGCGGCCCCATCCCCGGGTTGACCAGCGGACAGATGACGCACTTCACCATCGGGCAGACTCAATTCAACTTCCCCTGGGATCCGGTGCACGGTCTCGGCCCCGTCTTCACCCAGGACAAGTGCAATTTCTGCCACATCAAGACCGCGACCGCCGGGCCCGTCTCTGGCGGGTTCAATGGCAGTTCGCAATTCTTCAACACCTTCTTCGGAACCCTCAACAGCGACGGCAGCTTCAATCCCCTGACCAATGAGGGAGGCCCGCTGTTGCAGAAGGGCACCGTCCAAAAGTTCATCCCCGGCTGTCCCTTGCCCGGTGAGATCGTTCCCGTCGATGCCACCATCGTCGCCAAACACATGCCGCCGCCGCTGTTCGGCGATGGCCTGATCGATTCCATAGACGACAACGCCATCCTTGCCAATGTCGGTTCCAAGGGCATGGGCATCAACTCCGTGGCCAACATGGTCGCCGACTACACCGGCGTGACCCGCGTCGGACGCTTCGGACTGAAAGCCCAGTTCGCCTCCCTCCTGCAAATTAGCGCCGAAGCCTTTGGCCACGATATTGGCATCACCAACCCCATCTCGACTCAGGAAGATCTCCCGCAAGGCAAGCAATACCCTCTGTCGTGCGTGAAGCGCTCCCAGCTGAACGATCCCCAGGGAGCGGAAACCGTGCAGATCTTCGACTTCCTCGTCTACCTCGCTCCGGTGACGCCGGGAGCCGGGAACTCGAACGGCCAGGCGCTGTTTTCCACCGTCGGCTGTGCGCTCTGCCACAACCCGACCTACACCACCGATCCCGCGGTCATGATCCCCTCCGATCTCGCCGGACATTTCAACGGACCCATCACCGCGCTCAGCGGTCAGACCGTTAGCCTGTACTCCGACTTGCTGCTGCACGACATGGGGACGGCACTGTCCGACAAGATTCCCCAGGGCCTGGCCAGCGGCAGCCAGTGGCGCACCGCGCCGTTGTGGGGATTGTCGCAGCGTACCGTCTTCCTGCACGATGGGCGCGCGAAAGACCTGAATACGGCGATCCAGGACCACGGCGGCGAGGCGACGCAGGTGATTCAGACCTTCAACGCGCTCTCGCCCTCCGACCAGGCCGACCTGATCGCTTTCATCAGCTCGCTCTAGCTACGAGCATGCCGGGAGCAGCCGCACCTCGCGACTCCGCAGCGCCGCGGCGATATAAGAATCAAACCTCGATGGGGGACGGGGCGTCCCCGCCGGGCCGCGCCGAAGACGCGACCAGGGCTGTCGGCCGCCGGGGCTCAGGGCGGCGCTCCCTGCAACGAACCCGCTGTTCCCCGAAGTGGCAAAATTCTTCATCCCCAGGCCCGCCGCCTCCCATAACCTATCTACAAATGAACATCTTGCCCACTCCCTGTTGGGCCGCTCGCTTGCTGTGCTGTTAAACTTGTCCCCGATTTGGGGGTCGGGGGCGTCCATCATGTTCGACAACCTGCGGGCGGATATTGAGCGAGCCAAAGGGGATCGAGCCGGTACGTTGGGGCAGGGAGTCTGGAAACGCGCGGAGTGGCTGCGGACGCTGCGCGTCCTGATGGCGCAAAATACCTGGTCGGTCATCGCCTACCGTTTCTCCCACTGGGCTACCAGGATTCGCATCCCCGTCGTGAAGCAGCTGGTGCTGCTGGCGGCGGTGATTTTTCAGCGCTGGGTCGAACTGTGGAATGGCGTGTTCATCAGCCGCGAAGCCGAAATCGGGCCCGGGCTGGTCGTGCATACGCCTTACGGTGTTTGCATCGGGCCCACTCGCATCGGCGCGAATTGCACGGTCGGCAGCGGCGTGCTGATCGCGGGAGGCAGTCGCGGCGTGGGTGACAACGTGTATTTTGGTCCTGGCGCCAAGCTGATCGGCGACGCCAAAATCGGCAACAACGTCGTCATCCTCGCCAACAGCACCGTGATCACCGACGTGGGCGACAACCTGACGGTGATGGGCGTTCCGGCGCGGATTCGTCTGCCCGGCGGCAAAGTCAGGCGCTTCCCGCGCCAGCCGGCGGCAAACGGTTGATGCGCGCGGCGTCGGATTCTGTGCTCAACCCCGGCCACCGCACGACGAGACAATTGCAGCACGAACTGCGGAGCGGCCCAAGTAGCGACGGAATTCATAAACCCGGCGCGCAAGGGCCGGGAAGAAGTGGAGAAGTGAGAGAGTCCGCCTCAGCGGACGGCAGCAGCGGGACATACCATACCAAGGACGAACATCTTGGACTTTTCCTGGAGTGACGAGCAGCAGGATTTCCGCAAAGAAGTCATCCGTTTTGCCCGGCAGGAACTCGCCGACGATATGATCGAACGCGACCGCGGCGAAACTTTCTCCCGCGAACTCTGGGACAAATGCGCCAAGTTCGGTATTCACGGTCTGCCCATCCCCCAGCAATACGGCGGCGGCGGCGCCGACGTGCTTACCACCGTCTGCGGCCTGGAAGCTCTCGGCTACGGCTGCCGCGACAACGGTTTGATTTTTTCCATCAACGCCCACATGTGGAGCTCCGAGATCCCCATTCTCTCCTTCGGGACCGAGGAGCAGAAGCAGAAGTACTTGCCCAAGCTGGTGAGCGGCGAATGGATTGGCGTGCACGCCATGACCGAGCCCACGTCGGGCTCCGACGCTTACGCGATGCGCAGCCGTGCCGAGCGCAAGGGTGATTGCTACGTCATCAACGGCAGCAAGACATTCATCACCAACGCCCCCATGGCCGACATGGTCATCGTGTTTGCCAACCTCGATCCCTCCCGGGGCAAGGCCGGGGTCACCGCGTTCATCGTGGACAAGGGCACGCCCGGATTCTCGATCAGCAAGAAGCTGCACAAGATGGGCCTGCGCACCTCGCCTATGGCCGAATTGGCTCTGGTCGACGTGGAAGTCCCGGTTTCTCACCTGCTGGGCAAAGAAGGCGGGGGCTCCGCCATCTTCACCGCCTCCATGGAGTGGGAGCGCATCTGCATCATGTCCGCGAAACTCGGTGCCATGCAGCGACTGCTTGAAACCAGCACGAAATATGCGCAGGAGCGCCGCCAGTTCGGCCAGGCCATCGGATCGTTTCCTCCCATCGCCAACAAGATCGCGCAGATGGATATGCGGCTCGACGCCTCGCGCCTGCTGCTCTACCGCGCCGCCTGGCTCAAGAGCCAGGGCAAACATCCGCTGCGCGAGGCGTCGATCGCCAAGCTTTACATCGCCGACGCCTATGTGCAGACCGCGCTCGACGCGATCCAGATTCACGGCGGCTACGGCTACATGACCGAATACCAGATCGAGCGCGAG
>DATFTE010000170.1:0-5036 GCA_035262225.1 Terriglobales bacterium
AGCGTGCGCAGCACGATGTCGCGCTGCATGGGATCGCGCAGTGCGGCGCGCAGGCGCGCCAGGAGGTCGTCATCTACCAGCGGCATCGGATTCTCCTTTCGGGAGGATGTAGGCGGTGCGGGCCGAGCCGTAGTCGGCCGACGACGACCCCTTCCGCTCCAGCAGTAGCTCGACCTTGCGGAAGAGGCCCGGCCGGTTCTGGAACCGGTTGCGCCCCTTGGCCGTCGAGCGGTCGCGCGAATAGCCCATCACGTCGAACTGGCCGTAGAAGCGCAGCGCGTAAGGGCGCCATCCCTTGCGCGCCAGCACGTAGATCTGCCTGCACCCGTTGGCGTGGCCGTAGGACGAGATGCGCTCGATCGCGGAATCAATCCAGCTTTCAATCGAACTGCCGGTGGCGATATGCACGGTGAGCGACCGGCCCGGCGGCGGGAGCGACTTGCCCCGCATGGGCGGCTTCTCGGTGATCGAGGTGATGAGCACGCCCGCGTAGGGCGACGGATGGCACGAGCGGTTGTAAAGCGCCAGCCACAGCACGTCCTCGCCCAGCAGCAGGCGCCCGTAGAGGATGGGCAACTCGACCGCTGCGCCGCCGTTGCGGTGGAAGATGCCGCGCACGAGGTCCGGCCACAGCTGAGGCAGCACCTGCGTATTGACCGAGACCACCTCGGCCTCCACTTTCTGGCCACCCGGATTGATCTCGTGGGCCATTTTTGTATCACACTCTAACACGTCCGAGCGATATAATCGCCGCTAAGTGGAGGAGAGCGATGGCCACGATTAAAAAGCACGAGACCACTGTGGTGGTCGAGACACCGCCGCGGCGTACTCATGCCGGAGGCGGCGACGAGCCCCCGGCCGAGCCGGTGGAAGCCGCCGAGCCGAAACCGGAGGAGAGGCCGGGCGTAGGCGACCGGCTGCCGGGCGATCCGCAGGCGGAGCCGAAAGAGCCACCGGCAGTCGAGGCGCTGGCGGCACCTACCGCCAATGTCTCACCCTCGACCGTCACCGTGCAGTCTACGCACTTCACCGGGCCGGTCGCGAGCGGCAACGTCGGCCTGGGATATCAGGGCTACGCGCTGCTGTGCAAGCGCTTCGACTTCGATGTGACCAAGGGGGCGATCCCGGCGTCGATCCAGGTCAACCTGCCGGTCGCTCCGCCCTCCAACTGCCTGCTGCTCGACGTGCGCCGCATCATGACCACGGCCCTCGACAATGCCGTGAACCTGACCATCGGCACCACCATCGGCGGCGTCGACCTGCTCGCCTCGACAGCCTTGACCATCGGCAACCTGGCCCCGGTGCAGATCCTGCCGGTGGCCCCCACGCCGACCAAGTTCTGGCTCAATTTCTCCAACGTCACTACCGCGCCCACCGTCGGCAAGTTCAGCCTGCTGCTCACCTACGCGAGGACCTGAATGGGACTCTCGGCCGACGACAAGCTGCGCCTGGAGCGGATCGAGAACGCCTTCACCCGCAAGGTCCCGCAGGGCGAGCGGGCCGTGCTCTACGAGCGCATGCGGGCCAACGCCAACGCCCTGGCGCAGCTGTTCATCGAGGCCTGCCCCGAAGGGCATGAACGATTGACCGCTCTCACCAAGCTGGAGGAAGCCATCATCTGGGCTAATGCCTCGCTCGCCCACGACGAAAGCTAGAAGGCATCAGTCATCGATTTGTGACTCACAACATAAAAAAACCGGACGGCCTCGGAACCGTCCGGCACACAAGTTGAGGTTGAGATCGCTTCGATTGTACACCGCGCCTTTCGCGGCGCAAGACCGAAACGCATCACCAACTACGAGGACAAACGAATGGCTACTCTCGGATTGTTTATCCCCATCGGCGGCGGGCATGTCGGAGGAGGACCGCTACCTGGTGGACCCGCGATCGGCGGCGGGCCGATCTACCCGTCTGCGCCGCCTCCCGGCATCTGGGGCGGCGCTCCACCGCAGATCGGATATCCACTTCCTCCGCCAGGCCCGGTCGACCCCGGCTACGGACACGGACATCCACTGCCTCCGTACGTGCCGGGCAATCTTCCACCGCACGCCAGCACCGGACCCATCTACGGTGGAGGATATCCGTCAACGGGGCCGATCTCACCGGGTTATCCGACTCCCGGTCCCGTTCCGCCAGGCGGGCCTCCCTCATGGGCTGGCGGCGTGCCGTTACCGCCTTACGCATCGGGGCAACCCATCTATCCTGGCGGCTATCCGACGCCAGGGCCGGTGCCCCCGGGTTGGGTCGGCGGGCCTCCAAGCTGGGCCGGTGGCGTGCCAATGCCCCCATATGTTCCTGGCAACTTACCTCCGCATGTCGGTGGCGGGCCGGTTTATCCGCCAACCCCGATCTTCCCGCAACCGCCTCCGCCCGAGAAACCGGATCAAGGACCTCCGGCGATCCCCATCGGAGATACCGGCTGGACAGTCCAATGGTGGAGAGGGATGGGTTGGGTGCTTGTGCCGCCGGAGAAACCGGAAACGCCGCCGCCCAGCACCAAACCGCCCGAGCAGGCGCAGCCCAAAAGGTAAGAGAGTCGTCCGGCTGTTCCGCGAGGCCCGTCGCAGGATCGGCCTCTAAAACGGAAACGCCGGTCAGGGGACCGGCGCTGCCGTAATGCAAACTGGAACTCAAAAGAGATGGTTCAGGTTCTCGATTCCATTCTACCGTGACTGCCATCGAAACTTAACCGTGACTGCCGCCGAAATCATCGATGAATTGCAGGCCAACTATCCCGAGCTTCTCCTGGCCGATGGCTTTGATGATGCCGTCATCGGGCTGGTCGAAGGTGCCTGCAGAGAGCCGGTGGTGTGCTACGACTATGCGCGGTGCCTGGAGATCCTGATGGGCCAGGGCATGGACGAGGAAGCGGCCGAGGAGTGGATGGAGTTCAACGTAGTGGGCTCCTACGTGGGGCCGCTTACGCCGCTGTTCCTGCATGACTGGCGGAGGGAATAGCAGCGAACTTCCCGGGGAGTGGCGAACTTCCCGGTGCTCTTCCCTACAATTCCCCACCAGGGAGTGTGAACTTCCCAGGGGTAGTGCGGGTTTTCAGCATCGCTTTTTCCTTATGTGGTGCCCTTGGGGTGCCCTATAGGCTTGTAAGTGGTACGCCCGGTTGGATTTGAACCAACGGCCTTTTGCTCCGGAGGCAAAACTGCCAGGCGTAACTTGTTGATTAATAGTGAAAATTAAAGTGTTAGAAGCGCGAAAAAGTGCCCATTTCGCGCTAAGTGGTGCCCTAGTGGTGCCCTTGCCTAGATGACCCAGGAGAGACATCAATTCACCAGCCTGGAGCCCAGCTTGGCCGTCAAGTCGACCGGGATCGGCTCCTTCCCCAAAAGCATGTTTTCCATCCGCTGGACCTGCCGACGGCGCTCGTCGTCTACCGGCTGAGCGTACTCGATCATCGACATGTCCGGCCTCGCGTGGCCCATCTGCTCCTGGATCGACTTGATGTCGAAACCGATCGCATTGGCCAGGGTGGCGAACGAGCGGCGAAGCATCTGGAAGTCCACGGCCAGTGTGGTAATCCCGGCACGCTTGGCGGCTGGGCGCAACCGCCGGTTCAGGAAATTGGCCCGACTCACCGGCATACCGGCCTTGGTGGTGAACAGAAAATCGTTCGGGCCGATCCGGTTTTCGCGCAGCCACTCGTGCGTGATCCGCTTCAACTCCGCCGGAAGGACGACGAACTTGCGCCTCTTGTTTTTGGTCTCCTTCAGGTTGCGGCGCCGCGTCAAGGCCTCCTCGACATGAATCCAGTCTGGCCCCACGTTCCGCCCTTTGACCGCAAACACCTCGTTCGGACGCATGGAGAAGACCGCCAGCCAGACGACGAGTTGATCCCGCGGGCTAAGCTCCGCCAGGATCAGCGGCAACTCCTGGGGCGGCAAGACGGTCTTGTCGGGCGTGCGCACCTCCTTGGGGATGGTGATACGAACGGTTTGCGAACGAGTCGGGTTCTTGGTGATTAGCTCCTTCTCGATCGCCAGATCGAAGATCGCCCGCAAATTGGTGCGAACCTTCTTCACATAACTGTCAGAGATTCCCTTCCTGATCTTCCCGGTCGGAGTCTTCCAGGTGCGCTTTGCCAGGCTGTTCATGAAAGTCTTCAGGTCGAGAGGCTTTACTGAGTCGACCGGCCGGTCCCCCAGTCCGGCCTTAATCAACCGCAGTACGGAAGTGTTGGTGCCGAGCGTACTGTCTTTCTCCCAGTCGCCTTCGCGAAGCAGCAGGAAGTCGTCGCACAGAGTCGCGATAGTCGACTCCCCCGTCTCGGCTGCCGGAAGAGAGTGAAGGCGCCGGATAAAAACACGCAGCGCCTCCTCAGCCTCCCCCTTCGTCATCTCCGCGACCGGCCCCAGGATCTTCTTCCGGGTCTGGCGAACGTCAGTCCCGTTGGAACCGGGAACGTAGACATGGTAAAAGCCGCGCCACATATTGGGAGAACCGCCAGTCTTTTTAACGTGGCCGTTCTCCAGGCCACGCTGGCGCGTGCGATGGGAGCCAGTGTAGGCGGCAAGATTCAGATCGTCGCTACTCATCCCTGTCTCCTAGTGCTTCTTTGCGATCGCCTGCACTGTGGCAGGCTTGATTCGTTTCTTGTTCCAGTAAGGGCTATTGCAGGCAGGGCATACCTTGGGTTCCCTGTCGCGGATCACCCATTGGTGCTGGCAGCGGGTACATTTCCGTATCCGCTCTCTAATGTCAGGCATGCTTCTACTATATCGCAGAAGACGATATAGCGTATCAGACGATGGGGATACCATTCGCCATGCAGCGGCGGCAATGTTCGATGAAGACCGTGATGTCTTCCTGGCGGAAGCGTACGGCGCCGCCCAGCTTGATTGAAGGCACCTGCGGTTTGCGGAAGCCGCTGGCATGTTGCAACACCCAGGTCACACTTACACCCAGCTGGCGCGCGACCTCGCGTGCGGTCAGAAGCGGTGCGACCTGATTCATAATCGCCTCCGCAGTTCCTTTATCTCCTCCGGGCTTAAATACTCGGTGATGGCCGCCAGAAAACCCAGCAC
>DATFTE010000171.1:0-23673 GCA_035262225.1 Terriglobales bacterium
CGACACCGGCGATGTTGCCGACCCCAATCACATGCCGCTTGCGAAAACGGTGCTCAACTTGCTTCCTGGAGATGGTCCAGCAAAACTGCCACTCCTTGTAGTCCACACTCATCGACATCTCGACCACCGCGCAGGCGACGGGCAGTTTGCGCGCTTGGCCAATGTTGAGGTGGTTGGATACGATGTCGACAGCGTTCGGCGATACTACAAGCTCGCGAACTGGCCCGACGGTATCACCCAGATTGATCTGGGCGACCGGATCGTGGACGTGATCCCCACACCGGGGCACAACGAAACTGCAATCTGTTTTTACGACCGCAATACAGGATTACTCTTTTCCGGCGACTTTCTGCTCTCGGGGCGCCTCCTTATAGACGATGCCGGCGCCGCTCGCGCCAGCGCCGAACGGGTCGCGGCTTTTGTCAAGGATCGCCCCGTCAGCTTCGTCCTCGGCGGCCACATCGAGATGAATTCTGCCGGGGAGCTGTACTCCTGGGGGTCCCAATATCATCCGCAGGAACGCAGCCTTCAATTGACAAAGAATGATCTGCTGGCGCTGCCGGCAGCGATCGGCGGTTTTAATGGCCTCTACACCGTGCGCGGCAACCTCATCATGGAGAATTCCATCCGTATCCTCATCCTTGAAGGTCTTCTCGCGGCCGCGCTCCTAGGTGCGGGCGTTTGGATGTTGATCCGCCACTTGCGGCGTCGCAAGCGCGCTCGAGCTTCGATAGAGAACAGGTCGCAACAATTCGCGCGCTGAGGAAGGGACGCGAACACCGCGCCACCACACGAGCACCGGCTTCGACCACCACACCAACGGCCGCCGTGCACAACCGGTACAAATTACCGCCGCGAGCATCTTGATGGCTACAGCGGAGTCGGCGCCCCCCAGTGACAACGCTCGCTCATTCGTCGCGCCGCGCGGTCAGGGCTGGCTGCGCTTAACGCACTGATTCGCCTCGCATTAAGGAAGTGCACGTTCCGGCAAAAAAACGGAGAATCGCCGCGCACGATCGTTGAACCTACGCCCAGACCTGCGCAACCGTGGATACCGCACAGCCGGATTGATATCAACATAGGTTTAGACCTTCGCTAACCAGCTACCAGGTTTTCACGTCTATTTTCGGAAGACCGACATCCAGAGGAAGCGATGAAGAGAGAGATGGCACGTACGACTGGACTTCAAAACTGGGCGCTGATTCTGGTGCTGAGTGCGGCGTGGCAAGCGCGAGGGCAGGAGGCGAAAACTCCGTATCCGAGCATGGCCCGCGTCGACCAGTACCTGATTGCCGACCGAGATGAGGAGATCGCCCTTGCCCGCAGTGCGGCTCCTGAATCTATCTCTCGCGACGCGGAAGTCTTGGTCTTCGGCCGGCATGGATACGAAACGGCGGTTAAGGGTACGAATGGCTTCGTCTGTGTTGTCGACCGCTCGTGGATGCTGCCCTTCGATAATCCGGAGTTCTGGAATCCCGCAGTGAGGTTGCCATTCTGCCTCAATCCTCCAGCGGCGCGCTCCGTGTTGCCGCTTACCATCAAGGAAGCGGAGTGGGCCTTGGCCGGACTTACGAAGTCTCAACTCCTTGACCGCACCAAGGTGGCTTTCGACAAGAACGAGTTCCCGCTCCCGGAAGCCGGTTCCATGTGTTACATGATGTCCAGGCAGCAGAACTTTGGACCGAAATTCGGGAATGCCAATTCCCATCTGATGTTCTGGTTTCCCCAGAAAGATCATATGAACTGGGGCGCGGAGTTCCCCGGCGTCCCAGTGGACGTGCATCAATACTCCCCGCAGCCCATCACCGAGTTCTCAATCTCGGTATCCAGGTGGTCAGACGGCACACCCGCGCCTGCCGACTGAGACTTGGAGCGGAATTCCACGATTTGCAACATTTGGCAGGTGGCAGACACGCGAAGAGCCCCAACACGAGTGGTCGCGCCGCAGAAATTCTCTGTGCCGGTCTGGCAGGCTCCCGAAGCCGGGCGAGTGGTGGGCTATGGTCTGTTGGACTTTGCTGAGCGGGCGCTACTCGCTATCAAACCCGCTCTCCACGCCATCTTCGCTGGGCCTGCTGTCAACTTTGTCAGTTCCCAAGATTTTTTCAAGGGAGGGATACTGTCGATAGCAACCCGAAACGCGAGTTAAAGACTTTTGCGCCAACTTGAAGCATACGCCGAGGCCGCTTAGGCCGAAGGAGAGAACCACAGACACCGCGACTGCACCGCTCAGCTGCAGCGTATTTCGGATCACTACTGTCCGGTTGAGGACTCCTGGATCCCCGCGTAATTTATCGTTGTTCCAGAACTTAACTGCCATTCACGGTTTTTTCGATTTGAACCCATCCGCGCCGATTTCCAGTCTCGAGGCCCCAATTTGGAGGCATGGAATAAATAATGGAACACGTCAACGAACTCGAGCGGCGAAGCATCGTGTCATAGGCGACCGAAAGCAGGACGCCCCGCACGCGCACGCCTCTTGTTGGCTTGGGGGTAGTAGTGACCTACAAATTAAACGCAATCGCGAACAAGGGGCGGAGAGCGCGGCGCAGAGCAGCGTGCAGTGGTAGTGTCCACCGTTACTAATTAGCCGCCAGGGCCGCGCGGGCACCTTTCGCGAGCCGTCCAATCGGGAGCGTACTTGAGCGCCGCGGCCGGGCCTGGGGTGCAGCATGATGTATTGGATCTATGATTATCCGAGTTGGGTTATCGGTTTGCTTTTCTGCGGCACGTTCGTCGGGTTCACCTGGATCGGCATTTTTCTGACGCGCGCGACGGTTCATTCCTGGCTTCATCAGCAAGAGCGCGCGAATGAAATGGTTAGCGTTGCGCTGTCGAGCTACTTCGTGCTCTTCGGCCTCCTCGCGGTCGCGACCTACCAGAATTATGCGACGGTCAGCGACATTGTCGACAATGAGGCCTCCAGCCTGGCCGCGCTCTATCGCGAAATCAGCAGTCTGCCGCAGCCGAGCCGCGGTCAGTTACAGCAGCGCCTGCGCGAATATACCCGCTACACGATCGAGGAAGGCTGGGCGCAGCAGCGCAAGGGCATCGTGCCGAAGGGCGAAGCCGTGCGCTCCGGCTTGCTCATAAGAACGTTGTTGGACTTCGAGCCGAGCAACGAAAGAGAAGAGATCATCTATGAGGATGCTCTACGGCAGAGCGTTCACAGAAATGAGCTCAGCCAAGCGCGGCTTTCCAATGTCACCACCGGGCTGCCAACCGTCCTATGGTGGGTGGTCGCTATTGGCGCGGCGATAAACATCGTTCTGATCTGGATGCAGGACATGGAAGTCCATGTTCACATGATCCTGGGCGCTGCACTTGCGTGCATTCTTGGTTTGGTTATTTTCCTCATCGCCGAGCTCGACAATCCGTTTCGTGGCGAGGTCAGCACCGGGCCGGATGCAATAGCGCGTGTTTATGAAGACGTCATGAAACCGCGCCAGACCGCGACCCCGGAGCAGGCAATGGCGATGCTCGCGAGGGCGGTTGCGGCAGTGCAGGCGGACAAGAGCAAAGCGCTGGCCATGTTCAATACGGGAGAAGGCGGATTTCTGGACGAGGACCTATATCCATACTGTTTCAATGTCGGTGATGGCAGGTTCGTTGCCGATGTCAATCAACCTCAATTAATCGGCCAGAAAGCAATGGATCTGAAGGACGCCACCGGCAAACCGTTTGGTCTGGAGCTCTACACCGCGGCGCAGAAGTCCGAGGGTGAGATAACCGATGTCAGCTACATGTTCCCAAAGCCGGGTTCGGAACAGCAGCTCGTACCGAAGGTAGCCCTCGTAACCCGGGTCGGAGAGCTGGCCTGCGCCGTCGGGTATTATCAATAATGGTGAACACAACCTTCCTTCGACACTCGGCATGAACTCCGGCACAACTGTCTTCTCTCAGTGGATGGACTACTCGCCCACATGTGATTCCAAAAATGTGTAAACCGTTATTCCGGCGCCTACAGATCGTTTTTCGCACGAACGAACGCCTGTGACCTTTTGGGCAAAAGCGGGAACGCCAATCACTTATGCGGTCCCGTCCACTATGGGGATCCGACGGGATCAACCTACGAAATGTTTCTGACCCTGGAACAGCTGATGTGAGGGTCAGGCGGCATGCGGCGGATATTAAGTTTGCCTTCAGGTTGAGTGTATAGAATCAGGGAGCCCAAATTCTCTGTTTCCCGGAGGCCGTTCGATGAGGCGCATTTTTTCCGCTCTCAGTCTGTTTCTTCTGTTCCTTACGGCAGCGCTTCATGCGCAGCAGTACAAGGTCACCGGCACGATTCCCATCCCCGGCGACTGGGGATGGGACTATCTGCTGGCCGATGGAGCCAACCGCCTGCTCTACGTATCGCACGGAACGCAGGTCGAGTTGCTCGATCTTGATTCGGAAAAGGTCGTGGGCAAAATTGACGGCATGCAGCGCATTCACGGGATCGCGCTGGCGCCGGAGTTCAACCGCGGCTTTATCAGCGACGGCGGCTCTGACAACGTGGTGATCTTCGACCTGAAGACGCACGCGGTGATCGACAAGGTCAAGGCGGGCACCAATCCCGATGGGATTCTCTACGATCCCGCGAGCAAACGGGTGTTCGCTTTCAACGGAAGAAGCAGCGATGCGACAGCCATCGATGCCGCCAGCGGCAAGGTGGCGGGCACGATTGCGCTGGGCGGCAAGCCGGAGTTCCCCGTCACCGACGCGAAGGGCAATGTCTTCGCCAACATCGAGGACAAGAGCGAGATTGTGAAGATTGACCCCCAGGGGCTGAAGGTGGTGGCGCGCTGGTCGATTGCTCCCTGCGAGGAACCTTCCGGGCTGGCGATCGACGTGGCCAACCAGCGGCTGTTTGCGGTCTGCGACAACCAGAAAATGGCGGTGGTGGACACGGCGTCGGGCAAAGTGGTGGCCACGGTGCCGATCGGCGACGGGCCGGACGCAGCCTATTACGATGCCGACACGAAGCTCGCGTTTTCCTCCAACGGCTCCGGCACGCTGACGGTTGTGAAACAGGAGAGCGCCGACAAGTATTCCGTGGCACAAACCGTGACCACGGAAAAGAGTGCGCGCACCATGGCGCTTGATCCCAAGACGAAGAAGATTTATCTACCGGCGGCGCAGTTTGGGGAACGCCCGGCGCCTACGGCCGACAATCCGCACCCGCGGCCCAAGATGGTGCCCGGGACGTTCCACCTGGTGGTGCTGTCGCCGAGTTAAGAGGCCCCGATGCAGGACAACTCCACCCTAACGTCCCAGAAGTCGGGACTTTAGGGTGGGAACCCCGGAGGCTTTCCGGATTTCCCCACAGTGGTCGGGTGACTCTACCGCTTACCGCCGCCTTTGATATAGTTACCAGTCAGGCGTTTCCTTTACCCTGCCACCGGGAGACTGTTCCTTGTACAAAGCGGTTCAAACCTCACGACTTTACGAACATATTGTCCAGCAGATTGAAGATTCCATTACTCGAGGTGTTTTGAGGCCCGGGGACCAGTTGCCGGCGGAGCGCGAATTGGCTCAGCAGTTTGGGGTGAGCCGCACGGCAGTGCGCGAGGCGGTGCGCGTGCTGAATGAAAAGGGGCTGGTCGAAGCCTATTCGGGACGCGGGACGTTCGTAACCAACGGGACGTCGCAGGCGATCCGGCAGTCCCTCGATCTGATGACCAGGATCGGGCAGCAGGAGGGGGCGAGGCACCTGGCGGAATTACGCGAGATTCTGGAGCCCGGGATTGCGGCGATCGCCGCGTTGCGGGCGCAGGCGTCCGACCTTGCGGCGCTGCGGGAAGCGGTGGAGGTGATGGACCGCTCGCGCGACGATGCCGATGCGTTCATCGAGGGTGATCTTGACTTCCACCTGGCGCTGGCCGAGGCGGCGGGAAATCCCATCATTCTGTCGCTCATTGATTCGATCGTCGGATTGCTGCGCGAGCAGCGCTTGCGGACGTATTTCGTGGGCGGAGGCCCGGAGCGCGGACAGTATCATCACAAGCGGATTCTGGAAGCGGTGGAGCAGCACGATGCGGCGCGGGCGCGGGAGACGATGCAGGCCCACATGCAGCAGGTAAGGGAAGACGCGAAGGCGCCGCGGGAACCGTAGAGGTGCGGTAACAGCGCTCTGATCCAGACTGTAGAGACGCACCTTCGCTGCGTCTTTTTTAGCAAACCAATGGATGGGTGAGTACAACAGAGACGCCGTCTCTACAGGATGTTGCACCGCCAGTTGGGGCTCTTACAACATTCCCAGGAAATTCGAGACCGAGGGCGGCACGATGTGGACGAGCATGGTCAGCAGCAGGTGAGCAGCGTAAAGCAGCGGGAGCGTCAGACCAACCCAGGCCAGCGGCGGAAGTTGTGCCAAGTACCCCTTCATCAGCAACTCCTATCTCCTGGTTACGGCAAAGCCCGCGCGAAAGTTCCCTGCCACGAGGGTTTGGATTCCGGGCTGACGGAAGTTGCTGCCTAATGATATGCTTACGGCGATATGGGAATGCCGAGCCTGCTGCGCAAAGTCTTGTTTGTTGACCTTCTTCAGGGCCTGAAGATCACGTTTGGGTACCAACATCCCAAGGAAATCTACACCGAGCAGTATCCCTTGCAGCGGCCGCAGGTCGCGGAGCGTTACCGGGGAGCGCCGCGGCTGAACGTGAATCCCGATACCAACGAGACCATGTGCATCGCCTGCGACTTGTGCGCGCTGGCCTGTCCTGAGCATCTGATCGTGGTGACCAGCGAACGCAACGAGAAGACGCGCCGCAAGGAGCTTACCACCTTCACTTACGACCTGAGCCGGTGCATGTTCTGCGGGTTGTGTGAAGATGCCTGTCCGACTGACGCTCTGGAACTGACCCAGGATTTCGAGCTCGCGAACTACACCCGCGAGGGGGCCATCTGGGACCGCGAGACCCTGGAAAAAGGTCCGCAGCCGACGCAATACCGGAAATAGATATTCGTCTACCGAATCCCTTCCTAAGAGAGATGGAGCATGGGTCTGTTCGATTCCTTCCGCAAAGAAGAAGTGGTGGGGAGCAAAGTGCTGGTGTGCACTCTCGACGCCCGCTTCAGTGCGCAGATCAATTCCGACAGCCAGCAGTACAAGCGGCTGTATCCGGCGACAACGGCAATGGTGTTTTCAGGTATTGGGGAGCTGATCCAGGCCATCGCCCAGAAGTACGACGTGGTGCACGTGCTGGCAGATGTTTCTCCGGAAGGCACGATTGGTGACAACGGCGGGAAGACGTTGAGCGGCGCGCAGCTGATGGAGGCATGTTCGGACGCGGATGTCAAAGTATTGTGGATCGCGAGCGACAACCGGACAGAAAACTACCGTAAGGGTTTTGACGGGCGCGGGAAGAAGCTGAACCTGGTGCTCACGGTGCGCCGGCTGGGTCCGTACTTCACCCTCTTCCTGGGGAATCTGCTGGAGAAGACGTCCGCCGGCGAAGCTTTCGGCAAGGCATGGAGTGACCTCAACCCGCAGGGAGGAGATTCGGTGCAGCCTGATACTCCGGAGTGTTTGTTTGTGATGGGAAGAGGGAAAGTGGTTTTGAGAAAGTAAGCCGCTGGTTTCACAGGCCACCGCCGGCGGCGATGCCGGGACGGGACGCGCAGCGGTTCTAGCTGACGACTGACGACTGAAGACTGACAGCCGGTTCCTGCTGGGTCATGCAATGCATGGCACCAAAGCCCCAGATTAAATCTCCCGAGTAGATTCCGATGACATCTCGGTCGGGGAAGAGGTCTGAAAGGATGTCGAGCGCGACGCGGTCGTTGGGATCGTTGAAGACGGGCACAAGCACGACGCCATTGGCGATGTAGAAGTTGCCGTAGCTGGCGGGCAGGCGGCGTCCTTCAAAAATCACCGGGGCAGGCATGGGGAGTTCGACGATCGAGAGCGCCCCGCCATCCTGGTCGGTCGAGGCGCGCAGGCGCCGGATGTTATCGCGCAAGGGTTCGTAGTTGGGGTCTTGCAGGTCGGATTCGACCACGGTGACCACCGTGTCGGGGGAGACGAAGCGGGTGATGTCGTCGACGTGCCCGTGGGTGTCATCGCCCGTGACACCTGCGCCCAGCCAGATCACGTTGCGGATTCCCAGATATTGGGCGAAGACTTTGTTGTAGTCCTGGCGTCGCATCTTGGGATTGCGCTGCTGGGTTTTGCTGAGCAGGCACTCTTCGGTCGTCAGCAGCGTGCCGAGCCCGTTGGAGTCGATCGAGCCGCCTTCGAGGATCACGCGGTGATTGCCGAAGATGGGATGCGTTACGGCGGCGTCGGCAGCCTTGGCCATGAGCGCGCCGATTTTCGCATCGTGTTCGTAATTGGGATATTTGGCCCAGGCGTTGAAGCGCCAATGGAGGGCGGCCTTGCGCCGCTCGGCGGCTGGCCGGGCGGATGCGCCGCTACCCGCACCTGTGGTTGCCGGGCGAGGGCGCCCGTCCATTTTTTCCACGAAGGTGCAGCCGGAGTCGCGGGTCCACACGCGGTTGGTGGGCCAGCGGTGGAAGCGGACGTTATCGCGGAGCGCATTCGCGCGGTCCAGTGTTTTGCGGGCGCGCTTTTCGGCAGCTTCGTCGTTAACGATCAGCTCGACGCGCTCGTGGGGCGCGAGGTGGCGGATGATTTCCGCGTAGACCCAGGGGATGGGCTCGAACTTTCCCGGCCAGTCCTCGCGGAAATGGGGCCAAGCGAGCCAAGTGGCAGCATGAGGCTCCCACTCGGCGGGGAAGCGGAAGGCGCCGGTTTTCGCCGAAGGCGTCATCGGAGAGGCGTCAATCGAGCAGGCGGCTGGTGATCTGGCTGTAGCTGTCGATGCGGCGGTCGCGCAGGAAGGGCCAGTTGCGGCGGACTTCCTCCAGCAGTTTGAGGTCGACTTCGCCGATCAGCAGGTCTTCTTTGTCGTGCGCCGCTTCGGCGATGACCCGCCCGAAGGGATCCGAGAGGAACGAACCTCCCCAGAAATCGAGACCCTCGCCGGGAGCAGCGTTGCCACGAATGTCTCCAGTTTCGTGGCCGACGCGATTGACCACGGCCACGTAGACTCCGTTGGCGATAGCATGAGCGCGCTGGATGGTCTGCCAGGCATCGTGCTGCGCTGCGCCCCACTGTTCTTTTTCTGCGGGATGCCATCCGATGGCCGTGGGGTAAAACAGAATCGGTGGCCCCTGCAGCGCGGTCAGGCGCGCGCCTTCGGGATACCACTGGTCCCAGCAGACCAGAGTGCCCAGTTTGCCGACGCTGGTATCGAGCGCGCGAAATCCCAGATCGCCGGGAGTGAAATAATATTTTTCATAGTAGAGCGGATCGTCGGGGATGTGCATTTTGCGGTAGATCCCGCGCAGCGATCCATCGTTATCGAAAACAGCCGCGGTGTTGTGATAGACGCCGGGGGCGCGCTTTTCAAAAAGCGACGCGATGATGACGATCCGCAGCTGGCGCGCCAGGGTGGCCAGACTCGTAGTCGTGCGGCCGGGAATGGTTTCGGCGAGATCGAACAGGCTCGCGTCCTCGCGCTGACAGAAATATTGGGTCTGAAAAAGCTCGGGCAGGCAGACGACATGGGCACCACGCGCCTGCGCGTGGTGGATCTTGTCGATGGCGCGCTGCAGATTTTTTTCCGGGTCCGGGGTGGCCGACATCTGCACCAGAGCGACGGTGAATTTCTTCGCCAGCAAATTGCGTTCTCCTGGAAGGAATTCGCGAACTAGGATACCAGAGGAAATCCCGGCGTGGCTGACGGGAACGCCATGCTTCTAGTAAAGTAGTGCTTCGTCCGCATGGGGCAATGTTCTGGAGGTGGGTTGTGAAACGCGGCAATCACGACGGCGCGGGCATCGAGCGCAAACTGCATAATCCGATTGAGGACCGGCTCATTCCGCTGGAACCCCTGGACCTGAATAGCGTGCATTCCGTGGACGACCTGGTGCGGGCGATGGGCAAGACTGCCTTCACCGGACGCCAGGTGGGGGAAGCCGCCGACGTGCTGGAGGCCATGGCGCGCGATGAAGAGTGTTTCAAGGTGATGACGCTGGCCGGGGCGATGACCGTCGCCAAGCAGGGGCTGATCATCGCCGAATTGATTGATCGAGGCATCGTGAACGCGATCGTCTCCACCGGAGCGCTGATGGCGCACGGGCTGGTCGAAGCTACCGGGCGCGCTCACTTCCGCTATGACCCCAGTGTCCCCGACGAGGAGCTTTACGAACAGGGCTACAACCGGGTCTACGACACGCTGGAGCCGGAGCAGAACCTCGACGACGTGGAAGAAGTGATGTCGGAGATCCTGGAGGGCTGGGACCACAACGACGTCGTGTGCTCCTACAAGTTGAATCACGTGATCGGCCAGCACCTGTCCAAGCATGCGAAAGGACAACGCGGGATTTTGAAATCCGCTTATGAAAAGGGGGTGCCGGTCTTCGTGCCGGCGTTCACCGATTCCGAGCTGGGGCTCGATGTGGCGCTCAACAATCGCCTGCGGGAATCGACCGGACGGCACAAGCTGCGCTTCGATCCCTTCGAGGATCTCGAGCACTTTGCCGCGACCCTGCTGCGGCAGAAGCGCTTGGGAATCCTGACCATCGGTGGAGGCGTGCCGCGCAACTGGTCGCAGCAGTTCGGCCCGTTCATCGAGTTGCGGCACCGCCGGCTGGGGGAGAATGTGCCCCTGAAGCGCTATCACTACGGGGTGCGCATCTGTCCCGAGCCCGTGTACTGGGGAGGACTGTCGGGGAGTCCGTACAGCGAGGCGGTGTCGTGGGGCAAGTTCGTGCCTTCCGCCGAAGGCGGAAGATTTGGCGAAGTCTTCGTGGACGCGACCGTCGGGTTGCCGTTGATTGTCGCCGCGGTGCTGGAGCGGTTAGACAAGGGTAAGGGCAACGGCACAGCATCGGCCGGGGCCATGCGCTCGGTCCTCGCAAGGAACAAGAAAGAAAAAGCCGGCGCGAAGAAGTAAACCATTTCTGCAATTTCATCCTCAGGAAGGGATCGAACGTGCGTCTCTACCGGCGAACTGTTCGGGGAGCTGCTCTTCCTCCCGTTTCGCACCAGCTACCGGCATCCTTTTGCCAGGAGGAGATGATGCGCGTGCGGTGTTTGTTGGCTTGTGTTTTATCTTCCTGTTTTTGTTTCTCGCAAGTTCCCGAATCCGGAGTTACCGCGCCGGTGCGGATTCTGGTGCGGCCGGAACGTCCGCTGATCGAACATCGCGGTCCAATCCAGTTCTTGAATTTCGACTTCATCCTGGAAAACTCGGGCGCCAGGCCGCTGCACCTGAATCGCCTCAATATCTCGGTGTGGGACAAGAGCGGCAAGCTCATCCTGCGCCGCGAGCTCGATGAAAACGGGCATCCCTCGGGCATGAGCATGATCGAGCGGGACGTCTCCGCCCGCGGTCGCATCGGAATCTTCAATCCCTTCTACACATTCGGACCGGAGATCAAGCCGGCGAAGATGACTTACAGGTTTTTCTTCAACGATCCGGGATACCAGACCGCGACGCCGCTCGACTATCAGTACTATGCCGAGGTGAGCGTGGTCCCCGAGGATTACGCGGACAAGACGATCCTGTCGCTGCCCCTACACCAGCGCACGATCATCTTCGATGGGCACGATTTCTACGCGCACCATCGGCGGCAGGATCCCGCCAGCGCCGACGTAATAAGGCTCAAGCTCAAAGGTAATCCGGTTCGCTATGGCTACGATTTCTGTCCGGTGAACGAACAGGGTGAGATGTACAAGGGTTCGCCCTACCGAAAGGAAAACTGGTACGGCTACGGTGCTCCCATCTACGCAGACGCCAGCGGAACCGTGGCCGGCGTGGCGAACGACGTTCCCGAGAACGATTTCCAGGGCAAGGAAGTGGCTTATGCCGACATTCCCGAGAGCGAAATTTACAAGATCATGGGCGGGAACTACGTCGTCCTGGATCATGGCAACGGCGAATTCAGCTATTTCGGCCACATGAAGACGGGCAGTGTGGGCGTCAAGATCGGTGACAAGGTGAGCGCGGGACAGAAGATCGGAGAACTGGGCTTCGCCGGTGACGCCTTCATCCCCCACCTGCACTACATGCTGATGGACAATGCGGATATTCTGCAGGCCGAAGGCCTGCCCTCCTATTTCGTGAATTTCCGGCGCCTTCTTGGCGGGGAAGTCGAGGACGTCACCCTCGGGCAGGTCGACAGCGGAGACATCGTCGACGCGCAACAGAAGTAAGCCGCGCGCCGCTTCTTCCCGGCCAACAACATTCCTTGTTCTCTCCGCGGAGAGCGAGCTGTTCTGCGTTTCTGCGGAAGGCCCTTGTGCTAATGGGACGTGCGGGGACGCCCGTCTTCCGTGGTCCATCACTAGACTATTTGTGAGTCAGCTTAGTCGAAGATGAAAATCGCCGCGGCGATCACCGTCGTCCATAAACCTCGCTTGTCCCCCACGGCGGACTGGGTGACGTTGGCGGTGCGCACGATCTTGTTCGAGATGCGGTAGATCTCTTTTTTCTCGTCCCAGGAGCGATCTGGATCGAACTCAACGTTCAGCGTGGTGGCGAGCATTTCAGCGGCCAGTTCCTCGGCATATTCCCCGGCCGTATCTTCGGTTTCGCCGAACGAGTGATGCTCGCTCAAATAGCCGTAGGTGTTGCGGTCGGCAGGGATGGCCACGCCGATGCTGGCGGCTAGCAGGCGATGCGGCTCATGGGTGGAATTTTCCGCAACCACAGCGAACACCACCTCGCCCGGGTGAAGGTACTTCAATCCCTGGGAGCGGGCGATGAGCTTACACTGCGGCGGGAAGATGGAGGAAACGCGGACCAGATTTTGCGCGGCGATTCCGGCGTCGCGCAGCGCCAATTCGAAGGATGTAAGACGTTCTCGATGTTTCCCGACCCCCTTGGTAAAGAAAATCCTCTTGGGGACCATGTCTTTGCCCAATTCGTGTTCCTCCGATGGCTTTTAGTTGGATTCGGGCTCAAATCTAACACAGCGAATTGTAAAGGGAATATGAAAATTCAGGTGCGCAAACCAAAAAGGGCGGGAACCCGCTTGGAAGGTTCCCGCCTTCAACCCGGCGCGATAGGGGGGAGGGCTGCGCCGGAGAATTCGCTTTACGGAGTGACCGAGCTCACCGCGATCGCATCTCCGTTGGCCGTACCCTTGACGTTGGCCTGCTTGCCGGCGAGCTTATCGAGTTCATCGAGTGTAGCCTTGTCTTTCGTATCCAGGGTATAAACTTTGTCGCCCACTACCAGCGCGTAGCTTGAGCCCTTACCGACACAGGCCCGTGTGCAGCCGGCGGCATCGCCTTCCATCATGTGCTTCTTGCCGCACATGCTATCACTGACCTCACCTTTGAACGTCTGAACCTTGTCGGCTGCCAGTGCCGGCGAAACGGTAAGTCCTGCGAACCACAGCAAGGCGGAAAGCGGAACAGCGAATCTCAGCGTACTGAATCTCATGGAACAGTCTCCTTAGTGCAATACCGTAAATCCTGTAGATTTTGCTGCTGTGCGGGCGCATAACCCACCTTTTCTAAGAGATTGCGAAAGCGAAAGATAGTTACAGCTTTTTTTGGGGAAACTCGATAGCAAATCGTCTTCCACCCTGTGGAAAACTCCCGCTAGCACGTCTTGGGATCGTAGTGGATGGTGACATCCACCACCTTGTCCTTGTCGTCGAGGGTTTCATGGCTGGTGATCTTCCAGCCGCCCATGTCCTGAATATCGCGAGCCGTATCGGTGATGAAGCGCCGCAGATAGCTCGAGTCGTAAGGGTCGCCGCCGCGCAATTGCCAGGCTTCCTGGAGCCGGGCGGTGGTCTGCTTGTCGACGCCCTCAATGGTCAGCTCCCCCATTTTGTAGACGTCGCCTTCGCGAATCTTGATCACATACTTCACCGCGGCTTGCGCGTCATCCGTTTCGGGAGCGGGGTCGAATGATGCAGCCATGTATCCCTTGGTTCCGTACAGCTTCTTCATCGCCTCGAGATCGTCCAGGAGTTGGACTGCATTGGCGGGCTGCCCCGTCTCGAGGCGAATCATGGGCCGAAGCTGAGCGGCGGGGAAGGCATTCGCGCCCGAGAGCTGAACGTCAGTTGTCTTGTACTGCACGCCGGGAGTGACAGGAATCGTGACGTCGACCAACGTGGGTTTCGAACTGTCGGTGACTACCTTGGCTTGTGCGTCCGCGAAGCTGGCTTTCAGATACCCGCGCGCGAGATAAACAGGCAACAGATTCCTGTCTTCCTGTACCCGCAGGATGGAGCGCGCGTAGTCGGCGCCCTCGATGGGCTTGGCGGCAGCCTGCAAAGGAGGCAGTTCGGTAGCGCCGGCGCCGGCGAAGCCCACGTTGCGAATGCGAATGTCGCTACCTTTCACGATGTAGACAAAGGCGTCGATGGGACCATCTGCCTTCGCGGCAGAGCGCAGGTAATCCACGCGCCCCTCGACTCCGCGCTCGTCGAGGAGCGCCTGCAGAGCATCCGAGATCTTGTCGGGAAGATTGCCCGCCATGGGGAGCTGGCCGTGGAACAGCGGCACCCGCTCGCGCAGCTTGGCCAGCAGTTCCTCGTCCGAGTACCAGACGAAGTTGTCAAAGCGCGTGGAAACCAGGTTGTCAGCTTCCGTGACCTGTAAGGTCAGCCGCGTCCCCTCCGTTTCGTACTGGAAGCTGTAGGCGACGTCGGTAAAGGCGCCGCTGTCGCCCAGGTGCTGGCTGGCGGCCTTGAAGTCGGCATCGCTGACCGTCTGCCCCAGCTTGAGTCCGGCAACCTCGGTGATCTCCTCGGGCGTGTAGCGCTGGTTGCCGGTAACCTTCACCGCGATCAGCTTGAAGGCCGAGGATGGTAGATCTCTGGGGGAAAGCTTGCGGGTTTGAGCCGGAGCGAGTGATGTCAAAACCAGGAGCAGGAAAAGATGGCGGAAGGTCACGGCGAAGGATTGTAAACCAGGGTGGCGGTATCGGTTGTCGGTTAAGGCGACAACTGGAGAGGTACGGCGACGCTGCCGAGGCGGTCGGAAAGGACATCGCGCACGACAAACCGCACCATGTAATCGCCCGGCAGGAGCTGAAGCGCGTTGCGGTAGGTCATGCCGCTCTGCCGAATCTGCGACCAGGCTTCCGGTTTCAGGTGGGTGTCGACCTTTTGCGACACCTGGCCGGCAACCTCACCTTTTCCGTTGCGTGCTACGACCGCGATCTCGACGTTCATGTGATTTTGATCGGTCTCGTCAACGAAGGCGAAGTTGGCGGGCATCACCAGGTCAAACTGCACCTTGCTCTGGCCACGATCTTTGCCCGGGCCGCGGCCGGACCAGGTCACGGTCATGGGAATGCCGGTGAAATCGAGTGGAGACAGCAGGGCGAGGCGGATCTGCTGTGGGCCTGTGTCCTCGTGGTTCGGATCGGCACGCAGGAATCCATTGCGGTAGCGCGGGTGCAGCCCCTTCTTCTTAGAAGTGACCGCCAGCTTGTGCCAGCCCGGCTTGGTCTGATTGCGGTCGACGTAGTAACCGAGCAAATAGTAGTGCGTGTCGTCCTCGACCGCCTGGCGGAATGCTTCCGACAGGTCGTTGGTGTTGGTGAATGCTTTGCCTCCGGTGTTTTCGGCAAACAACTTGAGCGAGGTGGCGGTGTCGTGAACCTCCCAGTTGGCCTCAGCGGCCTTGTCGAAGTCGGGATCGCCCACCTCGTAGGGATGAGTGAACTGGTCGGTGCCGCTCGAGGCCTGGAAATTGCCGGCGGTGAGCGATCGCAAGTCGACCGAATAAATGGCGATCTGGGCGTTGTTCATGGTTCGCCACAGGCGGTCGTACAGTCCCTGCACGGAGGCGCGCTGGTCCACCGGGCACGCGGGCTCGCACATCATTTTGGTCGGCGAACTCAGCGAGTACGAGAATCCGCTGCTGGCCCATATCAGGGATTTGCGGCCGGGCAGACCGCCCAGGGCGGCGGCGATTTGATTGAGCCCGTCCATGGTCAGGATGACCGTGTCCCGGCGTTCCGCCGACTCCATTTGCTTCTCGTTCTGGGTCATGGAACGAATCAATCTTCGCAGGGCTTCGGCTGTGCGGTCACTTCCCGCGGGCGCAGCCGCAGCAACGATGCTTTCATGAATGAGAGGAGCGGAATTGGAGGGAAGCCGGCGCAGAGCGTCGGCGAGGATCCCGGGGTCGCTGGTAAATTCATGGATCACCGTAACCCCTCCGCGATCGAGCGCCAGCAGGCACATGGGCTCGCCAGATTCGGCGGCGCGGGTCAGGAAGTCAATCAGCGCTTTGCGCGCGTTGGACAGGTCGTTAAACGGGGTGTTGATCAGGTCCAGAACGATGATGGTCAGCCGGTGACGACCCTCGCCGGGATCGAAATTGCTGAATTGTCCCTTCTCCCCGGTAGCGCGCTCGAGGCGCGATTTGTCCGTCGTTACCTCCTCAAAGACGGAAAGCGTGCGCGTTTTCCCATCTTCCTTGAGAACGAAATCTTCTTTGTTGAGATTGGGAACATGGTTGCCGGAATTGTCGGTGACAACCGCGGGGACCAGGACCAGTTCCGTGGAAGCAGAGAATTTGGTTCCGCTGTCGGGGGTGGATTGCCCGGCAAAGGAGGATCCGAGGAGCAGAAACACTCCGAGATACACGGCAATCGAGGATCTGCGACGCATGCCAGGCCCCGCCCTGGGTGTCAGTATAAGGCATGAAGTCGAGCGCTTAGGGCTTTGCCGCGACCACCGGTTCGACGGTTTTGAGTTTTACTGTGGTGTCGATAAAGGCCAGGGCGGCGCGGCTCAGGGCTTTGTCTTTGCGGAAGACGAGCGCCAGGTCGCGGCGGATCTGCGCGTCCGACAAGCAAACCGCGGCCAGCACCTGCGCCTGAACATCCTCGGAGACGTGCGAGCGGGCGATGAAGCCTACGCCCACGTCGGCGGCCACAAAGCGCTTCAGCAATTCGCTGGAATCGAGTTCCATGGCATAACGCGGCTTCAGTTTGCGCTCGTGAAAGAGATTTTCCAGCGCGTCGCGCGTGTGTCCGGCCTTGGGGACAACGAGCGGGAACCGGGAGGCTTCGGCCACCGTGGCCGACTTCATCCGCGCCAGGGGATGGTCGGGGGGCGCGATAATCACGAGTTCATCGCGATGAATGAGCACAACCGTCAGCCGGTTGTCAGTGACGGGCAGGGAAACCACTCCAAAATCCACCGAGTTGTCGATGACCGACTCGAGAATCTTGGCGTAGTCGGCGCGCTTGATGTTGACCGCGACGTCGGGATACTGCCGCTTGAAGTGGGCAAAGACCTCGGGCAGGATATGCAGGCAGGTGCCCTCATTGGCGCCGACAATAATTTCGCCGCGCGGCACGCGCTCGGTTTCGGCGATGGCGGTGAGCGCGGCCTTGCGGGCTTCAATCGTCTCTTCCGCGTATTTCAGAAAAAGCTTGCCCGAAGCGGTGAGCGAGACTTTCCCCCCGGAGCGGTCGAGCAGCCGGGCGCCGACTTCTTCTTCGAGCGCGCGAATCTGCGAAGAGATGGCGGGCTGGGTGCGGAAGCGTTTCTCCGCGGCGCGGGAGAACGATGACAAGCGCGCGACTTCGAGAAAGGTCTCGAGCTGGTCGAAATCCATAAGCGGCTTCGCCGATCATAATACCGCGAACGCCGAGTACAAATGGTTGCATCTTGAAACTGCCCAGCGACTCCCAGCATAATCGCGCTGCGTTGCCGGTGCGGGTGAAGAGCGTCGCCGCGCGTACCCTGGTGCGCGCAATCTTGACTGGATACGCCTACGAAACCACGGCCAACACACCTATCCTTGCCGGCCAGACTCCGGAAACGAACGCGGTCGACCTGCGGCAGAAGACGATTCCACCGGCACCACCTCAGGCCAGCCTGGGCCTGCTTGGTCAAGGGGTGACGAGCCTCGCCATCTGGCGCAGGGAAGAGGAAGTGGTTCGGAATCAGCGAAACGATGGAGACAGGCGTCCTTGCCCGTTGAGGCAGAAGTCGTGGAAGCGCGGTTTAGGTACCTACTCCAGGTTGCCCTGCTCGAGCACCACGTTCTCGCGCACTATCAGGCGGTGGGCGGCCATCTCTTTCAAGGTCGGCAGGACGCGGCTCACGTGTTCGTCGGTATCCACGAAGGTGACAATCACCGGCAGGCGTCCGCCGGCGTCGACCAGGTGGCTCGACTCCACGCGATGCCTTCCCAGAAATCCCGCGACCGCGTGCACGGCGGTAGCGGCGTAAACACTCTCCTTGCGCAGGTAGTTGAGAATTTCCATGTGTAGCGGCCGGTGATGCCACTGGTCGCCATCGGTCAGGTAAATCGTCACTTGGACAGCCATGGCATCCGGCATTCTACTCGCCTGCCTCCCATTCTTTCCCTAACAATCCGTAAAGTTCGGAATCGACGAATCGGTCCCACTTGCGCAGATGTTCGCGCTGGCAGCCTTCGTAGCGCATGCCCAGCTTGCGCAGAATGTTTCCCGATGCCGGATTGTGTTTGAAATGTGAGGCAAAGATGCGGTGCAGGCCGAGATCGCGGAATCCGTAGCGCAACATTTCGCGCCCCGCCTCGGTGGCGTAACCCTTTCCCCAATAAGGGACTCCCAGCCAATAGCCGAGTTCGGCGTGATGGTGATGAGCCTCGACGCGCAAGCCGATGCCGCCGATCTGCCGCCCGTCGCTGCGCAAGGTGATGGCCAGCCAGATCTTGTCGGGATCCTGCGCCATGACCAGAAAGCCCCGCGCATCCTCGTCGCTGTAGGGATGAGGAATGCGCAGCGTGGTCGCGGCCACTTCGCGCGCGCCGATCAAGGGCACAAGTTCGGCAATATCCTCTTCGCTGTAGGGACGCAACCGCAAGCGTTCGGTTTCAAGCGTCGGAGCCATGGATGTCACAGCGCGCGGGCCAGCGCCATACCGGCCAGCGCCGATCCCAGACACAACAGGTTATTGGCCATCACATTGGCGAACATCAGCAGCCACTGCCCGCGGTCGAAGAACGACATGCATTCAAACGCATAACTGGAAAATGTGGTGAACGAACCACAGAAGCCCACCACCACCAGCAGACGCCAGCGCGGATCGGCCAGTACGCGCTCCGTGGTCCAGATGACAAAGAATCCCACCACCAGGCTGCCTAGCACGTTGATGATGAGCGTGCCGTAGGGGAAGATGACGCCGAACTCCTCGACGGAATAGCGGCTTAGCAGGTAACGCGCGTTCGCACCGAAGATGGCGCCCAGCGAAATAATCAACACATCGAGCACGATGGAGTTCTCCTCGGGAGAATAGTAGGAGTCATCAGCCGGAAGCGGTTCCCTCGTAACCTCAGGCGGTTATGGCGAACTCCATCGCCGTTCCCTGATAGTTTTATCACAACCCCAAGGCTTGAGCTCCAAATCAGTAGCTATAAGCTAATAACCGAACAAGGGAAGCGTGTTAAAGGCCTTCTGTCATCGCGGATGACCCCGGATGTCCCTCCGGACTCTCGCATGGATGTACTAAGCTCGGGGGGTCAGGAAATGGCATTCCACGCCAGGTTCAGGTGCTATGCCTACCCGCAAAAGTCCCCTCAACGAACTTTCAGCAACTTAGCCCGCAGCGAACCAGAATGGGAAATCTTGTGGGCGAGGCCTCTACGGGTCGACGATCTTCACGTCTACCGCCCTGCCAACGATCGTCACCGGATTTTCGAGGACTGCCAGCTGATCGGTGGTGGTGTCGTAGATATAGAACGCTCCGCCCTGGCACACGTACACCACGTTGCGCCCGGTGACGGGCGCGATGCCGGTGACATCTCCGGTGGCAGGAGGAACCACCACACCGGAAGTGACGGTATTGAAGATGGTCAGGCAACCGCGCTGGCCGAGAGCGTTGCTGCAATTCTTCGCCCCGACAAAGACCTGCCCGTTGGCGCCCAGTTCCACACGATTGTGATAGCCGTCGGTGATGGCGATGGGTGCGGAGTTGGTGACCATGGGCACGGCGCCGCTGACGTCGAGTACGGTGAGCGTTCCGCACAAGGACACCGGCGTGCCCGAGGGGCAAGCGTTTCCGGGGGGACTGCCGGCAACGTACAAGGTATTGCCGTTGAGCATGCCGTAGGTGGCGCCGGGCACGGGCACGCTCACCCCGGCGGTGTTGGTCGTAAGATCGAGGACCGTGATGGAGGCGGCGGTTCCCGCGCACTCCGCGCCGCAGCTCAAAATGTACGCCTTGGTGTCGTCGCTGCTGAACACGCCCCACACCGGATGATCGAAGCAGCAGACGAAGGTGCGCGGATCAACGGAAGTCCCAATCAACGAGGGCGCGATCACGACTACCTGGTTGGAATTGTCGGCGAAGGCCAGCACGCGGTTGCCGTTGTGGCTTCCGGTGACGAAGCGTGCGCCCGCGACCGGCACGTTGGCCGAAATGGTGCTGGTGGCAAGGCCCATGGCGATGACGCCGCCCGGAGGCAGTTGCGGGTTGGACTGGGGTGCAGTGGGCACGGCGGCGTAGCCGGTGGCGTTGTCCGTGGCTACGAACATGCTTTCGGTGGGACCGGGCAGCGCGATGAAGGGCAGATTCATTCCCGACGCACCCACCGCCGGTCCCTCCCGGGCGTTGTCGATCAGCGCAACGTCGTTGGTGGTCGAATCGTAAATCATGGTGAATCCCAGGTTGGGCGACTCTGCCAGCAGGCCGGGATTCTGGGTTCCCGACAGGCTCACGCGGAACGCCGATGCCACATCGCTGGTGGCATCGATGATGTTCAGCACCGGAGCGGCTCCTCCCACCGCGGGCTGCAAAGGATTGGAAACGAAAGCTCGAAAGCGGAGCCCGCTGGTTTGATGACTGTTCGGAGCGCTCCCGCCGCTGCACGACATGAGGCCTGCGCACGCAAGAAAGATAAGAGCTACTCTGATCGCAACTCGATTCAAACCCGGGACTCCAGGAGTATGAGAGACAGAGATTTAGATGCGAATCAGGGATTATAACAGAGGTATCGGACACACTTTTTTGAAGCTCTCCCGGTGAGGCACAAAGGCTTGCTTGCGCTACGCCGGAGCGCCAGGCTAACCTTCGCCGCGACCGCCAAAAAAGTTTCTTACGGCGCCAGGAGAGCGTGCACCTGGGTTTCGTTATCGGTAGCTCCGTTGCCTTTTCTGCCGTAGATCACGACCATGCAATCTCCGGAATTCACTGTCACCGGAACGGAGAAAATCTTCTCGACCCGCTGCTCGAGGGTTGCCTCGCCGGTTTCTCCCGACGGGATCTTGTATTCGAGCGGCACACTCTCGAGGTGCAAGGCGTCGCCGGGAAGCCAGCTGTAGAGCGTCGATAACGGTTGCGGGTTGGGGAAGCCCATGCCATTCAGATTGTTCCCGAAGTCTCCGCATCCTCCGGGAAGCAGGTAGAAATCGTTGACCGCGCCCCAGGCTCTGCCCGTCGGAATGGGCCCGAAGTTCCCGGTCCCATCAAATGTACTGTCACTGACGTTACCGAACAGCTCGACCAAGTGCCCGGCGGGCATCGTAATGGGAACCCCAAATGCCATGGAGTCGTTTATGGTCGCGTTCTGGCAGCCCCAATTCTGGCCAAAACAGTATTCGCCGGAAAGATCGAACACCGTGTTCGCCGCGGCACTCGAGGGCTGGTAGGTCAGGTTCAGATCGGCCGACATCGTAACCCCGCCTTGAATCAACGGGCCGCCGCCAAACACAAGAGCAAAACATCCCGTCATGGGCAAGGGATGCGGGAAATCGAGGTCCACATTGAATTTCGCGTCCGATTGCGAAGGATTCTTCAGAATGTCACTCCAGATGAAACTCGCACCCGAGAGACTCTGGTCGTTCGCCGGGCAGGGTCCTTGCCAATAGGCTAGGAGCCACAGGACTTCGCTGAAGTTCGGACTGTCGTTCCGAAGCGAAATGGCCCCGGTCAGGGCTTGCGCCGCCCCCGTCGAATTCCCGCTGTCCAGCGGCTGATACATGTAGATGTATTGCGGAAAGCCGGTTTGCGAGGTGGTCACGGAATGCCGAATGTGCAAAACCAATGGTTGCGCAGCGTTCTCCTGCGCCCACAAGTGACTCTTTCCCCCGCCCGTCAGTGTGAAAATTGCCACGAAGACAATCATTCTCCAGTACGCTTTCATTGCCAGCCTTCCGATGAATCAAAACGTTGACCCTGACCGGTCTTTGCGACCGCTTTTGAGTTGATGCAGCTTTGCTTCGTCGTTTGGTTTAGAACCCCGCGCCCCGGCGAAAGTCTCAACCCGGGGTGGCGGACCGTGTTTTTCATACACGACCAACTAGGCTTGGCCGGCCCCAGCTTTCCCGAATCGGAGCCCACTCCGTTCTTCCCCAGACCTCTTCACAAGCTCTTCCACGGGAACCGCCACCCCGCCAGATTTGGTCATCTACCCAACCGGATGTCGGCCTCACATAGGCAAACCCCTTTGCTATCTTGTATCCTCACAGGATGCCAGCCGATCTGCTAGCCCGGCTCAAGCAGTCTCCCGTGTTGTGTGATGGGGCGATGGGGACGTTGCTGTATGCCAAGGGAATCTTCATCAACCGATCTTACGACGAGTTGAACCTTTCCCAGCCGGAGCTGATTCGCGGGATTCATCACGATTACCTCCATGCCGGTGCGGAGATGATTGAAACCAATACTTTTGGTGCCAACTCCTTCCGCCTGGCGCGGCACAGCATGGCCGACAAGGTTCATGCCATCAACTTTGCCGGGGCACGGCTGGCAAGGGAAGCGGCCAAGAGTTTCGACGGCTGGGTGGCAGGTTCGGTTGGGCCGCTGGGCATCCGCATTGAGCCCTTGGGGAAGACTTCGTTCGAAGAGGCACGCGCGGCGTTTCGCGACCAGATTGCGGCCCTCATCGAAGGTGGCGTGGATCTGCTGATTCTGGAGACGTTTGGATATTTGGAGGAGATCCATCAGGCGATGCTGGCGGCGCGAGAAGTGCATTCCTCGATTCCCCTGATTGCCCAGGTCACCGTGGATGAAGATGGCAATTGCCTGGACGGTTCGACGCCCGAGACTTTCACCGTGCGCCTCGAAGAGTGGGGTGCCGACATCATTGGCTGCAACTGCAGCGTGGGTCCTGTGGACATGCTGGAGACCATGGAGCAGGTGCGGGCCCTGACCGCTCTGCCGCTTTCCGCGCAACCCAATGCCGGCATCCCGCGCTCGGTCGAGGGTCGCAACATCTATCTGTGTTCTCCCGAATACATGGCGAGCTATGCGCGCAAGTTTGTGACTGCGGGGGTGCGGTTGGTCGGGGGGTGTTGCGGAACTACACCCGATCATATCCGGGTGATGAAGTCGGCTCTGCGGGTGGCCGAAGCTCGGGCGAAAAACGCTTCTGCGTCAGTCACCGATCATGTCGCGAAGCCGGTCACCTCTCCGGCGGTTCCGCTGAGCGAGCGCTCCCGCCTGGGGGCGAAGATCGCTTCCGGCCAGTTCGTCACCATGGTCGAGATCGTACCGCCCAAGGGGACCGACATCCGCAAGGAGCTTGACGGAGCGCGCTTCGTCAAGTCGGTGGGCGTGGATGGCATCAACATTCCCGACAGCCCGCGGGCCTCGGCGCGCATGAGCAACCAGGCGCTGGCGTTGCTGCTACAGCAGGAAGTCGGGATTGAGGCCATCCTGCACTACACCTGCCGCGACCGCAACGTGCTGGGGATTCAGTCGGATCTG
>DATFTE010000172.1:0-12703 GCA_035262225.1 Terriglobales bacterium
TCGATCTGCTCGGCTTCAACTCCACGCCGTTTGCGGAAGCGCACGGCGAACACCACAATCATGGTAAAGATGCCAACGCTCATCAAGGTTGACAGCACGAGCAGGAACACAAACAGCGCGTCGACGTTGCCGGCCATCGTCGAGGCCTTCACCGGCCAAAGTGGAAACGTGTCAAACATAATCTATGTGGCTCGTGAAGCTCCGTGAAACCTGGAATTGGCCGGGCCGCGGCGGAACAGAATCAGCAGCAGCCCGCCCAGAATCAGGATGGTGGCCGCCGCCGAGAGCTGCAGAATGCGGCTGATGATAGCCCCATATTTCCCGGTGGTCGGATCGTAGTGGTAGCAGTACAGCAGGATCTCATCCACGACGTTGCCGATTTTTCCCTGTGAAGCCTGCACTAATCCCAGCCGTATATCCTTGGGAGGGTAGTCGACGCCGAAGTAGTACTGCGCGATTTTTCCCCCGGGCGTCAGGATCATGATCGCCGTGGTGTGCGCGAACTGTCCGGACTTCGGGTCGTACTCGTACTCGAAGCCGGCGGCCCGGGTAAGCGCATCGATCGATTCCTGCGCTCCAGTGAGGAAATGCCAGCCCTCGGCGGCTCCCGCGCGCTTGTAGCGGCGAACATATTCGGCTTTCTTGGCGCTGGCAATTTCCGGAGTGTCGCGGGGATCGAAGCTCACGGTCAGCACCTCGAAGTCTTTGCCGACATCGAACTTCAACACACGCAAGGAGCTTTCCAGTCCGCTGAGAACTTCGCTGCACAGCATAGGACAGCGATAGTAGACCAGGTTGAGGATGACGGGCTTGTCGCCGAAGTAGTCACCCAGTTTTACCGCCTTGCCGGTCTCATCGTGAAATTCGAGATTCCCTGGGATCGGCTCATCGAGATGCTGGTCGATGCCGACATTCTTCAGTCCGGGTGGACGCAGGTTGGCGGGCGGCGACAGGCTGCCCGTGGTCATGCCCTGCCCCCATGCGGCGGCCGTGAGGGCCAGAGTGAGCATCACCGTCAGGATCGGCCTCGAATTGTGTTTTGCACTTGGCACTGTGGTTCCTTTACTGCGTTGGCCCGGCGGCGGCTTTCCTTTGCTTTGCCGGGGATGCGGGCGCGGTTCCAGCCTGCGGCCTGGTCGGCAGTCCGCGTTCAGCAATCAAGTCCATGGCGCGATCGATGGGAATGCGGATGATGCCGGCGTTCTGGTCCACCCAGCCATAGCTGTGCAGCCTCTGTTCTTCGCTCAGGCGGAACCCCCTGATCTGGCCGCGCTCGTCGGTCTCGAGGCGCGGCTGGGGAAAGGCGCTGACGTCGGCCGGCGTGACCACGCGGGTATTGGCGCCAGTGCTCGTCACCAGGGGATTCAGGGCCGGCTGGCGTTTCTGCTCGTAGGCATCCATGAGCCCGTAGAGGCCGCGGACAACGAAGACCACGAGGGTACAGATCACAAACAGGGCAATGAGAAAGCCATAGACCGTCTTCGGGCTCCAGTCTTCGCGCTCGAATTCCGGCCCGTTGTGAGCCTGCCCGTGTTCGATCGATTGGTTACTCATGCGCCGGCTCCAAAACCTCTCGCGCGTACAGATCGTAGGCAGGCAGCAGCGGCATCGAAACCAGATTGCGGAAGAACAGCGCCATCCACAGGCCGCCCATGGCAATCGGGACGATCACATCGGCCCAGGTGATGGTGAGGGTGGTCGAGAAATTCCCTTCAATATTCCAGAGAATATCCAGCCAGCGCATCAGCATCAGCCAGACCGCCAGCCATACCAGGCGCGTCACATCACGTTTGAAGGGCCGCGAAAGCAGGAAGACAAAGGGCACGGCGAAGTGGAAGATCGCCAGGAAAAGACCGACTGTGCCCCAGCCACCGTGGATCCGCTTCAAGTACCAGGTGATTTCCTCCGGCAGGTTGCCCGCCCAGATAATCAGCCACTGCGAAAACGAGAAGTAAGCCCAGATCATGACGAAGGTCAGCATCAGTTTGCCGTGATCGTGCACGAAGTCGGGCCGCAGGAGTTCCGACATGGGCTTGTAGCGAACCAGGATGCGCTCGATCACCACTGCAAAACAGATTGCCGACAGAACCTGCCCGGCGAGGAAAAGCAATCCATAGATGGTCGAGATCCAGCTGGGATCGAGCGACATGAGCCAATCGATGGCGGCAAAGGAAATGGTGAAGCCGTAAAGGATGAGTCCGGGTCCGGCCAGGACCTTAAATTTGGCACTGTTGTCGCGCACCGGAGGCTGATTCTGTTCCGCCGACCACTTGCTTAGAAAGAAGATGAGGAACAACCAGATGGCGAAGTAAATCGCGGCGCGAATCCAAAAGCCATGCACCGTGAGATAGGTGCGGGTGATGTCCTGGAGGTGTTCGCGGAGATGCTTGTCGGCGATGGTGTCGAGCGGGCGTGCCCAGATGTAGAGCCGTGGCATCATGAAGCCGATGGGGAGAAACAGAATCGCCATCAACCAGATGCAACGCATCGCGGCGCCCATGATGCGGCGGATGACCATGCCCCAACCCCCGCCGGTCAGGTGACGCAGCATGAGGATGGCCATCGAGCCCAGGGTCACGCCCAGCCACGCCATGAAGCTGAGCAGGTATCCGCGAATAAAGACATCGGGCTGGAGGAATGCGCCGATTGCGGCGGCGATGGAAAAGATCACTCCAATGACGAGCGACCTTGCCATGATGGTTTTGACCACCGGCGGCGCCGTCAAATCGAGATCACGCGTATGCGCCGCGCTCATTGCGGTTGTTCTCCCTGACTCACAGGCTGGCTCAGAAACTCTTGTTGGGTGGCTCCCGAACCGGGCTCACCGCGGAATCGTGGCGGCTCCGACGGGACTTTTTGGCCGGCTGGAACATCGACCTGGCTCGCGTGCTGGCTCAACTGCAGGGCGCGGATGTAGGCGACGATCGCCCAGCGATCGCGCTCGGGAATCTGCGCCGCATAGCTGGGCATGGCCCCGAAGCCGTTGGTCATCACGTCGAAGAAATATCCCAACGGTGCTTTTTCGAGGCGCTCGATGTGGTAAGAGGGCGGCTGCTTGAATCCGCGCTGCACGATCATGCCGTTGCCGTCTCCCGTGCGGGAGTGGCAGGGAGCGCAGTAGATATTGAAGCGCTGCTGTCCGCGCTCGAGAACTTCGCGGGTTGCGGGGAAGGGCAGGTAATCGCCGGGATTGTTCCCGATCTTGCCGGTGTAGAAGTAGGCGTCTTCGTGCAACTGGCCACGCGCTACGGCACCTTCGACCGGAGGCCGGGCGGAGCGCTGGTCGGCGTAGAAATCGCTCATGGCCAGCGGCTTGAAGCGGGGCTGGTCGTGCATATCCTGACGGCATCCAGCCAGCGCCAACACCGCCAGCCACCCCAGCGACCACAATTTTCGGAGATTGGCCATGGCCTAGCTCGGCACCTCCGAAATAAAGCGTCCACCCACGCTTTCGAGAAAGCGCCGGGTCTCGCTGGCGTCGTACTTGGGGTCGGACGAGAACACGATCAGGAAGAAGCGGTCTTTGGTGGCGAAGGCAAAGCGGGGAACGTTGAATACCGGGTGATAAGGCATGGGCAGGCCATTGAGCGCCAGCATGCCGAACACCGCCGAAAGGCCCGCAAACAGGATCGTCATTTCGAAGGTCACTACGATGAAAGCCGGCCAGGAGTGAGGGGGCTTGCCACCGACATTGATGGGGTAACTCACCGCCGAAATCCAGTACTGCATGAGGTAACCCGACAGGCCGCCGACCAGGCCACCGATCAGGACCACGAGCGGAACCCTGTTCCTGGTGAAGCCTATGGCTTCGGCCAGACCTTCGATGGGAAAGGGGCTGTAGGCGTCAATTTTCTGATAACCCGCCGCATGGGTCTTGTGCGCCGCATCGACCAGGCTCTGCGCCGAGTCAAATTCCGCCATCAGCCCGTAGACCGGTGTGCGCTTCATTCCTTGACCTCCGCCTCGGGCAGCAGGGTGCGCATTTCGAAGATGGAAATCATGGGCAGGATGCGGCAGAACAGGAACATGGCGGCCAGGAACATGCCTATGGTGCCGATGAAGGTCATCCAGTCCCAGCGCGTGGGGTAATACATTCCCCAGGAGGAATTCTGGAAATCGCGACTCAGGCTGACCACCACGATGATGAAGCGCTCCAGCCACATGCCGACGAGGATGACGGCGGAGAGCAGGAACAACGCCACCGGACTGGTGCGCAGCTTGCGAATCCACAACAACTGGGGGATGACCAGGTTGCAGGTCAGAAGCATGTAGTACCAGAAAGCGTAGGGACCGTGCAGGCGGTTCCACAGGGTGAAGGCTTCGTAGCGGTTGCCGCTGTACCAGCCCATGAAGGCTTCCATGATGTAGCCATAGCCGACGATCAGGCCGGTGGCGAGCATGACCTTGGCCGAGTTCTGCAGGTGGCGCTCGGTGATGAAATCTTCCAGGCCGTAGAACTTGCGGATGGGAATCGCCAGCATGAGCACCATGGCAAAGCCGGAGTAGATGGCGCCGGCAACGAAGTACGGCGGGAAGATCGTGGTGTGCCAGCCAGGAACGATGCCGATCGCAAAATCGAAGCTGACCACGGTGTGCACGGAGAGCACCAGCGGCGTGGCCAGTCCGGCCAGCAGCAGGTAGGCGGTTTCGTAGCGGTGCCAGTGACGGGCCGAACCGCGCCATCCCATGGCCAGCATGCCGTAGATGATCCTGGCCCAGTGGTTCTCGGAACGGTCGCGCAAGGTGGCCAGGTCGGGAATCAATCCGATGAACCAGAACACCAGCGAAATGGTGGCGTAGGTGGAGACCGCGAAGACGTCCCACACCAGGGGGCTGCGGAACTGCGGCCAGTAATTCATGGTGTTGGGATAGGGGAACAGCCAATACGCGAGCCAGGGACGGCCGACGTGAATGAGGGGAAAGACACCGGCGCAGGAGACCGCGAACAGGGTCATGGCTTCGGCGAAGCGGTTGATTGAATTGCGCCAGGATTGCCGCAGCAGGAGCAGGATGGCGGAGATCAGGGTTCCGGCGTGGCCGATGCCGATCCACCACACGAAGTTGACGATGGCAAATCCCCATCCGATGGGGATGGTGACGCCCCAGATGCCGATGCCCCGGACAAACAGATAGCCGATGGCGTAGAGCATCATCATGGTGAGCAGGAACGAGATGCCGAAGCCCACAAGCCAGCCTGTGGAAGTGGGACGCGTGAGTACGATCGAGCTTATCTTGTCGGTGACCGTGGCAAAGGTGTGCCCCGGCTCGATGACGGGAGCCCGATCGCTTCGGATGGCCACAGGTTCGTCGCTCATTTTCTAACTGCGCTCCGCCGGCGCTTCGAGCTCCGGGTTAGGGTTGCGAATCACGGCCAGGTAGGTGGTCCGCGGCCGGACGTTCAGGTCGGCCAGCAGGCTGTAGTTGCGATGCCCGGCTTTCAGCTTGGAAACCTGGCTTTCGGGATCGTTGAGATTTCCGAAGACGATGGCGTCGGCCGGGCAAGACTGCTGGCAGGCGGTCTGGAGCTCGCCATCCTTGATTTTCGTCTCCGCCTTCTCGGCATCGATGCGATGTTCATTGATGCGCTGCACACAGTAGGTGCATTTCTCCATGACGCCGCGGCTGCGGACGGTGACGTCGGGGTTGCGCATCATCTTGTACTGCGGCGTCTCCCAGTCCTGGAACAGCAGGAAGTTGAAGCGCCGAACTTTGTAAGGACAGTTGTTCGAGCAGTAGCGTGTGCCCACGCAGCGGTTGTAGACCATGTCGTTCAGGCCTTCGGTGCTGTGGGTGGTGGCGCCCACCGGACACACCACTTCGCAAGGCGCGTTCTCGCACTGCTGGCAGGGTACGGGCTGGAAGTACGCTTTCGGATGGTTGCGGTCGCCTTCGTAGTAGGCGTCAACGCGCAGCCAGTGCATGTGCCGTCCCAATCCGGTCTGCTCCTTGCCCACGATGGCGATATTGTTTTCCGACTGGCAGGCAATGATGCAGTTGTTGCAGCCTACACACTTGTTCAGATCGATGGCCATGCCCCAGGCATAGAGCTCGGAATGATAGGGAAATCCTGGGTACAGAGTCAGCTCCGCGGGCGGCTCTTCGTCTTTGGCAAAATCGGGCTCTTTGCGGTATTCGTCGAGGGTGGCCACGCGAACCAGGGGACGGGCGCCGACCGGGGTGTCCATGGTCTGCTCACCTTGCGTGCAGGCCAGCATGTAAGTGCCGCCGGTGGGACGAATCTGGACTCCGCTGGCGACCCAGGGCGTGGCGCTCGAACGGAGAGGATAGAAATTGAAACCGGCTCCGGTTCCGACACGGCCGGCGCGAGTGCGGCCGGATCCGAGGTAGACGGTGACGGAGTTGTCGGGAAGGCCGGCTTGAATCCAGACTGCCGCTTCTATTTTCCTGCCGTTAAGTTCGAGCTCAACAACGTCTTTCGAATTCAGGCGCAGGCGCTCGGCCAGAGCCGGACCGATCAGCACCGGGTTGTCCCAGGTCATCTTGCTCATGGGACGCGGCAACTCCTGCAGCCATCCGATATTGGCGAAGCGCCCGTCGTACAAAGAAGGATCGCGGCGGAAGCTGAGCTCGATGCCTGGGCTGTCTGCCGCAGACGACGTTCCGAGGTTCGCGGCCCTGGGGCTCACTTGCTTCGTCGGGCAGGCAGTGCCATCGATCCAGCCGTTGTTCAAAGAACGCCGCCAGAACATGTCGAAGTCCGCGCCTGGGTGCTGCTTCTGCCAGTAGGCCTGGACGATCGCATGGCTGTTGGGATCGGCCTGTCCGGCCAACACCGCCGCCAGCTCAAGCGGACTTTTTCCGTCGTAAAGGGGCGCGATGAGCGGCTGGACGACGCTCACGGTACCGTCGTAGGCACGCGTGTCGCCCCACGATTCCAGATAGTGCGCGCGGTTGACGTGCCAGTGGCAGAGCTCCGCCGTCTCATCGTTGTAGAGGCCAAGATGAATGCGAAGCGGGATGCCGCCATTCTTCAGAGCATCCGCGAAACCGAAGTCGGCGGGCGCATCGTAGGCCGGATTTCCGCCCATGATGACCAGCAAGTCCACTTTGCCGCCGCGCATCTCGGCAACCAGCTCCTGGAGCGATTCGTTTTGATTCACCGGGTTGGCGTCCACCGGATCGGTGTAGACAACCGTCTTGCCGACGTTGCCCAGCGTCTGATTCATCGCGTGGGCCAGGGCGTGAACAGCCGGTGGTTGGTGATCGCCTGCGATGATCAGGCTGGAACCGGGGTGGGCTTTGAGATCGTCGGCCACCGCATTCACAAACTTTGCCGGCTGGGAATTGGCGGCTCCATTCGCTCCGGCTGCGAGGGAACCCGCCAGCGCTCGGGCAAATCCCTCGATTTCCGTTGCCTTCAGGGGCAGCCGATGATCCGCCTTGCCGCCGGTGGAGGTCGCGGTGCTTTCGACCACGTATAGCCGGTTCATGCTGCCGGCATCGGGATCGCGGCGCTTGGCAAAGTCGTACGCGTAGCGCGCGAATCCGGGGTAGCCTGCGTAGAGGAAGTCGGCATCGAGCGACAGGATGACATCGGCATTTTCCAGTTGATAGCGGGTTTCAACCGGCTGGCCGAACGCCAGCTTCGCGCCTTCGAGTACGTTGTCGCGGTTCACCGGCTCGTACACATGCCACTTCGCCTGCGGGTATACCTTCAGCACTGCGCGCAGCTGATCGGCAAGCGCAGGCGAGGAAATCGTGGGAGTGAGAATGCGAATGCCCGCGCCGGCCAGAGCTTTCTGGACATTCAGCGGGCCGTGGATCGCATCGAGCAGGGCCCCCCAGGTGCGCACCGCGCCCAGGTGGGTGATGGTCTGGGAGCGATCGGGATCATACAGGCCCAGAATCGAAGCCTGGGCAAAGACATCGGTGCCGCCGAGGCTGGCCGGGTGCAAATCGTTGCCTTCAATCTTGGTGGGGCGGAACATGTGGCTTTCGACCAGCACCGGGCTGGCGTATCCGCCCAGCTCGAAGGCGGTGGCATAGAACATGGGCCGGCCGGGAATGAGTTCTTCCGGTTGGCGGACATAGGGGACAATGGGCTCAAGCGGCTGCTTGGTGCAAGCGGTCATGCCCGCCATGGCGAGCGAGGCGCTCATGAGCTTGAGGAAGCCGCGGCGCGAAACCGCATCTGCCCACTCCGATGCCCCCCTGGGAAACTCGCGATGCATTTTCTCGTGGAACTCGGGGTCGCCCGCGAGTTCCTCGAGACTCCTCCAGTATTGCGGGCCCGTAGTGGGCTCAGTGCGCTGGCCACGGTTCGCCAGGTCCAGTTGGACGAGTTTGTCCTTTTTGCCTGGACAAACATCCTCACGAAGCGTCTGGCCGTTGGGTTGTGGCATCTTCATCCGATCGTTTCGCACTTCCTTAACGGTGGCACGTGGAGCAACTGGTGATGTCGGCCACGGTTCGCAGTCTGTATTTTTTCACCAGGTCAGTTCCCAGCGACCGCTGGTCGGTATATTCCCTTCCGTCGATGGTGACGGGAGAAGCGCTGGAGGGCTCCTTGTACTCCATGTTGAAAACCTGGTCGCGCGGGCGCAGGAATCTTTCCGGCTGGCGGTGACAGCTGAGACACCACTCCATCTGCAGCGAGGCGTAGTTGAACATCAGGGGCATGCGGTCGACCGGCCCGTGACAGGTGTTGCAGCCCACGCCCTTGGCGATATGAATGCTGTGATTGAAATAGACAAAGTCAGGGAGATCGTTGACCCGGGTCCAGACCAGCGATTTGCCGCTGCGGAAGCTTTCGCGCACCGGCTCAAGCAGCGGTGCATTGATCCAGATCTGGCGATGGCAGTTCATGCAGGTGGCGGTGGGGGGAATTCCGGCGAAGTTTGAGACCTCTACCGAGGTGTGACAGTAGCGGCAGTCAATGCCCAGTCCGGACACATGGTGCTGGTGGCTGAATGGAACGGGTTGCGGGCGTGCCACCTTGGCATAGGTGACATAGGGAGAACGCTGCACTTCCGCCGCCACCCAGAACAACGCGGCCACCACGAAGAGGGCGCCAAAAATCGTCGCCCGGGAAATGGTGTTCGTGCTGCGATGAAAAATCTGCATGCAGTGAAGACTTTCAGTGTGGGAACCTTCTCGGATTCCGTTCTTCTGCAGCGTTGACTGGTTGTGCGGTCACAGGGAGCCGTGATTCGGGTCACGAAAACCTGTGATTATAACAGCCGGAGACATTTGGTGCGCGATCCGCGGAAAATTTCCCAGAAGGGTGCGCACGTCCGGCTCAAAATCCCGTGTGTAAGTTCAGCATGGCGGGGAACGCGGTCTCATAGAGCGCGTTTCCCACACGCAACCGCTAACGCAGATTCATTACCAGCAGCTTGGGTTCGGTCATTTCTTCGATGGCGTAACGCAGACCTTCGCGGCCAAAGCCGGAGTCCTTGATGCCGCCGTAGGGCATGTGATCAATGCGAAACGAGGGAATGTCGCCGCCCACGACGCCGCCCACTTCCAGTTCGTCATAAGCGTTGAACAGCAGTTTGGCATCGCGAGTGAAGACACCGGCCTGCAGACCGTACGCGGAATTATTGATCTGCTTCACCGCATCGCCGAAATCGTCGTAAGGCTCCACGGTCACTACCGGGCCGAAGACTTCCTGGCAATTGACCTTCATTTCGGAACGGGTGTTGGTGAGCACCGTGGGCTCGACGACCGATCCCTTGCGCTGTCCGCCGCAGAGCAGGCGGGCGCCGCCGCGCAGCGCTTCCTGTACCCAGTCGATGGCGCGGATCGCGTCGCTTTCGCGGATGAGCGGGCCGACATCGGTGGACTCCTCGAGGGGATCGCCGGTCTTCAGCTTCTTCACCCCGGCGACCAGCAACTCGGTAAACTTTCCGCACACCGAGCGCTCCACCAGGATGCGCTGCACCGAGATGCAGGTCTGTCCGGCGTAACCGAATCCGCCGGCCACACAGCGCTCGGCGGCGTAAGCGATGTCCGCATCGCTGTGGACGATCACACCGGCGTTGCCGCCGAGTTCGAGCACGACTTTCTTTTTGTTGGCACGCCGCTTGATGTCCCAGCCTACGGCGGCGCTGCCGGTGAAGCTGATCAGCTTCAGGCGATCGTCGGTGACCAGCAGGCCGGCATCTTCGTTGGAGAGCGGCAGAATGTTGAGGGCGCCATCCGGCCATCCCGCTTCCTGCACGGCTTCGGCCAGCAGCAGGCTGCTCAGGGGCGTTTGCGGCGCAGGCTTGAGCACCATGGTGCAGCCGCTGGCAATTGCCGGGGCCAGCTTGTGGGCAACCAGGTTCAGAGGAAAATTAAAAGGAGTGATGCCGGCGATGGGCCCGAGGGGAAAACGTCGCACGATGCCCCAACGGCCGGCGGTGAACTCCTGCCAGTCGAGGGGCAGATATTCGCCGTAGATGCGCGTGCTTTCTTCGGCCGCGACATTGAAGGTGAAGATGGCGCGTTCGACTTCAGTGCGCGCGGCCTTGATGGGCTTGCCCGCTTCCTGGGAGAGGGTGCGGCTGAACTCTTCCTTGCGACGGCTGATGGTCTCGGCCACCCGGCGCAGTACGCGCTGACGTTCGAAGGCGGGCAAGCGACGGGTTGTGCCAAACGCTTTGACCGCGGCCGCGATGGCAGCGTCGGCATGTTCCCGCCTGCCCTGGGAAGCCCGTCCGACCACGCTGCCATCGTAAGGTGATTTCACTTCCACGACGTCGCCGTCTTCGATCCACTTGCCATCCAGCAGAAAACCCTGCGTGCTCACCGGACTCATCGTCAGCGACATGGCTTTGCCACCCCCGGGGAACGAACTTTTGAATTATAGGCCCTTCAGCAAGCGCTGTTCGACGATAATGGCAGTCGCGACGATGGGAGGAATCGCTTGCCCGCTTCGATTCTGGAAACTGCCGAACGGTTGCGCACCCGTCGCCTGTCTCCGGTAGAGTTGACCGCCGCCTGTCTCAAACGGATCGAGCAGTGGGATCCGCTTTTGAACGCGTTCATTACGGTGATGGCGGAGTCCGCGCTCGAAGCCGCCCGCAAGGCCGAGGACGAGATCCAGAGCGGGCGATGGCGGGGGGCGCTGCACGGAATTCCCCTGGCACTGAAGGACTTAATTGACGTCGCCGGCGTCCCCACATCGGCCGCCAGCGCCGTTCTGAAGGGTCGTATCGCGACCCATGATGCGGATGTGACCCGTCGCTTGCTGGAGGCCGGCGCCATTCTGCTGGGGAAGCAGAATCTTCACGAATTCGCATACGGCGGAAGCTCGGTGATCAGCGCCTATGGCGCGGTGCACAACCCCTGGAATCCTGACTGCATGACCGGAGGTTCCTCCGGAGGCTCGGCCGCCGCGGTAGCGGCGGGATTGGGGCTGGCGGCGATCGGCAGCGACACCGCGGGATCGATTCGTGAACCCGCCGCCTTGTGTGGTGTCGTCGGGTTGAAGCCGACTTACGGGCGGGTGAGCGCGCAGGGGGTAATTCCGCTCTCGTTGTCGCTCGATCACGTTGGGCCGCTGACCACAACTGTGGCCGATGCGGCGATTGTGCTCGCAGCGATTGAAGATCCGGATGCGGGGGAGATTGGCGGGGTGAAGCCGCCGCCGCGTCAGGACTACATGCGGGCGCTCGAGGGGAAGACCAAAGATCTGCGAATCGGAGTGCCGCGGCGGTTCTTTTTCGAGGAGCTCGATCCCGAGGTCGGCGATGCGATGGAAGCGGCGCTGCGGGTGCTCGAGGGGATGACGGCGAGTTTGAAAGAAGTGTCTTTACCGGTCAGCACAGACCGTACGCTGCAGAAGGCCGAGTCGTACGCTTACCACCGGGAATGGGTGCGGTATTCGCCGCAGCTCTACGATCCGGAAACGCTGCGGCGAATTCGTACGGGGGAGTCGGTAGAAGCGGAGGAGCTAGCGCGGGCACGAAACGAGCTTGAACAGATGCGGCGGGAGATTGGGAGCGTATTTGTCGAGGTCGATCTGCTGGTGATGCCGACGACGCCGATTGCGGCGCCGCCGCTCGCCGAGGTCGAGCGGGATCGCGGTCAGCTGCGTCCGCGCGAGCTTATGCTCTTGCGCAACACCCGGCCGATCAATGTCTGGGGATTGCCGGCGATTTCAGTGCCCTGCGGATTCACCCGGGCGGGGCTGCCGATCGGCCTGCAGTTGGCCGCACCCCATTGGGGCGAGGCCCGGATTCTGCGGCTGGCGCGTGCCTATGAGCAGGCGACGGAGTGGCACAAACGCACCCCTCCCCTGTAGCGACGCGGCCCGGCTGCGTCCGGGCGGAAACACGACTCATCGGATCGAGATGAAGGCGGCGAAGACGAACGGTGTGTTCCTGAAGGCCGACTGGCGGAACCTCGCCATGCTCAATTACGAGGTTGAGCCGAGTGTGTTGGCCGCATTCGTGCCTGCCGGAACCGAGCTGGATCGCTGGAACGGAAGACTCTTTGTCAGCCTGGTGGGCTTTCGTTTTCTGCGCACCCGGGTGTGGGGGCTTCCCATTCCCCTGCATTGCAATTTCGACGAGGTGAACCTGCGTTTTTACGTTCGCCGGATGGAGGGGAGCGAAATCCGGCGAGGGGTGGTGTTCATCAGGGAGATCGTGCCGCGGCGTGCGATCGCGACCGTAGCGCGAAACCTGTACGGGGAACGATACGTGGCGTTGCCCATGCGTCATCGCCTCGAAATCGCCGGCGAGGATCAGGTCCT
>DATFTE010000173.1:0-18676 GCA_035262225.1 Terriglobales bacterium
CCAGCGATCAAGGCCGCCCACTCTACGAATCGCTGGGCTTCGAGCCGACCACCGAGATGCGGCTGAAGCTGCGGTAGCCGTCAAGCGGGCCGATGGCCTCCGCCCAGGCCGACATAAGCCGGTTCGCTGCAGAACGGCAACCCGCCATCAGGGCGTATAGCCTCCTGGTGTTCTCGAATATTCGCTCATCTCTGCGTGCTCATTTTTCCTGTGACCTTCGGTCGGACCCCAGCCGGTTACGCCTCCGCCCGCGATTTACCTACACCGTGATCGACTGTCCCGGGGGCTTTTTCTACTTCGATCCCGGGAGCGCACTTGGCCGGCGATATCGTGCCACGCTCTTTCCCAACGCCCCTCACCGCGATGGCGGATTCGTCTTTCCCGGCGTCATCCTCACTGGGTCGCAGGCTCACGACATTGACGTAGCCCGACGATTAGACGATTCTTGATGCGCCGAATTTGACCACAGACCACGTCGAGAACAGACGCGCTGTCAAAACCAGGAAGGCGAAGTTGAAGCTGGCAAAGATATTCCTTTCGGCAAACTGGCCGTAACCAGAAGTGGAGGTTGCCCGGAATCGTGGGGCAAAACGGGAACTCACGACCTTGACAACGCTGGAGGGTCCTTCTGATGAGACGTTCTGTCCGGCTGGCCGGCATCTGTCCGATCGTGATATTCACGATCACCGCGATAGCGTGGGTGTTTCCCGAACATCGAGACATAGACTTGCTGGCGTTGGAGGGCCTTGAGCCGGCCAAACGGTTGGTGCTCGTCAAGCTTTGGTCGGAGGCGCGCGTCGGACACGAATCCCGGCTGTGCGCGGAAATTGCGGACACTTCCCAGGGCGCCGAGCCGGCATGCCTCGATTACGCATCCTGGCCGGCTATTGCTGGGGATCACTCCTGTTCGGCCGATGACATGCTCAGCACCGTGCTGGACAGCCGATGGATCCTGAGGGTCGCTCGCATCAGTGCACACTTGAAATCGAGCCTTGCCACTGCAACCAGACCAGACCAGCGTCTCAATGCCGTACGCAATTCTGATATTGCCTTGCTGCGCGCTGATCCGGCTTATGTCACACGAGCCGGATCGAACCATGCGCACTTCCTTTTGGCGCGTCCCGATGTGTCCATGACTGCGGAAGCTTACGAAGGCCTTGCATCAGGACCCAACGCTGAGATGAATGCCCTGGCAGCCTACATGTGGTATCACCTGCGCGCTCTGGCGAAGGCGGCACAAATTGCACAAGGCGATATTCCCGCCGACCTGCAACCCCGAGCTGCTCTTGCGGTGCTCGCCGACGAAGCTTTCGCCTTGCACTTTCTCGAAGACAGCTTCGCCTCAGGCCACGTGGCCGGAAGTTGGGGCAACGCCGCAGTGCGCAAGGGCACGCACGACTACTACAACGAGCACGGGTTGGAACTTGAAGCCTGGAACAACAACCGCTTTGTCGCGCTGGGCGACGCCTACATGCGGCAGGAGGATGCGAATCGCGCGGCAGGGGCCGTGCGCGATAGCCTTGCCCAGGTGGCAACTGCCTTAGAAGGTGGCCTGCGTGTGGTCGAGCAAGCTGGCCTCACGGCAACCGCGCCGGAGAAGTTTGACGTCTGTCAGGAATCGCGCTTTCCCGCTGCGCCAGGGCAAATTGAGGATATGCAACAACTCATCCCGATCGTCGCACAAATGCCCGTGCCGGCGCTGGGTCCGGGCAAGGGAGCACTGCCGCGCTTTCGCTCGGAACTCGGTCCGTTCGTCGGCCTGTCGAGCGCGGTAAGCGCCGTTGCCTTGGGCGGCGGATTCGGATCCAAGCAGAGCGATCCTGGATTCACTGGAGGCCTGGATCTGTCGTTTCGTCTCGGACTCGGTGTGGAAGGGGTTCTGAATCAATCGAGCGATGGGCTCACATTCCTGGATGCCGGAGTTCGGCAGGACTCACGAGCAGAGGGCGGGTCTTCGGTTCCTGGCAGAGGCGCGATTGCGCTGCGCGGGCGAGCACCCTTTTGGCTAGTCCCCGGCGACCTGATCGTAGCTGCCCCTGTCCTGGCATTCACCAAGCCTCATACCCTGAAGAAAATGGCGGTACAGGCAGCGAACGGGGGGCTGATTCCATGGCAAGGGGTGATAGCAACCCGTGTCGGCCGCTTTCAGTTTGTGCTGGGCCGCGAAGTGGGAGTCAGCCTTTACGGATACACGTCCGACCAAACCTTCCTGATTCCAACCCCTGGTATTCCAGCGAACAACGTTACTCAAATTCACTTGCGATCTGTCCGGGTTGATTTTCCGATTTTAGAGTACCGCCCCTTTCGCACGTTCTCGCAAAACCAGAGTTCCGGACTGGCATTTCAGCTTTTCACCGGGTTCGACAAGCCCAACAGTGCCTCGGTTGTGGAGCCCGTCGGCGCTCCGAAACCGGGTCTTCACACCATCGTGACGGGCGGATTGCGAGTGGTATTCGACTGGCGGCACTATGTTGAATTAGGGCGGCACTGAGCATTCCTTCGCGCGGCGGACAGGCCAAACCTGACAAATTTCCCGGCCACCATCCGGGGCAGCAACTCTGGCCAGATCAACATCCGGAATGAAATTGGTTGAGACGCGTGCGAATTCAGAGGACGTCTTTGTGTACGCCGACCGTCACACCACTCTGGCGCACCCGGGCGCAACCGTCGCGACCGGAATCAACCACGCCGGCGTCATCGCCGGACTACCAGGAGGATGCCTGGCCGGGCGGGCACACGGCTTCGTAACCAGCCCTATCCGGGTCGACAATTTCCAGTAGCCTCAATACTGTAGGGGACGCGAGCTCCCAAGCTGCGTCCAAGGACCAGCACAAACCCTTGCCGCGCTCACAAACAAGCAGCCAGGGTTCGGTCTCTGCAGACGCTGCTGTTACACTCATTCCATGCTCGCCGACTACGCGGTACGCGTGGAGCAGTCCCGCGGACGCCGTTTTCCCGAGCCTCCGCACCCTTACCGCGATGCCTTTCAGCGCGATCGCGACCGCGTCATCCACTCCCGCGCCTTCCGGCGCCTCGAAGACAAAACCCAGGTTTTTACCCGCCGCTACTCCGATCACTTCCGCAACCGCCTGACCCACACCATCGAGGTCTCGCAGATCGCCCGTACCATTGCCGCCCAGCTCGGCCTGAACGTCGATCTGGTCGAAGCGCTCGCGCTCGTACACGATGTCGGCCATCCTCCTTTCGGCCACTCAGGAGAAAAGGCTCTCGACGCTGCCATGCGCCAGCACGGATTCTTCTTCGATCACAATCTGCACGCGCTGCGCATCGTCGAAGACTTCGAGCTGCGTTACGTGGCCTTCCGGGGGCTGAATCTGACTTTCGAAGTGCGCGAAGGCATCATCAAGCACTCGCGCGACTACGAACCCGACAAGTTTCCCGAACTCAAGGAATATCTGCTCGATAAGCGGCCACCGCTCGAAGCCCAACTCATCGACCTGGCCGACGAGATTGCCTACAACACCGCCGATCTCGACGACGGCTACGAATCGCAACTGCTGCGCCTGGAAGATATCCGCCAGGGGGTGCGCATCTTCGAACGTTTTTACACCGAGGCAGAGCACGCCTTTCCCGACGCCATGGAAAAGCTGAAGTTCAATGAAGCCCTCAAGCGCATGCTCAATCGTTTGGTGGGCGATTTCATCGGTAACACGCAAGAACAAGTCGCCGCCGCCGGCATCGGCTCGCTCGATGACGTCCGCGACTTCCCCCGCCGCCTGGCCACGCTAAGCGCCACGGTCGAAGACGAGCGCTGCCAGGCGAAAGATTTCCTGTTTTCGAATCTTTACTTCAGCGCCGCCCTCTCTCCCGAAAAACAAGACGCCGAGCGCATCATCGCCGAACTGTTCGCCTTCTGGATGCGCCAGCCCGACCACCTCCCGCCGAGCTACCGCGAAAAAGCCCGCCAGGAGCCGCTGCCGCGTATCATCTGCGATTACATCGCCGGCATGACCGACAGCTTCATTTACGAGCAGTATGAGAGGTACTGCCGAGGTAACTGAACTCTGGCGATTACCCTCCGGTTACTCCCGTCGTTCCTCTCCCGCCCTGCCAAAATTACCCTCAAGCATGGATTTTGTACCCCCACTCGGCTAGCGCGTCCGTTACCATGTCCTTCGAAAGCAAGCATTTAGCTTCACCACGGTTTGGCATCCGACCTGTTATAGCGAACCGTGGATGCCAGAGGTAGCGGCACCAAGGTTTGTCGGGTCTTGCGTGGCGTCAGCGCAGGACGGTTAAGCCCAACAGCTTGCCTTAATCACCCGGTTTAGGGACGCAATTTAAATTACGCGGCACGCCCGTTTTGGCGTGTATCTGAGGAGCCCGATCCGCTCCTTCCTGTGGAGGAAGTCGAACATGAAGAACTTTTCCGTAGCCCTGCTCCTGGCTGTCGTGCTTGCGCTGCCAGCCGTCGCGCAGCAGAGCACGCCGGACCAATCCTCGAGCCAGCCTGCTCAGGCCGCTTCAACCGACCAAAGCTCGTCCACCACCAGCGCCACGGTGGGCGCCACCGGCAAAGAACCCTTGCAGCCGCCGGCCCGCGAAGGTTTCTGGGGACGTCTCAATCCCTTCGCCCGCAAAAAGTATGTGCAGCGGCAGACTGCACCCATCCGCGACCGCGTCAACGAGCTTGACGATCTGACCGCAGCCAACAGCAAGATGATCCGGGACGTCGACGCTCGCGCCCAGCAGGGGATCCAGCAGGCGTCGGCGAAGGCAAACGAAGCCGATCAGCACGCGATCGATGCCGGCAACAAGGCCTCCATGGCGCAGCAGACTGCGACCCAGGCCAACACCCGACTGACCACCGTTGAGCAGGTCGTCGGCAACATCGATCAATACAAACCGACAAGCCAGACCGAGATCCGCTTCCGCCCCGGACAGACGGTTCTGAGCCAGAACGCCAAGTCCGCGCTCGATGATCTCGCCACGCCCCTGAAGAATCAACGCGGCTACATCCTCGAAGTCCACGGCTTCTCCTCCGGTCGCGGTCAGGCCGCCATTCAGACTTCACAGAGGATGGCCGACTCCGTCGTGCGCTATCTGGTCCTCAACCACGACATCCCGGTGTTCCGGATTTTCGTGGTCGGCATGGGCAATGCCCCGGTGGCTTCCGACGACACCACGACCCGGCGCGCCAGCGGCGGCCGCGTGGAAGTCACCCTCAAGAAGAACGACGTGGAGACGCTGGCGGCCAACCAGCCCACTCCCACGCAGGACCAACAAGCTCCTCCTAAGTAGAACACTCAACAGAAACACTTCCCCCAGCCCCTTGCGCAAGCAAGGGGCCGCTTTTTGGGCTTTGCGCACCCGCGGGGCCGGGGGCGGGCTCCGCCTGCACGTATAATCCTTCCCCAATGTCCGCCCCGTCGAAGTCCACCCAATCCCTACTGCGCAGAACCAGCCTGTTCTACTTCGTCTGGGTGATGTTCTCCTACTGCACCGGAGGTCCCTTCGGCCTCGAAGATATGGTCACCACTTCCGGCCCCGGTATGACCCTGCTCTACCTGCTTGTCATTCCCTTGTTCTGGTCCATCCCTGTGTCTCTCGTCTCCGCCGAACTCACCACCGCCATGCCCGTCGAAGGCGGATTCTACCGCTGGGTGCGTGCCGGCTTCGGCGACTTCTGGGGATTCCTCGCCGGATGGTGGAACTGGTGCGCCTCGTTCCTGCTGGGCGCGGTCTACGCGGTGCAGTTCTCCGACTATTTCAGCTTCTACATCCCGCAGCTGGCCGGATGGAGGCATTACGCAGTCTCCCTCCTGGTCGTGGCCCTCGTCACCTGGATCAACGTGCGCGGCATTAACGCAGTCGGCAAGTTCGCCACGGCGCTTGAACTCTTCATCCTCATGCCGGCCGCGGTGATGGTTGTCATGGGACTTGCCCGGTGGAAGCACAACCCGTTCGTCCCCATGGTCCCGCCCCATCAACCGCTGTTCAACATCTTCGGCGTGGGGCTGGCGCTCGGTTTATGGCTCTATTCCGGATACGAACAGTGCTCCTCGGTCGCCGAAGAGGTCGAGAACCCGCAGCGCAGCTACCCGATCGCGCTGGCCATCGTGGTCCCGCTCTCCATGGCCGTTTACTTTCTGCCGACCATCGCTTCCCTGGCCGCTTTGGGCAACTGGCAAAGCTGGCACACCCGCTACTTCTCCGACGCCGCACAGTTGATCGGAGGCTCCTGGCTCGGATCCTGGATGACGCTGGCCGCCATGATCACCAACCTCTCGCTTCTCAACGCCACCGTGCTGACCTCCACGCGCATGCCCTTCGCCATGGCGGAAGACCGCTATCTTCCGCACGCGCTCACCCGCGTCCACTCGCGCTTTGGCACGCCCTGGATCGCCATCATTGTCTCGGGAATCGTATACGGGCTGCTGTCGGTTGAGTCCCTGCTGCAACTCATCACCGTCTACAACTGGCTGCGGGTAGCGACGACGGTGATGACGGTGCTCGCCGCCTGGCAACTGCGCAGAAAGATGCCAGAGATGAAGCGGCCGTTCGTAATTCCCGGAGGCCGCCTGGGCCTCATCGCCGCAGTCGGCGCCGTCCTCCTCATGAGCGCCGTCGCCCTGCTGGGAAGCGACAAGTACGGCCTGCGCTGGGGCCCGGTAGCCCTGGCCGCCGGTCCGCTGGTTTACTGGGGAATAAGAAAGCTCGCGTAGGGACCGACGCCAGGGTTTGCCTCGGAGTCTGCGCGGTAAGAACTCTCAACTGACCCAATCCAGGAACTTGTACCAGGCTCCCGCCAGCGGCAGGAACCACGGATTCCCGCTGTACAAACCGAGCGGCAAACCCGGGAAGGGAATCTCCACGAACGGATTTTCCGGCCTGTCGCCCGCCATCATTTCCGCGATCTTCTGCCCCTGGTAGGTGGCCATGGCAACCCCGTGCCCGGCATATCCTACGGCGTAGTAAATGCCGTCGATCTGCCCGGCGTGCGGCATGATGTCGAAAGCGAAATCAAGCGTGCCGCCCCAGACGTACTCGACTTTCGTATCGCGCAACTGCGGATACACCTCGATCATGCCCAGCCGCAGAATCTCCGCGCTCTTGCGGACGGAATCGCGGGTCTCGGGAAAAAACGCGGCCCGCCCGCCGAACAACATGCGGCCATCGGGCGTCAGCCGGTAATAGTAAAGATAGTTCTTGGAGTCGAAGATCATCCGGTTCCTCGGGCTCAACTCGTGCGCCAGCGTCTCCGGCAAAACCGCCGTCGTAATAATGTACGAACCGATGGGAACGATCTTCCTTTTCAGAGCCGGCGTCGCGTCTCCCGTATAACCGCTGGTGCCGACAAAAACATCGCGCGCCCAAACCGTCCCCCTGGGAGTGTTCAGGCTCCACCCTGCGTCGCCGTAGCGCGAGTCGCGCGAGATCCGTTCCACTTTCGCAGCTTCGAAGATCTCGGCGCCGCCACGGTCCGCTGCCCACGCCAGCCCGGCCACGAGCCTGGCCGGATTCAGACCGCCGCTCACCTCATCCACCATGCCCCCGTAGTAGAGATACGACCCGATCTCGTTCCCTAACTCCTGCCGGGGCACGATGCGCACACGATGCGCAAACTCCCGCTCGATCACCTCGGCCTGACGCGCGTAGTCGTCGAAGTGCTTTTGCTTGCACGCCACCTCCAGGTGCCCGCACCGGGCAAAGTCGCAGGCGATGTTTTCCTCCGTGATGATCTGCTCCACGCAATCAATCGACGCCAGCGAAGCGGCATACATCCGTTGCGTGAGCTCACGGCCGTACATCGAGATCAGCTTGCTCGCGCCCAGCTTCAATCCGGTCAAAACCATGCCGCCATTGCGCGAGCTCGCCCCCCAGCCAATCGTCTCCGCCTCCAGAACAATCACCTTGGCGCCGCGCCGCGCCAGAGTACGGGCTGCCGACAGTCCCGTGAACCCCGATCCCACCACCGCCACGTCCACCCGCTCGGGCAGCGCCTGCGCCGGATCCGCCTTCGGCATCTCCACCGTCGATAACCAGAAATTCTTTTCCCGGGCCATCTTCCTGCTTTCTTTGCCTGATTAGTGCTGTTCGCGGTTCGCGGCTTTTCGCGCCCTGCCGTAGCGGTAAAGACGCCGCGCTGCGTGTCGACGGTGGGCGTTGATTACAAGACCGCCGATTCGTGAATCGTCCTTCCCTCCACAAACCGCGCCAGATCCAGTAGCTTCACATCAATCAGCGACGTCTTCCCGGTCAAAACCAGATCGGCAAGGACCTTCCCCGTCGCCGGCGCATGCATCACTCCGTGCCCGCTGAATCCATTCGCCAGAAAGAACCCGGGAACGCCCGGAGCCTCGCCCAGAATCGGGTGATGGTCGGGCGTCATTTCATACAACCCCGCCCATGCCCGCCTGGGGTTCACCGCCAGATTCTCAAACATCGGAACCCGGTCGGCGGCACGGGTCAGGATCTTCTCGATGAATGCCGGCTCGAAATCCGTCTTGTACCCCGGCGTCTCCTCCGGGTCATTCCACGCCAGCAGGAATCCCAGCGCCTCCGGCCGGAAATGAAAGCCATTCGACATGTCGATGATCATCGGCGCCGAGTGGGGAAACTGATCGAACGGCTCGGTCGGCACCAGCATCCGCCGCAGGGGTTCGACGGGCAGATCCACGCCCACCATCCTGGCCACTCCTCGAGCCCACGCCCCTGCCGCGTTCACCACCTTGCCTGCGTTCACCACCTGCCCGGTGGTTTCGACGGTAAAGCGGCCGTTGCTTTTCAGAATCCCGGTCACGGAAGTGTTCTTCCAGAGCTTCGCGCCATGATCCGACGCCCACGTCATGAATCCGATCATCGCGCTATAAGGATCGACGAACCCGTCGCTGGAACAGAAGCTCCCACCCACGATGTCATCCGCACGCAGCTGTGGGAACCACTGGCGAACGTCATCCCCGCTCATCATGCGGACATCTTCCAATCCCATCGCAACCTGTTGCTTGTGATTCGCGCGCAGGTAAGCCATATGCTGGTCGCTGGTGGCGCAGAACAGATATCCCTGCGGACGGTAGTCGCACGGATAACCCAGGCGTTCGTCAAAGCTGGCGTAAAAGGGAATCGAGTAGAGCGACATCCCGATATTCACCGGCGTGGAGAACTGCGCCCGCACGCCGCCCATGCTCTTGCCCGTCGACCCCTTGCCCTGCGCCGACTCGCGCTCGATCACCAGAACGTCCTTGCATCCCGCCGCCGTCAGGTGATACGCAATGCTCGATCCGACAATTCCTCCGCCGATGATGACCACCTCTGCGGTTTGCATGTAGGGAGATTGTAAAGGCAATCACGGCTGTTGCGATGGAATCCGACGTGGTTTGCGTCCGGGGCGCCTTTCTTTGCGTCTTGGCGGCAAGAGTTTCAAGAACTCCGCCCGCTCAAGAACTCCTAGCTAAACCTGATGCCTTGCGTGAGTTCTCCACCTTGATGCCCGCTCTCGAGGCCCGTAAACTGGACACATGCACGCGCACGTGCACGGCGGGAACGAGCGGACGTCCAAGGTTCTGCGCATTTCCCTGTTCGTCACCTTGGCCTATATCGTACTGCTGGTGGTCGCCGGCATCCGAGCCCATTCCCTGGCGCTGCTGTCTGAAGCCGGACATAACCTTTCCGACTTCCTTGCGCTCCTGCTTTCCCTCACCGCGGTTTATCTGCAGGCGCGGCCGCCGAGCGCCACCAAGACCTACGGCTACCATCGCGCCGGTGTGCTCGCCGCCCTGGTCAACTCGCTGTCGCTGGTGGGCGTAGCGTTCCTTATTTTTTATGAGGCGGTGCGCAGAATTCGCAGCCCGGAGCAGGTCCATGCGGGAATGATGATCGCCGTGGCCGCCGCCGGCGTCGTCATGAACGGCGTCATCGCGCTCCTGCTCTATCGCGCCGGACGCGACGTCAACATCCGCAGCGCTTTCCTCCACGAGATCGGCGACACCCTCTCGACTGCCGCCGTCATCGCCGGCGGCTGGGCCATCCTCGCCACCGGCCAATACTGGATCGATCCCGCGCTCTCCATCGGAATCGGCGTCCTGATCTTGTGGTCCGGCCTCGGCATCGTGCGCGAGACGCTGAACATTTTGCTCGAAGGTACGCCGCGCGGTCTCAAGATCGAAGACGTGGAATGCGCCATTCGCAAAGTCGAAGGCGTCAACGACGTGCACGACCTGCACATCTGGAGCATCGGATCGGAAACCCGCGCCCTCTCCTGCCACATCGCCATCGCCGACATCCCCCCCTCGGCCAGCGAACGCATTCTCAAAGATGTGAAAGATTGCCTGCACGAAGACTTTCGAATCGACCACACCACCATCCAGTTCGAACACGCCGAATGCGAAGTCGCCCACGGCTGCGTGATGCCGTTGAGCGAGGGGGAAGGGGAACACCACCATCACTGAGCACTCATGCAGCACTCAACCCCGGCAGGTCCTTTCCCCTTACCAGCATCTTGTCCTTCCGAGCGTAGCCAGGAACCTGCCGTTCCCCGGCGGCGTGCCCGCGGCGGCAGCGACTGAATGCCGAGCGCTGACGCTTACTTCTGCTTCGCAAAAATCTCCCGCGCTCTCTCGAGCGTATCCGCGTCTTCCGCTGACTTGTCGGTGCGCACCCGCACAATGCGCGGAAACCGCAGCGCATACCCGCTTTCATGCCGGTCCGAGCGCATCATGTTGTTGAACGCCACTTCAAGCACCACCTTGGGCTCGACGATTCGCCGGAATCCCTGATCCTCGATGGTGTGCTCGAGAAACCACTGCGTCATCTCGCTGATTTCCGCATCCGTCAGCCCGGAATACGCCTTCCCGATATTCACCAGCCGCCCGCCATCCCAAACCGCGAACGTATAGTCGCTCAACACGCCGATCCGTTTCCCGTGGCCGTATTCCGCGGCGGTCACCACTACGTCGAGTGTGGCCAGCTCGCGCTTCAGCTTCAGCCACGATTTCCCCCGCCGCCCCGGCGCGTAGCTTGATTCCGGGTCTTTGATCATCAAGCCTTCGTTCCCTCGCGCCTGCGCCGCCTCGAAAAGCGCCTCGAGCTCCGGCGGAGAAGCGGCGCGCGACAACGGGGACCGGATCACCCGCGTCGCAGGAACCTGATCCTCCCCGGCAAACGCCAGCTTTTCCTGCCTGCCCGGTCTGCTCCGTGTCTCTGTGCTTTTGTGGTGAGACCGGTCTTGCCTCAGCAACTCATCGAGCATCGCCGCCCGCTCCTGAAGCGGACGATCAATCACCAACTCCCCCTGCGCGTACAACACATCGAAGACCAGATACGCTACCGGCACCCGCCGCATCATCTCCTCGCTCACTTTCTTTCGCCCCAGTCTCTGCTGCAGCGCGCTGAAGGGCAACGCCCGGCCCTCTTCCCGGTAACTCCATGCCACGATCTCTCCATCGAGGATCGCGTCCGGCAGTCCCGCCAGCGCCTCGGGCAACTCGGGAAACGACTCGGTGATCTCATCCCGCGTGCGCGAGAAAATTCGCACTTCGCCATGCGATACATGCCCTTGCGCTCGTATGCCGTCGAACTTGTCTTCCACCAGCGCGTTCTCGAAGTAGCCGAGCGCCTCCTCCGCCGACTCCGCCGGACTCGCCAGCATGAGGCCCAGGGGATGAAACAGCCGCATCTTCGCCTGGCCCAACCTGTGTTCCCGGGCCAGAGTGAGGGTTTCTCCGATATCGCCCAGCAGCATGTTGGCCCGCTGCACCTCCCCGAGAGTGCAGCCGTACGCTCGCGAGATCGCCTCTTCTACCAGGCTTTCTTTCAATCCGATCCGCAGATCGCCGGACATGATCTTGACCAGGTACTTCGCCTCCAGCGGCGACACCTGCGACAGCAACTCCCGCACCAGGGCCGCCTTCGCCACAGGACCGCGCGCCGTGGCAATCTGTCGAAAGCGTTTCTGCACTTCGGAAACACCCGGATCAACGCCTTCCCGCGCGGGCAACACCTCCGCCGCGACCGCACCCAGGTCCCCCAGCCGCCGATACGCCAGGGTCACTTCGCCGTCGGATTTACCCGCTACTTCGGCTACGGCTCTCCACAGCAGGGCTCCGCCCACCTGCAGCGTCGTCTCCTCCCACAGCGGAAAGGGACGCCCCGAAAGAAACACCGCCGACACCGCCGCCTCCGGCGGCGCACACGCGTGCAAGTAGTCGGCCAGCAGGCCAACTTTCTCGAGCTTCTTTGTCGTGCCCGCGATCCCTTCACAAACTTCCGCCAGTCGTCGCATATCGAGCGCGCGACGGCCGTTTCGGCCATCGCCTTTTCGCACCCCAAGAATCCCGATCTAACTACATTCACGTCAACATCTTACAAATATTCCCGGATTTAACCTCACAGCCATCTGTGATACCCTTACCTGTTAGTACTTCGACCCCGAAACGATCATCCAATCATCATGCAGTTTTGGCGAACATTCTGGCGTTTTCTCGTGGCGGTGCAACTCCTGCCTGCGCTCGAAGGCGGCGAGGAAACCCTGGTCGGCGGACAGGCAGTTCTCGAAGGGGTTATGATGCGCTCACCTCACGCCTGGGCCATCGCCTGCCGCAAACCCACGGGCGAAGTTTCCACCCATAGCGAACCGCTCGATCGTCTGTCGGAAAAACACAGGTGGATGGGCTGGCCGGTGGTGCGCGGCGTCATCACTCTCGGCCACGCCATGACGCTCGGCTTTCGCGCTCTGCGCTTCTCCGCGAACGTGGCGCTCGACGAAATCCCCGCTGACCCCCAGGGCAAGAAAATCGAAGTCAGCGGCTGGATGGCCGCCCTCAACATCCTGATCTCGGTCGGCTTCTTCATCTTCATGTACAAGTTCCTGCCGCTGGTCGCGGCCACCGAGCTCAAGCGCGTCAACCCCATCTTCGGTGAGCAGATCCTGTTCAACCTGGTCGACGGCATCATCCGCATCGCTCTGTTCCTGCTCTTCATCTGGGGCGTGTCGCTGCTCAAAGACATCCGCCGGGTTTACGAATATCACGGCGCCGAGCACAAAACCGTTTACGCCTTCGAAAACCGGGATGCGCTCGAGACCGCTGCCGTGCAGAAGTATTCGACCTATCACCCGCGCTGCGGCACCAGCTTCCTGATGACCGTCATGATCATCTCGATTCTGGTTTATACGCTGGTGCCGGTCACCAGCTTCTGGGCGCGCTTCGCCGTACGCATCGCGCTGCTGCCGGTCATCACCGGGCTTTCCTACGAGATCATTCGTTTCGCCGCCAAGCATCGTGGATCCCTGTTCGCGCTGATGACCGCTCCCGGCCTGTGGCTGCAGCGCATCACCACGCAGCCCCCGTCCGACGACCAGGCGCAGTGTGCCATCGTCGCCCTCGAGCACGCCATGTCGCTCGAAAAACAACACGGCGGCGAACTGGTGATTGCCTAGGGGGCCACCCCCCGTCATTGGACGTTCGTGGCTGGTCGTTGGCCAAACCCATGCACTTCCTGTTTCAAGCTCGCTGCGGGAATTCGAGACAACCAACGACCTTTATTGAAACCCGACTGATCACATGTTCGAAAGACTAGACCAAATCGAAGCCCGCTACGAAGAGCTCACCCAGGCCCTGGCCTCGCCGGAGATCATGAACGACTCCGCCCGGTACCAGAAGACGGCCAAGGCCCACAGCGAAATCACGCCTATCGTCGAGAAATACCGCGAGTACAAGGACCTGAGGCGCGGCATCGTCGAATCGCGTGCCATGCTCGCCGACGAAAAGGACCTCGACATGCGCGCCTACGCCCAGGAGGAACTCGACAAGCTGGAAGCCCGGGTCGTCGGCGTCGAAGAAGAGCTCAAAGTCCTGCTCCTGCCCAAAGATCCCAACGATGAAAAAGATGTCATCCTCGAAATCCGCGCCGGCACCGGTGGAGACGAAGCCACCCTGTTTGCCGCCGAAATGTTCCGCATGTATTCGCGCTACGCCGAAACCAAGAACTGGAAGGTCGAGGTGCTCTCCACTTCCGAGTCTTCCGTGGGAGGCCTGAAGGAAGTCATCGCCATCATCGAGGGCGACCGCGTCTACTCGCAGCTGAAGTACGAAAGCGGCGTGCACCGCGTGCAGCGCGTGCCCGCCACCGAGCAGCAGGGCCGCGTGCATACTTCCGCGGTCACCGTCGCCGTGCTTCCTGAGGCTGAGGACGTCGACATCAAAATCGAAGCCAAAGATCTGCGCATTGACACTTTCTGCTCCTCGGGACCGGGCGGCCAGTCGGTCAACACCACTTACTCCGCCGTGCGCATCACCCACATCCCCACCAACACCGTCGTCAGCTGCCAGGACGAAAAGTCGCAGATCAAGAACCGCGAGAAAGCCATGCGCGTTCTTCGTTCACGCCTCTACGAAGTCGAAATGCAGAAACAGCAGGAAGCCCTGGCCAGAGAGCGCAAAGCCATGGTCGGCACCGGCGACCGCAGCGAGAAAATCCGCACCTACAACTTCCCGCAAAACCGGGTTACCGACCATCGCATCGGCCTCACCATCCACCAGCTCCAGGAAATCATGGACGGCAAACTCCAGCCGGTGGTCGATGCCCTCATCACCCATTACCAGGCCGAGAAGCTGAAGCAGGAAACTGCGGCGACCGTGTGAAGCACCACCGGCCCGCGCCAGGGCAGGCATCGCTCTCCTCTTCCGAGCACAACCACAGCGCAAGACACTCTGCCCCGCCTCCTGCCCCCACGCCCCCGCTTGTGGTGAAATAACCCCGTGCTCCTGAAAGACAGCCTCGCCTCCGCCATCGCCCGTCTGACCGCGAACCATGTTCCCTCGCCGCGCATGAACGCCGAGCTACTCCTGATGTTCACCCTGAGCGTGGATCGCGCTTACCTCTACGCTCATCCCGAGCGGGAACTGGCGGCCGAAGAACAATCCCGCTACGACCAGTCTCTCGCCCAGCGCCTGCAAGGCGTCCCCGCGCAATACATCACCGGGCACCAGGAATTCTGGGGTCTTGATTTCATCGTCACTCCCGCCGTCCTCATTCCCCGCCCCGAAACCGAGCACCTGGTCGAAACCGCACTCACTCTGTTGGATCCTTGTCATCCCGGGCGCGGCGGGGGATCCGGGGTTGCCGACTTCCGAGGTCCGCAGTCCAGGGTCCGTATTGCCGACGTCGGCACCGGCTCCGGCTGCATCGCTATCGCTTTGGCCAAAGAACTCCCGCAGGCCGAAATTCACGCCACCGACGTTTCCCCTGACGCGCTCGAAATCGCCGAAGCCAATGCCGCCCGCCACCAACTGGAAGCGCACATACAGTTCCACGACACTGACTTGCTCGCGGGCTTCGCTCCCAACTGTTTCGACACGATCATCTCCAATCCGCCCTACGTAGGCGAATCCGAAGCCGATGAAGTTCAGCTGGAAGTACGGAAATTTGAACCGCGCAACGCCGTCTTCGCCGGACCCACCGGCCTCGAAGTAATCGCACGCCTCATCCCACAAGCTCGAGAGGTTCTCCAGCCTGGCGGCTGGCTGCTAATGGAAATCAGCGGAACGATTGCGGACGGCGTCCGCAGCCTGCTGCAGGAATGGAACGCAGTGAAAATCACCCAGGACCTGCAAAACATCCCCCGGGTAGCCGCGGCGCAAAAACCCTGACGCTCTCTCTTGCTCCCTTGCGTTGTTTTTCCGGGACCAGGCACTTGCTTCACCCCGGGGACAGCCGCCTCGGCTGTTCCGTCGCGCAGCGGCGGCATCCCACGTTCTGCGGATCACCCCTCCCGCCTGGACCCCGACCGCCCCAGCACCCCGCTAAAAATTCACCCTTACTCCCACCTGTGCGGCAAACGGAATCCCTACCGTCGTCCCCGGCCCAAAGAAATCTCCCAACGCCCCCGCCGGCTTCCGCAACTGGCTCAGGCTGGTAATCGGCACCTGCGTCGTGCAACCTGCGTCCCCGCACAGGTGCGTGACGTTCCCGGCCGCAATCTCCGCCGCCGGCACGTTCAGCGCCGCCACATCCGCGACGTAGTTGTTCGCCGGATTGTTGCGGTTGAGCAGATTGAAGAACTCGACAAACGGCATGACCGAGGCCCGCTCCCCCACCATGAACGGCCGCGCCACCCGCAGGTCGATCTGCTGGAACGGCGTGCCGCGGAATTGATCGAGCGTCGTCTTCACGCCATTGATCACCGCGCGATCCCCGCCATTCGCCAGGGTATAGGGACGCGCGCTCTCGAACTGGCTCAACGTGCTCAACTCAAATCCCCAGGGCGCATGCACCGTTCCCACCACCACAAAACGATGCCGCACATCTTCTCCTGACGGACCGTAGTCCCCCGGCGCAAACGCGTTCAAGGGATCGCACACCCCGTTCACGTAGTCGAACAACTCGCCCACCGTGCAACCCCACGTCTTCGCCGACGCGAGGGTGTAGTGCGCCACCAGATTCAGCCGCGACACGTTTCCCTGCACGCGCAGCGACAACCCGTTGTAGGTCGAGCGGTTGTCGGTCTTGTACAAATCAATGTTCGGCACCAGATTCTGATCCGCGGGATTCGGTGCAAACAGGTCGACGCCCGCCGTATAGCTGTAGCCGCGGTAAGCGTGATTCCCCTCTTGATGCGTCCAGTCGGCGCTCACGGTCCAGTGACTGTTCAGCGCATGCTGCACGCCTGCGCTGGCATGCAGTGCGTACGGTGTCTTGTAATTCGGATCAATCAACGCACCCTGACCGCCCCCCGGAATGCACCCCGCGTCCCCCCGCGCCGCGCACGGTCCGGGAGCTGCGTTCAGCGCCTGAAAGGCCGGCACCCATCCGTTCTGCGCCAGGTCGTTGTAGTACAGCCCCACTCCCGCGCGGAACACCGTCCGCTCGCTTCTGCCCGGCGAATACGCGATCCCCAACCGCGGGCCGAATGCGCTGCGGTAATCATGTGGCACACCATTGGCCAGGGGAATTCCCAGCGTCTTCAGGGTTAAATACGCCGGATTCTGCAACTGATTCCGGCCCGACGCGGTGAACAGACCGAAGGTCGTGTCGTATCGCAGGCCGTAGTTCACGGTCAGGTGCGACGTCACCCGCCACGAATCTTGCGCATACAGCCCCAGCCGCTGAATGTTCTGCGAGAAGCTGCCGTCGGAGGGAGGAGTCGCCGTGCAAACAATATTGGGGTCCGGCAGCGGTGCCAGGCACCGGCCGTCAAAAAAAAACTGCCCCGGATTCGCCGCATAAAAGCTGGGATCGTTGGGATACTGGATCAGGGTCTCCAGCGTCCCCGACAGCGCCCCGCTCAGCACCGGCTCATGAATGAAGCTGACCCCGAACTTCGGCGCATGCCGCCCGGAGGCATGACTCAGATCGTAGCGGAACTGATACTTCTGCTGATTGCGCAGCACCGGAAACGCCGTGATAGCCGTGGCAAACTGATTGTCCCCGAAAGTCTCGAATCCCGAAATCGTCTGGAAGGTCGCGCTGAAGGGAAACGCCAGGGCAAATCCCAGGTCCTGGTTCCGCGCTGCGGTGTGATGCAGGGAGCTTGCAGCGAAGGTAAACGAACCCAGCCAATTGGGGCTGAATGTGAACTGATTCCCCGTCACCAGGTTCAGATAGTTCGATCCCGTAGTCGCTCCCGTCGACGGCAGCGTTGCCTGCTGTACCAGGTCGTTGTTGGTCGTGTAGTTGTCGATGGCCGCGCGCGTGAACCACTGCGAGCGCTGCGACTGCGCCCAGTCGAGACGTACGGTACCCATCGCGTTGCGAAACGGCACCGCTACAGTGCGGGGAACCTCGATCGAACTCACCCCGATCGGCCGCCCATCCAGGTTCTCACTCTGGATCAGCCCTGCCGATGCGAGCGATGCCAAGGCGTTGAACTCCGAAAGACTGTTCGGGCTGTAGGCGATGCTGGCATTCTCCCGGATGTATTCAAACGAGGAGAACAGCCACAGCTTGTCTTTCTTCCACGGTCCGCCCAGCGTGCCCACGTAATTCTGCCGGGAGAACGACTGCTTCGGATCCGGAGCCGGATTGTCAATCGGATAGCGCGCCGTCAGCGCATCCGCCCGCTCGTAAAACGCAGCGCTGCCATGCCAGTCGTTGGTGCCATGCTTGGTCGTAATCACCACCGACCCACCCACCGTCCGCCCGGTGTCGGCTTCCTCCTGCGCGGTGCGCACCGCGAATTCCTGGATTGCATCCGGCGAAAAATTCTGCAGGAACCCGCCAATGTAGTCGTCGGTGTTGTCGCCCCCATCCACCGACAACTCCACGTTCAGACCCGAGCTCCCGCCGAACGACACCGCCGTAATGCGCGCCTTGGTCGGATCCGACGGCTCCACCGGCGCCGTTCCCGGAACCATGTAGGCGATATTGGCAAAGCTGCGATGCGCGAGCGGTGCATTCTGCAAGTCGTACGCGCTCACCGCCCCTTGGTGCACCGCGCTCGCCGTATCGATCGTTTCCGCCGTAATCGACGACTCTCGCGCCTGCACGTTCACCGTCTGAGCCACCGCCGCCGGCTTCAGCGTGACCGAGAGATCCCGAACTGTGCTCACCACCACGTTCACGTCCGCGCTCGCCGGAGCGAACCCTTCCGCCGTCACCACCACGTGATATTGCCCAGGCAGCAGCGCATTGACGCGGAATTCCCCGCGCGCGTCGCTCTGCGCCTGACGCTTCAGGTCCGATCCCCGCGACTCCACAGAAATCGTGGCCGACGGGATGC
>DATFTE010000174.1:0-3692 GCA_035262225.1 Terriglobales bacterium
CCGAGTACTTTGACAAACTCGCGAGTCAGAATCCGGCCATGGTGCACGATGCCGGCGAATCGCTGGACTCGGAATTCATGTGGTTCAACCAGGCGGCAAATTCTCCTCTGCCTGCATACAAGAAAGCCTGGTTCGCGTCGACCAACTTCCGGCGCGCGGTGTCAGGGTCTATCAACCGCAGCGATCTCGCCCGCATAGCTTTTCACGGACACGCCCGCCCGGCGGCAGGTCCCGTCTCGCCCGCAAACAAGTTCTGGTTTAATGCCAAATTGCAACCTCACCCCTTCGATCAAAAGGCTGCCCTCGAGCTTCTGGCGCAGGAGGGCTTCCGGTTCGAGGGCGATGTTCTTCACGACCGCGATGGCCACGCCGTCGAGTTCTCCATCATTACCAACTCCGGTAACAAGTACCGCGAACGTATGGCGACCATGATCCAGCAGGATCTCTCCGGGATCGGCATCCGGCTTAACGTCGTCACCCTTGACTTTCCCTCGCTCCTCGAGCGCATGACGCGGACCTTCGACTATGAAGCCTGCCTGCTCGGCCTGGTCAATACCGACCTCGATCCCAATTCGGTGATGAACGTCTGGCTCAGCTCCGCAGAGAATCACCAGTGGAACCCGAACCAGAAAACGCCGGCCACCGAGTGGGAAGCGGAGATCGACAGACTGATGCGCGCGCAAGCTTCGTCGCTCGATCCCCGGCAGCGCAAGGAATACTTCGACAAGGTGCAGGAGATTGCCCGGCAACAGGAGCCGTTCATCTACCTGGTGAATAAGAATGCGCTGTCGGCCATCTCACCCGGCGTGCACAATGTGCACCCCGTGGTTCTGCGTCCGCAGGTGTACTGGAACATCGAAGAGATGTCGCTGACCAGCGAAGTAGCCAGAAACCATTGATGGACGCTCCCGCCCTGCTATCGCTTCGCTTGTCGGTCGACTACCCGGGTAAGCCCGGGGTCCTACGCAACCTGGCTCTCGAAATGTGCCGCGGTGAGATTCTCGGCCTGGTCGGCCAGAGCGGATGCGGCAAGAGCACGCTGGCACTTGCGATTCTCCGCCTGCTCCATCTCAAGAACGGCAGAGCGGAAGGTTCCATCCAGCTTCAGAATCGCAACCTCATGACCCTGAGCGAGCACGAAATGCGAACGCTGCGGGGGCGCGAGATCGGGCTGGTGCTGCAGAGTCCCATGTCTTCGCTCAATCCAGCGCTACGCATCGGCACGCAGCTCGAAGAAGCGTGGAAGGTGCACCGCAACGGTGGTCGGGATCAATGCCGGAAGGAGATTCTTCAGGCTCTGGAAAATGTCAGTCTGCCCGCCGAGGAAAAATTGCTCCGGCGCTACCCTTCGCAGCTCAGCGTGGGACAGGCACAGCGCGTGCTGATCGCCATGGCCACCCTGCACCACCCCTCGCTGCTGATCGCCGACGAGGCCACCAGCGCGCTCGACCTGATTACGCAAGCGGAGATCCTCGAGCAGTTTCGCGACCTGAGCAGCAAGTTCGGCATGGGTATCCTCTATATTTCGCACGACTTGCTATCGGTTGCGACCATCAGCCGGCGAGTCGCAGTGATGCACGCAGGCGAGATTGTGGAGTGTCGCGAAACCGCAGAGATCTTTCGCACTCCCCGGCATCCCTACACGCAACAGTTGATTCGCGCGCTGCCCGTGGTTCCGCAATTTGCCGCGGCTGGCGCGGCAAAAAGCTGAGGATTCAACTCTGGAAGACTATTTGCGTCCGGGATGGAATTCTCCCCGGCTGGAGAATTGCGAATACGGCCATTGATCCTTCCTGGCGGGGGGCGCAACCGCGGTGGATACGGCGGGTTCCGTGCCCCAGTCGGCGGGCGCAGGATGAATTCCCCAGACGTTTCCCGGCTGTTCGAGGGCGATTCCGACGAGCCAGTATTTTCCGCCGGCGCCCAGGGGCACACAATTGGCAACCCGGGCGGGCACCGCCTGTCCCGTCGGCAACTCATCCAGTGCGACCGGCAAACCGGGAGGCAAGGGACGCGCAATGCGGGCGCCGCATCCGTGCGGATTGACCACCAGCGTGTGCGCGTGCTCGGAGAATTCAGTATTGGGGTCGAGGCTGGTCACGCGCAACGGGAGTTGCGCGCGGATGCGGGTTCCCCGGCGTGCAGCCTCGTGGGGATTCGGCGTCCGATCCATGTGGTCCTCAAAAAAATTTTACGTCGGGATGCGAGGATTCTTTGAGCCGAAGCCGCGGGAAAAAGCACGAAGGTAACCGGCCGATTCCTCGCCGGAGGTCGAAGGACACAGGTCAGTTGGCGAGAGGACGGATCTAAACGAGTGGGCCGGTGGGCGGCATCGCTGCCCGGCGCAGCATGTTGGCCGAGGGTATTCCCGTGCCCTGGAAGGACTTCCCGCAATCCGTCGTCGATGGTCCCCGCATATTGCGCGCCATATAAGCCTAGCCCGGCAACCGGAGACACCGGCAGGTCTGCGCCGATGGAAGGCAGCCCCTGAGGTGTGGATTTTCCTAGTAGAACGACAGCGTACCCGCCATCCGCGCCCTCCGCAAAGCGAAGGAGAAGGCCACCAGGCTGGCCGGCAGAAGTACGGCGCAAAACAAGACCAGAATGCCGATTTCGTTCCCCAGCGCCCGGAATCCGGCTCCTTCGAACAGCGCCCGCCGCATTGCGTTCAAGGAATGAGTAAGAGGGATCAGTTGTCCGGCCCACCAAAAAGGCTTCGGCAAGGTGCTGATTGGGAACAGCGCTCCCGTCATGAGCCACGAGGTCGAGCCCAGCAGCCAGACCACTGCCGAGCCCTTCTGGATCGCGAGTTGCAGCGCCGCGGCGATCAGCCCGACGGCAATCGCGACGATCAGTGAAAGCAGGAAGACGACCACGCAAGCCGCAAGGTTTAGATGCAGCGTCGAACCAAGCAACAACAGGCCCGCCCCAAGGTAAAAGAACAACTGCAGCGTCGCGCCGCTGAAGGTCGACATGGCGCTCAGAAACAGCAGCACCGGCGCCGGCGTGGCCGTCGTCACCAGCACTTCCAAGGTTCCTGTCTGCTGCGCCAGCTGCACCGTGTACAGAAACTGGCTGCTTCCCGATATTAGAAAGGAATAGAACCCGGTGCCCACCAGCACAAACGGGAAATACTCGAGCCCCTCGGCACGAAACGATGGGCCCAGTGCTTTGGATAGATAATAGAACGTCGCCAGTTCCGCCCCTGTGCCGATCGCTGTAAACAGAAAGCTCCTGCGGTAACGGATCGCGGTCAGCAGATCGCGTCGCGCCACGGCCGCGGCCTTATCCAGCAGCCTGCTCCCTCTCATGGCCGGCTCCGCGGCATTAGATATTCGGCTTCGTCCACTTCACCGGTGGTCGCAAAATAAAAACCACGGAGATCGTCCGCACCCGCGCCGGCTACTTTTCTGAAACCCGCCAGCTGCCCGCGGTGCAACACGGCCACTTCGTCGCCCACGGCGACCGCTTCGAAAAAACTGTGCGTCGCCAGCATGACCGTAGCACCGTGCCCCCGCAAGTTTCGCACCACGCCCCAAAAGTGCGCGGCTGAGGCCGGGTCAAGGCTGCGGGTGGGCTCATCCAGCAGAATGACCGAAGGCTCTTTGATCAGAGCCCGCGCGATCCCCAACCGCTGGTACATTCCGCTCGAAAACTTCATCACCAGCGTATCGGCAGCCTCGGAGAGTCCG
>DATFTE010000175.1:0-2730 GCA_035262225.1 Terriglobales bacterium
GTTCCGGTACAGCACCGGTTGCATCCCACCGGAGCGCGTGGCCAGCGTCTGGTCGATCAGCGCGGTCAACCCCGCCCAGAGAGGCGCGACGGCGCTGGTGCCGAACGCGGAGATGTTTCGTCCAAAGAACAAGATCGCGTAAGACGCGGCATGCCCGGAGATGTCCGGCACGCCTCTGCCCGGTCCGGCGCCCTGGTTCGCGGAGGGCGGAAGGTTCGCCGACGCCTGGTAGCCAGGAACGCCAAAGGTGTCGCTGATGCCGCCGCCGGAGATCTGGCCAGGCCCGTTATTCCACGCCACCTCGGACGTGATCACCACTCCGTTGGAGTCGAGTGACGTACCTCCGCAGCCAAGGGCGTTCGGGCTCGACGACGGGAAGTCTGCGTGCTGGCGCCCATCAGTCCTCCCGTCGGTCGACCCGTTGTCGCCCGAGGCGCAGAAGACCGTGATGCCCAGAAAACTCGCGGCCTGAAACGCCTGGTCCATCGCCTGCCGGGAGGCAGGCGTCCATGAATCCTCCGACTTGCCCCAACTGATCGAAATTACGGAGGGCGTGCGTTGCGCATCGTGGACCGCGGCGTTGATCGCGTTAATGAAGGACTGATCCGTATTGGGAGCGAAATAGATGGCGAGATTCGAGCGCGGGGCTATGGCGCCGGCTACTTCAATGTCCAGCATCACCTCGAGCGTGGCGTTGTTGTCGTTCGGGTTGGGGTTGTTCTGCCCACCATCCACTGACACCACTGATATCCCGGGCTGAGGCAATCCGAGTCCCTGAAAGTAGGGCTGCAGATCGGGGTTGTTGATGCCGCCGCCCAGCTCGATGATCCCGATGGTCTGGCCGGCACCATTCGCATTCGGAGGAAAGCCATAAAAGCGGGCCAGTTGCGGTGCGGTAAATGTGCCGCCGGCCGATGGCGATATCTGAGTGGCGGGAGTCCTCCCGCCGCTCCCGGCCGTCATCGTCGCTTCCGCTGCCAGCAGGCCGCAGTGCGGCTCGGCCGCGGGACGGTCGTCGAGACCAAACACGCCTTCAACAATGCCCTCGAGGGATTTGGGAATGTGGACGGGGCCCGTGCGCCCGCGATAGGTCCCGCCGGGATGTTCGTACCGGTACAGCTCAACGCCGAATGCCTTGGCAAAGTCGCCGGCCATTCCGGTCAATTTCACTGATCGCTGAGCTTCGCTGACCTCCGTGACTCCGAGACCGTTGCTGCGGGCAAACTCTTCCACTTTGGCGAGGTCGCCGGGGTCCGCTCCATATGCGGCACGGTACTCCTCGTGACTCAGGTAGCGCCGCCCGTTCGGCGGGGTATCAGGATTGGCGCGGGCGGCCGTTAGAGCTTGCTTGGGACGCACCATCACGGTGACCTGCATGCGCTCGCTGGGGTCGGCGGGGGCGATCCGTCGCGCCTCCGGCATGGGGACACGCTCGCTGCCCGCGAGGGGAATATAGTTCGTCGGAATTGGCATAGAAACCTCCCGCCTTCGGCTTGAATCTCAGTCTAGTTCCACCGATGAGACGAGCCTGCCCTTTGAACGACATCCTGTCCTGCGAAAGACCCGGAGGGTGCACTCCCGTGAAGAGAAGAACCCGCGACAACCGATGCCAGCCGGACTGCTGTTGCCGTGTGGCCTACGGTCGATAGACCGCGCACCTGCCTGTCTCAAGTGTCGGGTGTCGTGCCGGGGATGCTCCTCGGCCTTTTTGTCTCTTCAGGAGGAACGTTACGTAGGCGGTCGCCATGGGCGCCATGGAGGTTCGCGCGCGCGATGACGCGCTGCAACTGGAACACCTCGCCGCACCGCCAGGCTGCTAGTGATGAGAATGCCGTGCCGGCCCTGAGGGAAGGCTTGGTGACTTAAGCAGGGGCTTTCCGGAAACCCTCGCCGACCTGGACGACAGGCTAACGTGCCAGCTTCAGCACCGGGCATGAGGACTACCCAACCCATCAAGGCACACCTCTCGACGCTCGTAACGCTCTCGCAGGCCGACCGTTCCCTGAGAACCAAATTCTTCGAAGCAGAACAGCTTGCTCCTACCGAAAGCAGCCTCCGCGCTCACGCTGGCCTGGCCCGCGGACTAGCTCCTCGGCGTCGCCAACGCGCGCGTGTTCCCGTGGCTAATGCGTACGCTAAGCAAGCGCGAAGAATTTACCGCTGAGCGTGCACGCGGCAGGCCGCGCCGCAGGCTGTAAGCACCACCGCGTGTGCGGCGTTGACCGCAGGAATAAGGGGGCACCCAGGTTGGGGTATGCGTGACCGCATCAATGTCCCGCGGCGGCCCCTTGCTCGGGTGCACAGAACGCATGGCACTGCCGGGTCAGAAGGAACTGGTGCAGCCTCCCCGCGCCAAGTCCCGCGAACCCGAGAAAATAAGCCGGGGCCACCTCGTCCAGGTGGTATGTGTTGATGAATCGTGTCGCGCACGCGAGTTGCCTCCCGTATTCGTGTCCCATAAATTTCGGAAGGCCCTGATCGGTCAGAACGATGTCCGCAAAATACTGTGTAAGCCCCTCATTGAGAAATTGGTTGCACGCACCTCGTAAGAAAACCTGCGAGTATTTGTGAATGGACTCGTGCAGTGCAGTACCGAACTGTGCGTTCGGTGGCAAGTGAATCGTGTCCGTCCGCCGGTCATAGAACCCACCGATCTTCTTTCCCGGTTCCGGCGGCTCTATCCCTCTTTTCTGTGCTTCATCCTGCAAATCAGACTCTCTCGAATGGAAT
>DATFTE010000176.1:0-11549 GCA_035262225.1 Terriglobales bacterium
TTTGCCACCAAGGGGCCCGGGGCCTACACCAAGCAAGTCGATCTGCTGACCAGCTTTCCCTTCGTGGTCGGGTTGGAATTGTTCGGAATCTGGCTGCCGATTCTCTACCACTCGCTCTACGGGTTCTTTATCTGGTATCGCGGTGACAGCAATGTGGGCGAGTATCCGTGGACGGGCAACTGGATGTACAACGCGCAGCGCTGGACGGGAGGGATCGCGTTCTTCTACATGGTGTGGCACACCTGGCACCTGCGCTTCACCGGGATTCATCTGCTGTCGCATCCGGCGGCGGCGTTCGGCAAAGTCCAACTGGAATTCCAGAGCCCGTGGGCGGTGGCGTTCTATGCGGTGGGCATCTTCTGTGCCTCATGGCACTTCGCGTATGGATTGTGGCTGTTCGCGGCGAAGTGGGGGATCACGCGCGGCGATGGCGCGCGACGGCGGTTTGGGTATGTGTGCTTTGCCATTGGCGCGCTGTTCATGATCGTGGGCGCGGCTACCATGTATTCATTCCTGACGACTCCGCTGCAGCCGATGGACACTTCGGGCGCGGATACGTTTGTCATGCGCTAGGGCTGGTCCCGGCAGATTGGAATTCGAGATCTCATGGCATCGACTACCAAAATTATCGTGATTGGCGGTGGTCTCGCGGGGCTGGCGGCGGTCATCAAGATTGCCGAGATGGGCGGCCACGTGGATTTGTTTTCCATCGTCCCCGTGAAGCGGTCACACTCGGTGTGCGCGCAGGGCGGCATCAATGCTGCCAAGAATCTGAAGGGCGAGGGCGACTCGACCTGGCAGCACTTTGACGACACGATTTACGGCGGCGATTTTCTGGCGAACCAGCCTCCGGTGAAAAACATGTGCGATGCGGCACCCGGGATCATCGATCTCCTCGACCGCATGGGCGTTCCCTTCAACCGCACTCCCGAAGGTTTGCTCGACTTCCGCCGCTTCGGCGGGACGCTGTTCAATCGCACCGCATTCGCGGGAGCGACCACCGGGCAGCAGCTGCTGTATGCGCTCGATGAGCAGGTGCGGCGGTACGAGGCGGAAGGCAAAGTCACCAAGTACGAGGCGTGGGAATTCCTGTCGGCGGTGCTTGATGGAAACCGGGTGTGCCGCGGCATTTGCGCGATGAATCTGCGCACAATGGAGATCAGGACATTTCCGGCGGACGCGATCATCGTGGCCACGGGCGGTATTGGCGCGATCTTCGGAAAATCGACGAATTCGGTGGTGTGCACGGGATCGGCGCAGTCGGCGCTGTATCAGCAGGGATGCTTCTACGCGAACGGCGAGTTCATCCAGGTGCATCCCACGTCGATTCCGGGCGAAGACAAGCTGCGGCTGATGTCGGAGTCGGCGCGGGGCGAGGGCGGACGGGTGTGGGTGCCGAAGACCACGGGCGACAAACGCGATCCCAAATCGATTCCGCAGAGCGAGCGATGGTATTTCCTGGAGGAGTGGTATCCGAAGTACGGGAACCTCGTGCCGCGCGATGTGGCCACGCGGGCGATCTTCAAGGTGGTGTACGAGTACCATCTGGGCATTGATGGCAAGCCGATGGTTTATCTCGACCTGACGCATATCGACCGCAAGATTCTGGACCGCAAGCTGGAAGGCATTCTCGAGATTTACGAGAAGTTTGTGGGCGACGATCCGCGGGATACGCCGATGAAGATCTTCCCCGGCATGCATTACACCATGGGCGGCATGTGGGTGGACTTCAACCAGGCGACGAACATTCCGGGAATTTTCGCGGCGGGCGAGTGCGAGTACCAGTATCACGGGGCCAACCGGCTGGGCGCGAATTCGCTGGTGTCGTGCATCTTCGGCGGGTTCGTGGCGGGTCCGAATGCGGTGAAGTACGCGCGCGGGTTGCAGGGGGCAGCGGCGAACGGGCACTTCGATGCCGAGCGCAAGCGGCAGGAAGAGATCAACGCCGGGCTGATGCAGGCCGGCGGGAAGGAGAATCCGTTCCTGCTGTGGCGCGAATTGGGCGAGTTGATGACCCAGAACTGCACCGTCATCCGCTACAACAAGAACCTCGGGGAAACCGACGCCAAGCTGGTGGAAATGCTGGAGCGCTTCCAGCAAATCAACTTGAGCGACCGTTCGCAGTGGGCGAATACAACAGTGGCGTTCGTGCGGCAGCTCTACAACATGCTGCAGCTTTCGCGCGTAATCGCACAGGGAGCGGGGATGCGCAACGAGTCGCGGGGGGCGCACTACAAGCCGGACTTCCCCGATCGCGACGACAAGAACTGGCTGAAGACGACGAAAGCGTATTTTGCCGCGGATGCGGATGAGCCGCGGTTTGAGTTTGAGCCGGTGGATATTTCGCTGATTCCGCCGCGGGCACGGAAGTACGACGTGGCGAAGTGACGCCACTTTGCGGGCGTGAGCGAAGGAAACCCGCTGCCGTCATTCCGGGCTGCCCGGAAAAGCGGGGGGATTGGCAGGGGCACGGGCGGGGACGCCTATCCTCCATCGTCTGTTCGACAACTGAGAGTTTGAGCTAAGAGCTAATGGCTAATAAAACAGTCATCTTCAAGATCAAGCGGCAGGACAGTCCCGGCGCGAAGGCTCGCTGGGAGGAGTTTGAACTTGCGTGGAAGCCGGGCATGAATGTGATTTCGTCTCTCATGGAGATCGCGGCCAACCCGGTGACGCGCGACGGCAAAACCACCACGCCCATCACTTACGATTCAAATTGTCTCGAGGAAGTGTGCGGCTCGTGCGCCATGCTGATCAACGGCCGGGCGAGGATGGCGTGCTCGGCTCTGGTCGACAAGCTCGAGCAACCGATTCGCCTCGAGCCCTTTTCCAAATTCCCCATCGTGCGCGATCTGGCTGTAGATCGCAGTGTCATTTTCGAAAACCTCAAGGCGGTGAAGGCGTGGGTTCCGATCGATGGGACCTACGACCTCGGCTCCGGCCCGCGGATGACCATGGAGGAGCAGGAAGCGGCGTATCCGTTGTCGCGTTGTATTTCCTGCTGCTGCTGCATGGAGGCGTGCCCGCAGTTCACGGAGGACACGGGATTCGTGGGTGCGGCGACCATCTCGCAGGTACGGTTGTTCAACACGCATCCCACGGGCGCGGCGCTGAAGCGCGAGCGGTTGGCGGCGCTGATGGGCGATGGCGGCATCCAGGAATGCGGCTACGCGCAGAATTGCGTGGAAGTGTGTCCCAAGGACATTCCGCTGACGCGCTCGATTTCCGAGGTCGGCGGAGAAGTCATGAAACAGGCCATTGGCGACCTGTTCCGGAAGTAACCACGTGCACCGGGAGTAATCGGCAGTAACCAGCAGGAAGCCCCTCGTTGGTAACGCAAAAATCAGAAAAAATGAAGTTTGCACTTTGTCCGGTTGCAGTAGAATAAGCGCCTGCCCAAGCGCCAGGGCAGTGTTCAGGAGCTTCGTCACTTCGTGAAAAGCCTCTTAAATCGCGCCTTTGCCGCTTTGCTGCTGCTGATGCTGGCTGTGCCGGGCTTCGGCATGCGGCGCGTGACCACGACGCGGCGCTATCATCGAACCACACGGCGCGCGCACGGGCGCCGGGTTTTGTGGAACCCTGTGTTCCGTCCTTCGCGCGATTCCCTGCTCCGTCAGAATGCAGTGATTGACCGGCTCGAGTTGCCGCGCATTCAGGATGACAACGAACTGGAAGAATTGAAGGCCAGCCAGGACCTGGTGCCGATCGTGCCCGGACGGACCTTGCGCATCGATCCGCGGCTTGATCCCGACCGGCGCTATTGCCGGCCGTGGACACGCGATTTTGTCGATGATCTGAGCGAGGCGTATTACAAGGAGTTTCATCAGCAGATCCAGATCAACTCGGCGGTGCGCACGGTGCAGGTGCAGAAGAAGCTGCGCCGGCACAACCGCAATGCCGCGCCGGAGACGGGCGACACCGCTTCGTCGCACCTGGCGGGAATCACTGTGGACATTCAGCGCCGTGGGATGACGCGTGAGCAGGTGAAATGGGTGGAGCAGTATATGTCTCCGCTCAAAGACCTGGGCCTCATCGAACCCGAGGAAGAACGGCGGCAGTGGGTGTTCCACGTGGCGGTTTCCGATCAGTACACCGACTGGCGCGAGTCGAAGATGCTGGCGGGTGAGCAGCCTGCTGACGATGATGCCGGCGTGATTGAAGACCTCAGCGGCGATCCCAAGTAATTCCTTCCTGAGAATTTCGCATGATTGTGATGATGGCGGGCTTGCCAGGCACGGGGAAAAGTACGCTCGCACGGGCCCTGGCGGAGCGGACCTCGGGAGTGGTTCTCGATAAAGATGAGATCCGGCGGGCATTGTTCCCTGCCGCCGATATTGAGTATTCCACCGACCAGGATGACTTCTGCATGGGCGTGATGCTGGAGACGGCGGCGTATATAGTGGGAAAGAATCGGGCACGGTATGTGTTTCTTGATGGACGTCCGTTTTCGCGCCGTTACCAGATCCAGCGTGTCATCGAACATGCCGGGCAGCTGGGGCAGGACTGGCGGATCGTAGAGTGTGTGTGCCCGGGGAACACGGCGCAGACGGATTGAAGGGCAGGATCATGTAGCGGGCAACCGTGATTTTGCGCTGTACCTGCGGGTGAAGGCGCGGTTTGAGGAGATTCCCTTGCCCAAGATCGTTGTGGATACGGAGCGGCCGCTAGAGAGGTGTGTGGAGCGGGCGATGCGGTTTCTCGGGTAGAGAGGCAGGTCATCCCGGGCCGAGCGAGGGATTTAGCGCGGCCAGCGCACGGTGGTACGTGCAAGATTCGTTGGCGCTACGGGCCAGCGATCCGGCCGCTACGTGGATGTTATACAATCGCAGGGCACTTCTTTCTGCTCATGAACATTTTCCGGCTTCGCATGGTTCTTGTGTGCCTGCTGTTAGGCACGCTGGCTTGGGGAGAAGACACTCCTGTCTCGGCGCAAGCCAGGGCGATTCATGATTCGGCGCTCGTGGTTGACACCCATGCCGACACGCCACAGCGGTTTCTCGACGAGGGCTTCGATATCGGCAACACCGATCCCAAGGACATCGGGCATATCAGTCTCGACAAGGCGCGGGCGGGGAACCTGGGGGCGGAGTTCTTTTCCATCTGGGTCGATCCCCGGACGAATCAAGGGCACTTCGCGCAGCACACCATGGACTTGATTGATTCTGTTTATCAGCAGGCGGCGCGGCATCCTGACCGGATGATGATGGCGTTCAGCGTGGAGGACATCGAGCGGGCGCACAAGCAGAAAAAGCTGGCGGCGCTGATGGGCATTGAGGGTGGGCATTCGATCGAGAATGATATCCACCTGTTGCGCGATTATTACCGGCTGGGCGTGCGCTACATGACGTTGAGCTGGTCGAATACCAACGAGTGGGCAGATTCGTCGGGGGACATCAACGATCCCACCGTGCCGCATCACAAGGGGCTGACGGATTTCGGCAGGCAAGTCGTGCTGGAGATGAACCGCCTGGGGATGATGGTGGATATCTCGCACGTAGCCGATAAAACGTTCTGGGACACGATGGCGACCACGAAGGCGCCGGTGATTGCGTCGCATTCGTCTGCCCGGGCACTGACAGACCATGCGCGGAATATGACCGACGACATGCTGCGAGCCGTGGCGAGGAACGGCGGCGTGGTACAGGTGAATTTCTATAGTGCGTTCGTGGACGCAGACTACCTCAGAGCGTCGCGAGCGCAGGAGAAAGAGAAGGGTGCAGCGGTAGCAGAGGCGCTCGAGAAAAAGCGAGCGGCGGGCGAGGCGGTCACGTATCTGGATTCGGACCGGGTGGAGCGGGAATGGGCGGCGAAGCTTCCGCGGCCTCCCCTGAAGTCATTGATCGATCACATTGATCATATCGCCAGAGTAGCGGGCGTGGATCACGTAGGATTGGGATCTGACTTTGACGGCGTCAGCGGGGCGACGCCCGAGGGGATCGACTCGGCGGCGGATTTATCGAAGATCACCCAGGCGCTCGTCGATCGCGGTTACAGCGCGGACGACATTCACAAGATTCTGGGCGGGAACCTGCTGCGGGTGTTCCGCGAAGTGGAGCGGGTGAGCCGGGAGATGCAGGCAGCGAAGTAGTTTGGGTTGGCGTACAATTCTGGGTCGCGGTAAGGGTTGTGGCGCTGATGTCGGCTTCGAGCACCTGCCCACGAGTCGAGATTCGTATCCGGGCATGATTTCAGCGATGCCGTCCTTCACGACGCCTTGAGCGCCGCCGCAGCGGCTAAAGCCGGCCTGGAATGGCTGAAGCCCTGTCCCGATACAAACCGGTTGCTAGCATTACTAACTCCAAATGAGGAGCTTTTCCATGAAACGTATTGCGATTATCGGTGCGGTTTGCCTGTTCTCAGTCGCGCTGTGGGCGCAGGCGGGACAGCCCACCGCGGTTATTGACACGACCGTGGGCAAGTTGACCTGCAAGTTGTTTCCCGACAAGGCGCCGATCGGCGTGGCCAACTTCATAGGCCTGGCCGACGGAACCAAAGACTGGACCTCTCCGGTGACTCATGCCAAGAAGCGCGGGGTGCCGCTTTACGATGGGACGATCTGCCACCGGGTGATTCCCAATTTCATGATTCAATGTGGCGATCCGGCGGGAAATGGCACGGGTGATCCGGGATTCCAGTTCAAGAACGAAACCTCTCCCGACCTGAAGTTCGATCGGCCGGGGCGGCTGGCGTATGCCAACTCGGGTCCCGACACCAACGGCTCGCAGTTTTTCATCACCGAAGTTCCTTATCCCAGCCTGAACGGCGGATATACGATCTTCGGGCAGTGCGATGATGCCAGCGTAGCGCTGGTAAAGCAGATTGCGCGCATGGGACGGGATTCGAATGACCGGCCGTTCAATCCGGTGAAGATCAACCACATCACTATCACCAAGGGCGGAGCAGCCCCGGCGGCGACGATGAAGAAGCCGGCGCCGGCTCCCGCAAAATAAGTTTGTCTTTCATCGGCCCGGCGGGTCTTGTGCCCTCCGGCTTTTTTATGAAAGGAATTTTATGGCTCGCCAACCTGGCACTTATGCGGTGTTGAATACATCGGAAGGAACTGTTGTCTGCAAACTGTTTGAGAAAGACGCGCCCAAGACGGTCGAGAATTTCACCGAACTGGCCGAGGGCAAGCGGGAGTGGACGCATCCGCTAACCCACAACAAGAGCAAAGACCCGTTGTACAACGGGACTATTTTTCATCGCGTGATTCCGCAGTTCATGATTCAGGGCGGCGATCCGGCGGGATCGGGCTTCGGCGGCCCGGGGTATCAGTTTGAAGACGAGAACAGGGGATCGCCACACAAGTTCGACAAGCCTGGCAAGCTGGCGATGGCGAATGCCGGGCCAAACACGAACGGAAGCCAGTTCTTCATCACGGTCGCGCCGACGGCCTGGCTGACCGGGAAACACACGATCTTCGGCGAGGTGGTGGAGGGGCACGACGTGGTGGAGAGGATTGTGAACGCGCCGCGGAACCGCCAGGACAAGCCGAATAAAGACGTGAGGCTAGAAACCGTGGTGATTGAGAGGGTGTAGGAGGTATCCGAGAGAGGACGGGGGGGACACCCGTCTTCCATCGATTCGAGGAAAACTGGGCAGCCGAGGCGGCTGCCCCTGCGCGGTTGCGCTTTAGACGCCGATCACGGCTACCAGCTCTTTCACTGCGTCGGCGCTGCGGGCGAGCGCTTTCGTTTCTTCCGGGGTCAGCTTGATCTCGATGATCTTTTCGATGCCTTTCGAGCCCAGTTTGACCGGAACTCCCACGTAGAGCCCCCTGATACCGTACTCGCCTTCGAGGTAAGCGGCGCAGGGGAGAATTTTCTTCTTGTCCTTGAGAATGGCTTCGACCATCTCGGTGACGGCGGCCGAGGGTGCGTAGTAGGCGCTGCCGGTCTTGAGATACTTGACGATTTCGGCGCCGCCGTCGCGGGTGCGCTGGACCAGGCGTTCCACAGTGGCCGCGTCCATCAGTTCGGTGATGGGAATTCCGGCCACCGTCGAATAGCGCGGCAGCGGGACCATGGTATCGCCGTGTCCGCCGAGAACGAAGGCGGTGACGTTTTCGACGCTCACCTTCAACTCTTCGGCAATGAAAGTGCGGAAGCGCGCGGAGTCAAGCACGCCGGCCATGCCGATGACGCGCTCCCGGGGGAGGCCGGCCATCTTGTAAGCAGCCTGGGCCATGGCGTCGAGCGGGTTGGAGACAATGATGAGAATGCAGTTGGGGGAATGCTCGACGACCTTCGTCACCACGTCCTTCATAATCTTGTGGTTAATGTTGAGCAGATCGTCGCGGCTCATGCCCGGCTTGCGCGGAACACCGGCGGTGATGACCACGACGTCGGAGTTCGCGGTGTCGGCGTAGTCCTGGGTGCCGAGCACATACGAGTCTCGCTTCTCGATGGGCATGGCCTCGAGCAGGTCGAGGCCCTTGCCCTGGGGCACGCCATCGATGATGTCAATGAGCACGACGTCGGCGAGTTCCTTGGACGCGATCCAGTGGGCAGCTGTGGCCCCCACGTTGCCCGAGCCCACAATACTCACTTTTTTGCGCATGAATGTCCTCTCTGGTAGAGACGATGACTGATGGGTAAACCGACCATTCTAAATCAGCCAGAGGACCGCCGTCTGGCAGGGACGTCGGCGATTATCATTCCGGAGCGAGGCATCTGCTTCCGGCTTCGAGCGCCGACACTCGAGAAAGAACGCAGATTCTTCACTTCGCTTGAATGACAAGGGTACAGGGGTGTGCAGCGTCAGACTTCCGCCAGCACCCGCGACTCCATATTCCCGATGATGTAGCTGCCGAACTCGCTGGTTTTCACTTTGGTGGCACCTTCCATCAGGCGTTCGAAGTCATAGGTGACTTTCTTTTGCTCGATCGTGCGCTCCAGGCCGCGCTCGATCAGGTCCGCGGCTTCGTTCCAGCCGAGGAAGCGGAACATCATAACCCCCGAGAGAATCACCGATCCGGGATTGATGACGTCCTTGTCGGCGTACTTCGGCGCGGTGCCGTGCGTGGCTTCGAAACAGGCACAGCCGTCGCCGATGTTGGCGCCGGGAGCGATGCCCAGGCCTCCCACCTGCGCGGCGCAGGCATCGGAGATGTAGTCACCGTTGAGGTTCGGGGTGGCGAGCACCGCGTACTCGTCGGCTCGGGTGACGATCTGCTGGAAGATGGAGTCGGCAATGCGGTCGTTGACCATGAGCTTCGTCTTCCAGGCGCCCTTCCCGTGACTGGCGTAGATCTTGTCGAGGACGTCTTTCACTTCTTTGTAGACGCTCTGGCGAAATTCCTCGGTGGCGAACTCCAGGCCGGGTTCGACGAGGTTGGCATTCTGCTCAATTGTCATATTGGGGTTCTTGTCCTTGTTGTCGATGATCCAGCTCTCGCGCTCGGTGATGATCCGGTCGCGGAACTCTTCGGTCGCGAGTTCGTATCCCCACTTGCGGAAGGCGCCTTCGGTGAACTTCTGGATGTTGCCCTTGTGCACCAGGGTAACGCTTTTTTTGTGGTTCTCGAGTGCGAACTTGATCGCCATGCGCACCAGGCGCCTGGTTCCGGTAATGGAGATGGGCTTGATGCCGACGCCGGAGTCGAGCCGAACCTGCTTCTTGCCGCCCTTGAGCATTTCCTTGTTGAGGAAGTCGATGAGCTTCGCGGCCTCGGGAGTTCCCTCTTCCCACTCGATGCCGGCGTAGACGTCTTCGGTGTTCTCCCGGTAGATCCAGACATCCATGCGTTCGGGATGCTTTACCGGCGAGGGTGTGCCCTTGTAGTACTTCACCGGGCGCACACAGGCATAGAGATCAAGAATCTGGCGCAGGGCGACGTTGAGGGAGCGGATACCTCCGCCGACGGGAGTGGTGAGGGGACCCTTGATGGCGACGCGGAATTCGCGAATGGCGGCGACGCTGTCGTCGGGCAGCCAGGTATTGAATCTGGCCATGGCTTTTTCACCGGCGAAGATTTCAAACCAGGCCACGCGGCGCTTGCCCTGGTAGGCCCTTTCCACGGCCGCGTCGAACACGCGGACCGAAGCCTTCCAGATGTCACGACCGGTGCCATCTCCCTCAATGAAAGGGATGATCGGATTGTCGGGCACCTGGTATTTTCCATTGCTGTAGCGAATGGGAGCGCCATTCGTGGGAACGGGCACGCAGTTGTATGAAGCCGCCATCTCACACCTCCGAGGTCGTTCGGAAAAATCGCCCAATTATAAAGCGTAGGGATAAACATCGAAAAATGACCAAGATCACACAGGTTTGTGACCTGCTGACCGATGGCCGCAGGCAGACGTGCTTTAGCAGACGTGCTTTACAATCCTCTAATGGCCTGGCATCGCGCCGTGCGCCCTTACGGGGCGGTAGTGACAGTGTGGCTGCTGATGTTCACGGGGAGCACGGGGGCGGCCAAGGCCGCGGATGACGCGGCCGCGGTTGCGCCGTCGGCCCTACCGCAGGCGCCGGAGGCTTCTCCGCACCGCTTCTGGGACCGGACCAACGTTCTGCTGTTTTCCGGGGTTGCGGTCTTCCGGGGGCTGGATTACGCCTCCACGCGCAACTTCATGGCGAGGGGCCGGCAGGAGATTCTGCTTCCCGACGACGTGGTGGATAATTCCGCCGGTTTTGCCAGCCTGGAAGCCGCAGCCGTGGCCACTTCGGTGGGATTGTCCTATTGGATGCACCGCAGCGGCCATCACAAGATCGAGCGCTGGATTTCGATCACCCACCTCAGCGTGGCTGCGTTCGGGGATGCGCGGAACTACGCATTGAAATCCAGGCATCATTAGCGATTGGGGGCGTCTGGGCAGAGACGCAGTGGAGCTCGTCACTGACGGCGGCGGGAGGATTCCTGTTTCCGCTGACACTACTCGGACATAAGACGCGAGTACGCTTCCCGCACCTGGCGGCGGGTTTGGTCGACTTCGGATTCCAGCCCCGAAGCAAACTCGCGGTGCAGAATCCTCGAAGTGATGGATTCGGTCAGCTGAGAGGCTGTTTCGTTGGCCGGCAGCCATTTACTGGCCCGGCCCACCACCAGGCGCAGCACGTGATCGACGGTGCGGAACAGCTCGGCGGCGTGATCCAAAAGGGCGGCATCGGGCTTGGTCAGCAGACCGGCGGCCGCGCATCGCCACAGGCGGTCACGCAGGCTTCCCGGCTTGTCAGGTACGCGGTTCTTCACCAGGAGGAAGCTGCTGACGAAGTCAATGTCATAAACTGCCCCGGGCGAAGTCTTGAGATTGCCCCCGGTTTCGGTGGCCTCCAGTTTGGCTCGCATATCGCACACCGCGCTTCTGAATGCCGCATCGTCAGCGGATCGCTGAAACAGAGGGTTGGTGGCGAGAACCGCTCGTTCGGCCAGCGCAGACGATCCGGCAATGTAACGCAACTTGGTGTACATCAGGGCTTCCCAGGGTTGCGCCTCTTGCGCGCAGTAGATCAGCAATTGCGCCGGGCTGACCAGCAGTTCTCCCTCGCGTCCATGGGGGCGCAAACGCGTATCCACGGGAAACACCATGCCGTCGCGGGTGTAAGCGGCG
>DATFTE010000177.1:0-34412 GCA_035262225.1 Terriglobales bacterium
CGCCTGGCCACGCTGGTGATACTATAGCCGAAATGCGTGGTGACGCGTTAAGCCGGCTTCAGCATGACCGACCCGATTCCGTAGTGAGTGCGGCTTTTGTAATAAGCGCATGTCAACGCGGGATTCCTAGAATCCAATGCCGCGCACCCGGACGGGTTCGCCAACACCGGCAGGGTCACTCCTTCCGGCGACGTGTCGTTGAAGCAGATCAGCGCATTCCGCTGCACGTCGTTGTAGTTGTAAGCGAGATCAACCCCGTATCGCTCGCGTGGTGTGAGCGACGTGCTGACGCCGAGTTGTGATTATGGAAATCGGGCGGTGCGCCTGCCGAGGGATGCCCAGCAAGGGGCCTTGCCCATACCAGGCAAGCGCTCCACATCTTACTGTATGCGCAGGGCCCGGAGCCGCCGGCTCCTCCCTAACCCGACGGAGCACACGCGGCCGTAGGCGGTGTGCAAGTCCCCGCTGAGCAGGTCGACCACCCGTAGGCAGGCCTCGCGATGGTCGCGCAGGAAACGGACCAGATCGCCGCGTTTGACGCACGCCACCGTGGCATCTTCGAGCGCTTCCGCCGTCGCTTCGTAGGGGGTGCCGGACAGCGCAGCACTGAGCCCCAGGACTTCCCCGGGCCCTGCAATCTTCAACGTCAGGCGCTTGCCCGACTCCGAAGACAAGAAGAGCTTGATCCGGCCCTGGCAGATCACGAACACGCCATTCGCCACATTGCCCTCCCGAAACAAGGCGCTGGCACGGGGAAACAGGGCCACTGTCTTGATGCCATCAAAGGCTTCCAGGGCTTCCGCGGGAAGATCGCAGAAGACACGGCCCGAGCGGAGGACACATTCTCCGCACCTGGCTTCGAGTACGCTCGCCATGCTGCTGTGATAGCCCGGTGGCTGCGAAGAACTCAGTGACTGCAGTCACCTTTTGCCGTGACCGTGCGCACGCGCTGTATAGCCCGCGCTTCAGCTGTTCGTGGCCATGATCTCGAGAGCCGCTTTGTTGCGGATCACCAGTGTCGAACCCTTGGCCTGCACAATCTGCCGCTTCTTCAAATCGGCGAACAGGCGGGTCACGGTTTCGCGCGACGTGCCAATCATCTGCGCGATTTCCTCATGGGTCAGCGCCAGTTTCAGCCGCGGCTCCTGTTTGGTAGCTTCTCCGTTCTTCGAGCTCCATTCCAGCAGCAGCTTGGCCAGCTTCTCCCCCGCCGAGTGCGACAACCCGAGCGAGCGCACCTCGTGGCACGCGTTGTTGTACTTCTCGCTCAGTTGCTCGGCTACCTTGAAGCAGGCGTCGGAGTGGTCCTTGAGGAAACGCAGGAAGTCTTCGCGCTTCACGAAGTTCACCTGGCAGGGATCAATCGTCTCGGCGGTCAACTCGTAAGGCTTGCCCGAGACGCTGGCGCTCAGGCCCAGCACTTCCCCCGGCTCGGCAATCTTGACTATCAGCGTCTTGCCGTCGGTGGCGCAAATGGAAAGCTTCACGCGTCCCTTGCACAGCACGAAAATACCCCGCGGCGCCTGGCCTTCGACGAATAGCACTGCTCCCTTGGGATAGGCAGTGGCGTACTTGATGTTTTCGAAAGCCTGCAGCGCCGAAGCGGGCAAGTCGCAAAAGATGTGTTCCGCGCGCATTTTGCAGGTCAAGCAGCTTTCAACGATGTCCAGACCGTAAGGCAAGAGCACAACCTACCCCCTATGTGACCTCCGGCAAGATGGGCCGAGTGCATGTGACCGGCGTCACGCTTTCAGTGTGTGTCCACGGCGTACGCTCCGCTGTGATACATGGCACAGCTGATTGTGACCGGTCTCACAATGGGGAAACCCCTGCTTGTGCTGGATTTAGCGCGCATTTCAAGGCATACTAGGCGCGACGGCCCGCGCGCCTCGGACGCGGGCGGGGAGGACTGTGGGGCATGGGCATGCTCGAGGGAAATGGCCCGGCGCAGCTGCCGGGCGCGACCGAAGTGACCCCGGAGCAGAAACAGCGCCGCGTCATGCTGGCGGCGCTTGCGCTTCTCCTGATTGCCCTCATCCTGGTGCTTATCAAGGACCGCCAGTTCTGGTTCCCCGACAACGAAAGTGCGGACGAAACTCCGATTCAGCAACCCGATGACGCCAACCCGCAGGACCACGCGCTCACCTATAACGCTAAGGCCGAACCTCCAGCTCCCGCACGTGTGAAAGCGAAGTCGCACCCGCCGGCGGCTCCGGTGCCTTCGCTGACCGAAGCCACGGCGCCGGTGGTCAACCGCACGGCTCTCCCACCTCTGGATATCGAAGTGGTCGCGGGCGACCAGCGCCAGCCGGTGAAGACCGTGAATCCCTCGATGAAGGTCGACATGCAGACCGGATCGCCGCCCGTGTCGCCCGCCCCCGTGGTCGCTTCGGCGTCGGTGTCGTCCGCGGGCGAACGTGTGCGCTTGTCCTCCACTACGCAACAGCTGGTGACGCACTCGGTGGAGCCGACCTACCCGACACTCGCCAAGCAAATGAAAGTGCAGGGCTCGGTAGTGCTGCAGGCGCTGATTGGCAAGGAGGGAACGATCCAGGATCTGCAGGTGCTGAGCGGGCCGCAGATTCTCTCCTCGGCGGCCCGAGAGGCGGTGATGCAATGGCGCTTCAAGCCCTATCTGCAATCCGGTCAAGCGATCGAAACCGAAGCCAAGATTACTGTCAACTTCACCATCTCCACCTACTGACGTTCGTCATGCCTCGATGGCTCGTTACACTTCTCTTGCTGTTCACGGCCTCGTCATTGGAGGCGCAGACAGGAGGCGCCATGCATCTGACCAGTGCAAGCTTCCCGAATGGCGGAACAATTCCCCGGAAACACACCTGCGACGGGAGCGACGTCTCACCCGCGCTCGAATGGAGCGGTGCGCCGCAAGGCACGCAAGGCTTCGCGCTCATCGCCGACGACCCCGACGCGCCGGTCGGCACCTGGAGTCACTGGGTGCTCTATGATTTGCCGGCGGGCACGACGAATCTCGCGGAAAATATCAGCAAAGTAGACGCGCTGCCTGGGGGAGGACTGCAGGGGAAGAACGATTTCGGCAAGACCGGTTATGGTGGCCCGTGCCCGCCACCCGGCACTCCGCACCGCTACTTCTTCAAACTGTATGCCGTTGACCGCCGGCTCGACCTGAAGCCAGGCGCCCGCCAGAAGGAGGTAGAGCGCGCGCTCCAGGGGCACATCCTCGCCCAGGCGGAACTGATGGGGAAATACGGCCGCTGAAGCCCGCTGAAAGCACAAGAGTTCCAGGTGGAAGGCTTGTGGAAAGCCTAGAATATTTTATGGCCACGGGTAATTCCACTGATCCATGGAAGCCACGGATTCGATGAGAGCTACCCTCACAATGGCGCTTTCTCCTTCACCAGCGGCATCGCACTTGGCGTCTCGGGCCGGCCGTGGAGGGCGGAGGAGCGGGACGAGAATGTGGCAGGCATAACCCGGAGGACGGCCGCTAACTTTCGTTTGGATGCCTCTCGTTTGGCTGCCTTTCAGCCTTCAAGATAGGTTCATGGAGAGAACCTGTCTTTCAGGTTCTTGCGGCGAAGGATAGACCCATATGATGAGGCATATCGCCATGAATCGAAGCGCTGCGATGATTTCTATCTTGCTCGTTGCCGCAGTCGCGATGGTCTGCGGCCGAAACGATTCCAGTCAATCGAGTAGGGTCCCGGTGATGGACGGAGGCGCCGGACCCTGCTCCTGCCAGCTCGCCGTGTTTACACCCGATGGCAAACCAGCCGGCGCGGCAGATGTAAAGGTTCGCATCGCCTATGGTTTTGGCGGGCTTCGCCGCCTCGATCTCGAGGCCGGCACCAACTACGACGGGAAAGTGAATTTCACGGGACTTCCGGCCAAGGTGAAGAATCCGCCTCTGGAGTTTCATGCCTCGAAGGATAGGTGGGTGGGGGTGGCGACTTTTGACCCGGCGATGGAGTGCCAGGCGAAGCACGACATCACGTTACAGAAGCCCGAAACAGGACAGACCAAGTAAAGAGCGTGGAGAGCTTCATGATGCGATATCGTGAAGGACGGGAGAGGACCCGTATCGATGAGCGCTAGCAGGACCCGGACCTACGGCCGATCCGGTGAAGCAGAGGGCCAAGACAAGCAGAAAAAAATAACGGGCGTTCCGACTCTCGCGAGTCATGAACGCCCGGGCAGCCCTCCCCCAGAACTGCTCGTCTATGAACTTAGTGCCTGTCCGGGTTTCTGGAAATAGCACGCCCGTGCCACAACATACCCCAAAAGTGCCACCGGACTTACATTCGCAAACCACAGGAAACATGAGGTTTGTGCAAAACCCCAGCGGACTTGCGCGGGGACGGCTGTTTTTGCCGGAACCAGCCCACGCGAACCTCAAATCGATGAAGGCAAGAATACGAAAAAATCGACATTTGGCATCCGCAATGACAAGGCGAAAGAAAACTGCAAAGCAGTAGAGAGCGCTAAGTCCCGCGTAGCACCGAAAATTGTATCCCGGATGAAGAGCGTCACATTATCCGTTATAGTCATTTACCAGCAATTCGCCACGCCACAAGCGCAGGTCGCACCGTCCCAAGCCATCTTGATGTCAACCAAGGTGCATAGTGCAGCCCCATGCAGCCTTTCCCGGTGCGTCTTCTGCCAAAGGAGTTGTGACCACATCTTCAACCAACGTCGTACCTGCATCATTCCACACGGAGCTCGTATGTATCAGGTCCGACTAGGGTCGCGCCTTCGATCCCGCTATGCTCCCGTTTCATTCCACAGGAACGCCAGTTCGTCTGCCATGTCGTCGACCAGTTGTGAAATTGATACGCCGGAACTGTGCCCGGCTTTGAGTTCATAGTGCAGCAGCACCGGGCGGTCGCTTCCCGTCGCCTTCTGCATGAGGGCTGTCATTTTGCGCGCATGCAAAGGGTCGACCCGCGTGTCGGAATCCCCGGTATTAAACATGATCGCCGGATACCGGGTCCCGGGCCTTACATTCTGGTAAGGCGAATATTTGAGCAGGTAGGGAAATTGATCAGAATTTTCCGACGATCCGTACTCCGACGTCCACCAGCGTCCCACTAGGAAATTTTGGAAACGGATCATGTCGAGCAGGGGATAACCGCACCAGATAGCGCCAAACAGATCCGGCCTTTGCGTCATAGCCGCGCCCATGAGCAGGCCGCCGTTCGAGCGGCCGCGAATCGCCAGCCGTGGCGCGGTAGTGTACTTGTTAGCGATCAGGTACTCGGCGGCGGCGAAGAAGTCATCAAACACGTTTTGTTTTTTTTCAAACATTCCGGCCTTGTGCCAAGCTTCGCCGTATTCGCCACCACCCCGCAAGTTGGGCTGGGCGTAGAATCCGCCCTGCTCCATCCACCAGGCATACTGGGGATTCCAGTTGGCGGTCAGGTTGATGTTGAATCCTCCGTAAGCCGACATCAGGGCTGGAGCCTTGCCGTCCCTCTTCAGTCCCTTGCGGGACGAAATAAACATGGGAACCCGGGTTCCATCCTTCGACGGGTAGAACACCTGCTGTACTTCATACTTGTCGGAGTCGAAGGGCACCTGCGGCCGGGCAAACACCTCTGTCTGCCCGCTTTTCACGTTGTAGTGATAAATGGTCGGGGGGATGATGAATGACTGAAAGGTGTAGAAACCATTCTCCGACTCCTGCAGCCCCTGTACCGCCGATGCTGAACCCAGCGTCGGGTAATGAATTTCGCCGACCATCTTTCCGTCAAGACCATAGATTCGCGTCTGGGTAACCACGTCGTGCAGTCCGGTGACGAACAGCTTGCCGCCCACCACCGAGATGTCGGAGATCACGTCCTTACTCTCCGGCACCAGGGTCTGCCATTTCTCTACTGCCGGATCCTTCATGTTGACTTTGAGGACGCGGTAGTTTTCCGCCTTGTAGTCGGTGAGCGCGTACAGATCGTCGCCGTAATTCTCGACGCTGAAGCGGTTATCGATGCCGTGAATGATGGGGAGGATGGGAGCGTCCGGCGTGCGCAAATCCTTGGCATAAACATCCACACGCGTGGCGGGTACGCCGTGGTCCACCTCGATGATGAGATAGCGGTCATTTTCCGTGACCTCGGCGCCGATCAGTTGCATCTGTCCCAATTTTTCCCCGTTGAACTGCTTGCCGAAGATCAGGGCATCGGATTCCACGGGCGTTCCCAGCCGGTGATAGTAAACCGACGTGCCGCTGGTCTCGAGCTTGCTGTAATAGAGACCCTGCTTGTCGGGAGCCAGGCTCAGGCTGCCGTAGCGGGCCCGCGGCAAAACGTCAGGCAGGTCCTGTTTTTTGCCCACTTCCATGAAGTGGACGGTCTGCTCGTCGGCTCCGCCCTCGCGCAACCCGTAGACGAGCAGATCGCCGTTTCTGGAAACATCGTCGATGTGCACAGACGTGTTCTGGTCGGCGCTCAACTTAGTGGCGTCGATGAGCCGCTCGTCGGAGCCGTGCAAGCCCGTGCGCAGGTAGATCGACGCCTGGTTCTCGTCGGGCAGACGCCTGGTGAAGAAGTACTTCCCCTGGCGTTCCACCGGGATCGAGTAGCTTTCCACGCGGATCAGTTCCGTGAGTCGTCTCGAAATCTCCGGGCGGATCTTGATCTGCGACAGGTATTCGTTGGTGTAATTGATCTGGGAATCGATCCAAGCCCGAGTCTCGGGACTCTTGCCGTCTTCGAGCCAGCGGTAAGGGTCAGTGATCGCGGTGCCGTGGACATCATCCGTGACGGGCTTCAGTTCGGTCGGAGGGGGCGTAGGCAGGGTAACGCCATTGCCTCCCCGAATTGCCGGCACATCGGCCGCCAGCGTAACCAGGATCAGCGCGAAAACAGAGCCGCACATCCAGATCTTCATTTTCATGACTGCACCTTTGCCAGAACGATATTACTTTCCCTGCCCCGCCTCCAGATCATCCGCGGCCTTGCTGATGGCCGCCGAGGCGTTATCGATGACCTGGGCGACGCCGGGAATTTCGGCGTCGGCTTCCTTCCACTTCTTTTGATCCATGTACTCGCGCACCGCCGCCATCGGCTTGGCGCCATAACCGGTGTAGGCTCCCGGGGCATAGACCTGGTGTTTGAACCAGGGGCGCTCGGGAAGTCCGCGTTCGTTCAGAAACTCACGCTGGATCTTGATGAGATCCGCATTCGCTGTGCTGACCTGTTCAGGAGAAAGAGCAGGCGAGCCACTGGCCCAAGCCTTGTTCCACGCTGCCTGGTAGCGGTCCGCGCTCTGCTTCAGCCCTTCAATGGAGTTCTTCAGCGGGGCAAAATTCATGTAGGGCGGGACCGTTTCCGCCGGAGGAGGCACGGACGTCTTGCGGGGATCCGCGATCGCGCTGAACATCCCTTCCTTCAACTCCAGATTGCGTTCGGTAATTTCGTCCTGCTTGTCCTTCAGCAGCTTCTCCAGGTCTTTCTCATAACGTTCAACGGTGTCGGCCTGGCCGGCGTAATCAAAGGGAATCAACTCCGCGTCGGCCAGCCGCATTGCCGCCGTACCCCCGGTCTGCGCGAGCGCCCGTCCGTAAGAGAAATCCGTGTCGACGAATTTCGTGTACCAGTAGAAGTCATCGTAGATCGAGTGGTATTGATCGGCATCGTTTTCGCCGCCGTACCCGATATTCAGCGCGGAAACTCCGGCATGATCGAGAAACGCGGTGTAGTCGGAACCGTCTCCCAGCGAACCGATCCGCCAATCCGCACGCTTGCGCAGTTCACTCCGGTCGTCGGCGGTCTTGGCCTGGGAAATACGGTACAGATGCGCCCTTTGCCAGGCCGAGATTCCTTTCTCGGGATCTTTGACATCACGGACCACATCGTTGATGAAATGCTCAAGATCGTGCGAGCCTGCCGCGCGGAAGTACCCTCGGCCATTGCCGTCGGAATTGATGTAGGCGACGGCGTGGGCCTTCAGCTCATCGAGATGAGTCTCCACCCATTCGGTCGATCCCAGCAGGCCGGGCTCTTCTCCATCCCAGGCGCAATAGATGAGGGTACGTTTGGGATTCCATCCCTGCCTGTGAAGTTCGCCCAGCATGCGCGCCTCTTCGAGCACCGCCACCATTCCCGATAAAGGATCGTCCGCGCCGTTGACCCAGGCGTCGTGATGGTTGCCGCGAATCACCCACTGACCGGGCGCTTCCGCGCCTTTCATCGTGGCGATAACGTCATAGACGGGCTTCAGGTCCCAATGGGAAGCAACCTTCAGGTGGACTTTTGCCGGTCCCGGGCCCAGGTGATAGGTGATGGCAAGTGCGCCGCGCCAATTCTCCGGGGCCACGGGTCCCTGCAGGGCCGAGAGGAGTGGCAAGGCATCGGCGTAGGAAACCGGCAGTACCGGGATGCGGGTAATCGTCTTGACATCTTTCATATCCAGCCGCCGGGCATCGGCGGTGGCCCCCATGCCGGGGGTGAGGGGGTCGCCCGGATAGTCGGTATCCATCACGCTTCCCCGCTGCACGCCGTCTTTCGGACGCCAACCGCCCTGGGGATAGTCATCGCCATTGAAATAGCCATCATCTTTCGGATCGGAATAGATGATGCACCCGATGGCGCCATGTTCGGCGGCGACCTTGGGCTTGATGCCCCGCCACCCGTTACCGTAGCGTGCGATTACGATGGCGCCTTTCACCGAGATTCCCAGGCGGTCCAGTTCCTCGTAGTCCTCCCTCATCCCGTAGTTCACGTAGACCAGCGGAGCAGTCACATCACCATCAATGGAATAGGCGTTATAGGTGGGGAGTTGTTCGGAGTTTTGACTGGAAGTCGGGTCCGAGGCGACAACCGGCTCCTGGAGCCGGGCGCGGAATTGGGTGGGCGCAACCATTTCGACCAGCCGCTCTTTCGGCGTGGGAAACAGGACCTGGAAGGTCTCGATGTGGGCGTCGAATCCGTACTCCTTGAACTTCCCCAGCATCCATTCGGCATTATTTTTGTCGTACGGGGAACCCACGTGGTGCGGCCGTGCACTCAGCCTCCGCAGGCTCTCGCGCAAGTTGTCAGCCACAATGCCATCCTGAAACTTCTTTTCCCAGTCGCGCTGCCGGGCGGACGATTGCACGCTAAACCCGGAAAGGGGCGCAGGCCCGGAACTTGAGGGGGATTGCGCCAAGCTGAACGGAGGAATGGCGGCCAACAGGCAAACTGCCAGCGAGCGGTATACGTTCACGAGTGCTCTCCGATGAATTTCGGAATGTTCAGAATTGCGGCAACCGCTTAGCGTGGGCATCAGTTCTTCGCCGCCGGCGTCACCAGTTTCTCCACCACCGGTACCGGCAACGGCCCCTGGTCCAGAACCAGGTCGTGGAATTTGAGCATATCGAAGTCCTTGCCTGCGGCATCCTGATAGCGTTTGCGGAACGCCAGCCACTCGCGCACGCCGACGTAATAGGTGGGCAGTTGCGTGGAGGTAAGTTTCGCCCGCTGCAGCTTGCCTTCCGCCTCGGCTTGCGTCTGAAAACTGTCTTTGGTCATCAGATCCATGGCTTCGGCGTCGGTCATGTTCATGGTTTGCATGCGGATGTCGAGAATCGTATTGGCCAGCAACCGCAGGCGGATCTTGCGCATGACCAGGCGAAAGCGCGGATCGTTGTTGAGAAAGCCTTCGTCCATCATCACCTGGGCGATGTATTCCGCCCAGCCTTCGACGTAGGCGCCATTGGCAAACAGCGAGCGCAACAAGCGCCGCCGTTCCGGTTGAATGTTATTCAGGTGCTCGAACTGAATGTAATGGCCGGGAAGAGCCTCGTGAATCGTGAGCCACTTCAGTGTGTAGTTGTTGTACTCGCGCAATTTCGATTCGGCCTTGTCCTCGGGCATCCTGGGATCGATCGGGGTCACCCAGTAGTCGGCTTCGGCTTGCGGTTCGAGCGGCGGTGCACTGTGGAAGCCGGCAACGGAAAAGATTCCCCGCATGAACACCGGAGTGGGAATCACCTTCAGGTTCTCGCGCTCGCTCAGCGAGACAATTTTCTTTTCCCGGATGAACTGCTTGATCCCATCCAGGTCGGCCTCGATCGTTCGCTGCAGCTGGTCGCGCTGCGCGTGATCGTCGGAAGTCTTGTGCAGTACTTCGCCGATGATCCGGTTCTCGCGCTCGCGCCCCGCAAGATCGGCGTGGTCGCCGTGATCGGGATACATCTCGTGATGCATCGGCAAAGCCAGTTGCAGCATCTCGGCGCGCACCGACCTCAGGTCCTGCTCGGCGTCGGAAAGCAATTGTTCCGGCGTAATCGGCGTTTCCATGACCAGCCGGAACTTTTCGTCGTAGAGCTGCTTGCCCAGGCGAAACGTAGCATGCGTGGGACGCTTGCCCAGATCATTTTGCAGCCACTGCGAAAAATCCTTCAGCGCTGCGATGGCCGGGGGCGCCACCTTGTCATAGCGGGCCTTGAGCGCGGATCCTGGTGGAATCTCCCCGGCAATGGTGTCTTCGACCAGGCCGATGTTGCCTTGGTTCTCTTCGATGGCGGTCGTCACCCACACCGGATCCGCGTCGCTCAGATAGGGTTTGACCTGGTTCAGCAGACGCGGCACCTGCTCGAGGCGCGAGAGCACGTGACCGACGCGCACTTCTTTCGACGCATAGTTCTGGGTGAGGGGCAGAAACAATGCATTGCCGATGAGCTCCACCGGCACGGTCGGATTGTGGCGGTAACTCTGAATCTTGTCGAATTCGAGCAGGGCGAGGCCGATCTGATCGTCAATCAACCGCCAGTCCGCGGCATCCTCCGGATCCAGCTCTTGGGGAGGAGTTTCCTTGCGAAAGCGCTCGCGCCAAGCCTGGTAGAAAGCCCGCTGCTGCGCCATAGCCTCGAGGCTCGCATCGTCCAGCAGAGCATCCAGTTCTATCGTCTTCCCTGTCCTCGGATCCAGGTGCCGGTGATATCCCGCAGCCGAAGCGCTGGTCGGCGAAAGGGCCAGCGATTCCTTCATGAACTGGTCACTGAGCTGGGCGAACTTTTGAGCGGCGGAATCGCCGGATGAATGGCGGCTGGTTTGAGCCATCAGAGGAAGCGCCACAAATAAACAAAGAACCGCGGAGAGAACAGCACCTGTCCCGTCTGCCATATGCGAATAAAGTATATCGCTCCTAGAAACTGAGGCGCAGACCGTCAGGTGCGAGGATGGCTCGCGCTCGAGGACTGTTGCGCGTGTTATTTTGCCGGCGACTCCTGAAATGCCCCCGGTGGATCGAGAGAGCACTTCTTGAGGAAGCCGCTCTGGCTGAGCGATCCCTCCACCCAGTGGCGGATGTCATCGAGACCACCGGCGGCCACTCCGCCGCGCTGATCCATGAAGATGACGACAATGCCCTCCACCGAATCCCTCGAGCTATGGGATATCTGGCGATAGCGTTCCCTGAACATGCTCTGAACGAACTGTAACCGGCTGGCCGTCGGCAGGTTCATAGCCGTGCCGTCCGGTCTTACCCAGACGAACAGGGCCCTCTTCCCTTTCAGGCGCTGCCATTCCCCGGAAAATTCGCCGGTATTCTCGCGGATCACTTTGAACCCGGCCACGAAAGCCCGCTCTTTCCGGGTTTCAGTGGACGCCTCGACATCACTGTCCACGACCTGCCCGGCCCGCACCCAGCCATCTCCACCGCCATCGAGCTTTACACGCAGCCAGGCACCGCGATGCTCGAGTGCCTGAAACTCGTCATCGATTTGAGCCTTGACCCGAACCGCAGCCGTGTCGTCGGGAGCGATCCTCACCATGACGTGCGGCCGCTCCACGGTTACATAGCGGGCACCCTGAGAGGGAGGATTCTCCAGCTTCCGCATCTCTTGCTGAAGTTCGTCAGTGTGCCGGTCGGTGTCAGCCCGTTCCTGCCTGGCGGCAGCGATCCATTGTTCGAGGGTCGCTGCATCTGCTGACTTGTCGCGCAGGTACTCATCCAGGCGGTCGAGCAGATCATTCTCCAGCCGTCCGTTGGATTCCACAGCGCGATAGCCCGGTTGGGGCGCGTCGGGCCCTGTATACCATGCGGAAACGTTGGCCTTGACCTGTACCATGGTTTGATGCGGACCCTTGGGATCGAGCTGTATCTTGAATTCGTAGTAGGGCCGCTGGTAGTCCTTTACGTTCACCCGATCCAGGTTGGCAAAACCTTCGAGGGAAGGAAGCCTGCTGCCGGAGTAGGCGCCGATGTTCTCGAGAGCCGCTTTTACCGGGGCAACTGGAAATGGAAACTGCCGAACGACGGCCCCACGCATGCTCTGGGCTTGTATGGTCGGCGCGCACGCCGCAGTCAGCAAGGCGCATAGCCAGCGGTGCCTCATTACGGGTTCTCCAGCATCAGCCGATAGACCCATCCCTGCTGTCCGGCCGCAGTTTGCACCTGGTACCAGAAGCGGGTCTCGAGCAGCACCATGACCGAATCACCCTGTGAAAGCGAAGTCAGAGTCCTCGAGTCGTTGTAGGGCTCAGATTTCAAATCGGCGCTGGCGGCTTTCACCCGGGCAGGTTTGCCTGCCGAGATCGCTTGCAGCTTGTTTAGCATCTCCGCTTCCCTGGCCTTGGCGGCTTTCAGATCAGTGCGTGCCTGGTCCAGTTGCCCCTCGAGATCCGCCATCTTCCTCGCCTCCACCGCATATTGGGCCTCCTGTTTCTGCTTCGCCTCCTTGTCCTCGATATCTTTAATCTCGTCAGAAATAGCCAGGAACTCGGCGTTCTCCACGGTTCCGTCTGAGGGATGGTAGTGGTGGTGGCTGTCTTCCTGGAAAATGGCGTCGATCGACAGCCGCGTCGACCTCGGCGCCAGCGCCTTCACTACGTAGCGCACCGTAACCGTGCCAACATCGTTGCTCTCCAGGAAATGGTCAGGAGCGAGCGTATTCGTGCGCACTTTGTACACCACGGTTCCGGGAGCCGGAGGGGAGCGAAAGGCCCTGGAATTGGCTTCGGGAACGGCTCCGTACAGTTCGCGCGCTCCTTTGTACTCGGAACTTCCGCGAATAATGCCGTCTTCCGATACCTGCTTCACCACCTGAAGGACACGATCGTAAGACTCATCCAGATCGACGGAAAAGCCTTCTCCGTAGTGTGGAGCGGGATGGGAACCACTCAACGCCGGCAGGCAGAATACCCAGGAGACAAGAAACCCGGCCGACCATCGGAGAAATCTAAGTCGTCGAGTCACGGACACTGTTTTCGCTTACCAGGAAGGTTCTATTCGCGCTTCGAAATCATCATTACGGCCAGCACCATCGGCAGATACACCACCGAGGCGTGCAGGAGGCGACTGGCTGCCGACCGTGAACGCGACTTCGCGAGCTCGACGCCATAATACAGGAAAAACGCGCCCGCGACCGCCATTCCCGCCAGATAAAACAGGCTGTGATTGAAGAAGAAACCCGGCAGGAATGTCACTACCAGTAGCACGATCGTGAAGGCGATGATTTCCGCCTGGGTAAACTGTCCGTCGCGGTCAAACCGCGGCAGCATGCGGAAACCGGCGCGTTCGTAGTCCTCACGGTACATCAAGGCGATCGCGAGAAAGTGCGGGAACTGCCACAGGAAAAGAACAGTAAACAAGAACCATGCCTCGAGACTCAGCCGCGCGGAAGCCCCCGCCCAACCGATCAACGTCGGCATGGCTCCGGGAAACGCCCCCAGCAGCGTACAGAGAGGAGTCCTCCGCTTGAGCGGGGTATAAATCAGCAAGTAGGAGAGCAGGGTTGAGAGCGCCAGCAATGAGGCGAGCCGATTCACGGTAAGCCACAGGTAGGCGCCGCCGGCTACGCTTAAAGCCAACCCGAATATCAACGCCTCGAGCGCTGAAACCCGTCCTGCGGGCAACGGGCGCGCCGCAGTTCGTTTCATGTTCGAATCGAAGCCGCGTTCCATGAATTGATTGAGGGTTGCCGTACCGCTGGCCACGAGCAGCGTTCCAACCACCGTCCTGAGCATCCCTGGCCAGTCCAGATGCCCGCGCGAACCCATGTAGTACGCGCCGGAAGTTGTCATTAGAATCAGCAGATTCACCTCCGGCTTGGTGAGGATGTAGTAGTCCCGTGTCTTCGAGATCAGACGGGCCATTCGTGTTCCCGCTTCTGCCATGTGGGTCGATCCCATTCGATTACTGCCGTCGGTTCCCGCTCTGCCCGCGAGCGGCAAGGCGGTCCTGCCAGAATCATGAAGCCTACCAGAGCCCTGCTCACTGTGTGAAGCTATTGTTTGACCGGCATCTCGCCCGGGTTGGACCAGATCCACACCGGCAAAACTGCAGTCGGCGATGGCAACCACGCAAATGTAGATTGCGAATGCCATTGCCGCAACATGGAGTTGAACTCTCGCGCTATCCTTGAGAATGAGTATGCGTTCCCTGGCTCCGCCTGCACGTGATCGCGAACTTGTCCGGATTGTGGACAAAGCTCTCGCCGCGAGTGCCCGCCGCAGCGGGCCATGGCTCGCCTGCCGCCCGGGCTGTACCCAGTGCTGCGTCGGTGTGTTTCCCATCAATCAACTCGACGCCGTCCGCCTGCGCCGGGGCTTACGCGAGTTGGAAGCCGCCGACCCGGCGCGCGCCGCGTGCGTACGCACTCGCGCCCGCGATGCGGTCGCTCGTCTGTCTGATGATTTTCCGGGAGATGCCACGACCGGCATTCTCGACAACGGTCCGCACAGCGAAGAGGCATTTGCCGCTTTTGCCAACGATGAACCCTGTCCCGCACTCGACCCCGGGACCGGTCTGTGCGACCTCTACGAGTCACGCCCCATGACCTGCCGAGTCTTCGGGCCACCCGTCCGTGCCCTAGGCGGACTTGGTGTTTGCGAGTTGTGCTATAAGGGCGCAACCGACAGCGAGATTGCCGCCTGCGAGATGGTGCCGGATCCAGATGACCTCGAATCCCGTCTCGTCAAACAGCTGGAGAAGAAGACGGGAGTAAGCGGCGAAACCATCGTCGCCTTCTGCCTCGCCGGCTGACACCTTCAGCCGTTGCCGTGGGAACTAGAGTTTAAAACACCATGACCCACGGTCAGGGCTGGACCGTTTCCATGAGCGGTAGCGTGTCTCCCGAGGTGGCCGGCGATTCCCCACCATCAGTCAACAGGAATCCCTGGAGGGCAACCGCGTTCGTCCACAGATTCGCAAGCGAGGTAACGTAATCCGCCTGCAACTGGAAAAGCGTGCGTTGCGCGATCAGCACTTGCGGATAAGCTGCCGCCATTTGCTCATATTTGCCACGGTACAGGTTATAAGCTTCCTGTGCATGGGGAATCATGCGGCTGCGGTAGCGTTCGACTGCTGCGCGGGCACTCTCGTAGTTGGCGAGCGGCCGAGATGCACGCTGGCGCAGGGAAAGTTGAACGCGCTGAACTTCTTGCCGGGAACGTTCCACGTCCGCCTGCGCCGCGCTGACGTTTCCCTGGTTGCGGTTAAAAACCGGGATCTCGACCCCGACCTCGGCAAATCCCTGCAAACCGATGGGGCGACCGGTCGTGTCGTTGGTCTCCAGATTTTGCTGCAGACCTCCCCGCAGTTGTAAATCCGGGACCGCCTCTTTTTTCGATCGCGCCAGCACCGCCTGCGCCCTGTTCACGCCGAGCTGCGCAAACCTCACCTCAGGACTCCCGGTAGTGATGGTCTCGACCCATTGCTCCGGATCTCCCTGCGGCAGATCGCTGAGATTGCCCAGCAGGTGCGTCGTGGGCATGGCAGGACGCCCGACGGCCGCCGCCAGCTCCGTCCACGCGCTCCGCTGATTCTGTTCCGCTCGCTCAACCGCCAGGTCTGCCTGGTCTGCTTCTACCTCCGCCTGCAGCACGTCGGGCTTGTCGGCCTGGCCGACGTTGGCCAACTGGCGCGTGGTCGTGACGGCGTCGCCGGCAACCTGACTCAATTTCCGGCGCAGTTCCACCATCTCCTGGCCGGCCAGCGCACGGTAGTAGTGCACGCGGACGCTCGTCAGCACTCGCAGCCGCTGTTCTTCAGCTTTGGCTTCCGCCTGTTCTTCTTCGAGGCTGGCAACTTGTCGGGCCAGACCCAGCTTCCCTCCCAGCACGACGTTTTGCCCCACGAAGAAACCCTGCTCGCCGCCTCCCTGAATGCCTCCACGGATCTGTTCTCCCAGGTAGCCGATCGTGGGATTGGGATACAGTCCAGCCTGCTGATGGCGGCCCCGAGCCCCGCGAACCGCTGCTGCCGCCTGCGCCAGCGTGGGATTGCTGCTGAGTGCCAACTGCTCCAACTCGGCCAGAGTTATCCCGGATGATGCCGGCGCTGGCGCCCCGGTCATCTGCGATAACTGGCCGAGCGCAAGCGGGGAGAACGCCAGCAAAACAACCACCCGGCACAATGAAAAAACGTCAAGCTTCATGGTTCTCGTCCTCTCTGCGCTAGCCATGCGGGTGCTCCATCGGCGGCATTGTCGGCGGCTTCGGTTTCTGTTTCTGCAACTCGGAGATCTTGTCGTAAAGGTCGGGCGGCAAGACCCGCAGGAATGTCATCATTCCCTGCGCGAAGCCGCTCCAACCCGCGCGCAACCCATAGGTCTCCGGCTTCGCGACCATTTCATCCATCGCCATCATGGAACCCTCCATAAACGCGTCCTGGGGGAAGCCCGGCACGCGGTTGGCATCTTCGCTGACCTGTGGCATCGGGACTGCGTCGTGCCCGCCGGGCGACATCCCTGGCATCCCTTGCATCGGCCCGTTGCTGACCGCTTGCTCACTGGTGGAGCCCACACCAGGGCCCCGGCCAAGGCTGGGCCCGTTTTCCTGCGACGTGGCGCTTCCCTGCTTTGGAATCCCCATTCCGCGCTCCATATCCAACCCTGCTGGCATGCCCATTCCTCGGCGCGTCATCGGTCCCACTATCGATGCCATCTGGTTCATCATGTGGTGCGGCAGGTGGCAATGGATCATCCAGTCGCCGGGGTTATTCGCTGCAAACTCGATGTCATACGCCTCGGCAACGCCCACCAGGACAGTGTTCTTCGGACCCCACGCGGATTGCGGTTGCCTGCCGGCTTCTGTGCCTGTGACCACGAATGTATGGCCATGCAGATGCACCGGGTGATGGTCCATTCCCAGGTTGATGAGACGTACGCGCACGCGATCATTCAAGCGCACGATGAGCGGAGTGGTCGCCGGCGCCGACTTGCCATTGAAGGCGAGCCAGTTGAATTCCATGTTCATCGCATTCGGAATCGAGCTGTTGGGAAGAATCGCGTATTCCTGAAGCAGGATCGCAAAATCTTTGTCCACGCGCGGTTCGTATGCCTCTTTCGGGTGCATGATGAAAGCACCGAGCATTCCCATCATTTCCTGCATCGCTAGGTGCGAGTGGTAGAAGAATGTTCCCGCCTGGTGAAGCGTGAATTCATACACATAGCGCCCGCCGGGCGGAATCGGATCCTGGCTCACGCCGGGAGCGCCGTCCATGTTGTTGGGAACCTCGAAGCCGTGCCAGTGCATCGCCGTCGGCTCCGGCAGGTGGTTGTCGACGATGATGCGTACGCGATCTCCCTGATTGACCTGGATCGTCGGTCCCGGGGCGCTGCCGTTGTAGCCCCAGAGATCCACCACCCTTCCCGGCACCAACTCTTGCTTCACAGGTTCAGCAATTAAATGGAATTCCTTGGCGCCGTCCGCCATGCGCCATGGGAGATCGGGTACGTCAGGTGTGACGACGGGCACCGGGGCAATGCCCGCCCGCGCACGAGCACTTGTGCGCTCGCCCTCGGCGGACGAGCGCCGAGCGAAGGCCGCCAGTCCCGCTCCAAGGGCAAATCCCCGGGTAAGAAAATCACGCCGATTCTTCATGAGTTTTCTCTTTCTGCCAAACGAATTGGAAGTTGAGACACGCGGTCTCGAGGGCAATGCTCGAAGCACCGAACTGTGCCGCGAGGCGACGTCAGCCGGAACCGGGAACCGGAGTCTAGATGCGTAGAACCGAAGGCGAGCTGTCGGAACAACTCCCGGAATTGAACACCCGGGCGGGAGGGAACCAGGCGGGCAGCGGGCGAACGGTCGAGGTTTCGGGAGCCACGCCGGGCGTGACGGCCTGGCGGAAGATGCCCTCGGAAACCGAAGCACTGCCGAGCCCGCTGATTGCCGGACTGCAGTTCGAATGACAGGGCTGAGCGTTCAGGCTGGGTCTGTCCATGGCGCCAGACTCACACGCGTGATGATGAGCCATCCCTGGAAGGCGACCCGGAGATTCTGTCGAATGCGAGCCGGCGCACACCAGCGCGCAGGCGGCCGGGCAAATCAAGCCGGCCATCAACACGCTCACGACGACGACTGCACAGGCGATTCTCAGCCGCATTGCCCTAACTTTACCCTAGTCCTCGGCTTGCGCAAAGCACCGCGACGACGTTTATCATCAGCTTTTCGACGGAGGTTCGAATGTTCACAGGAATCATCGAAGAGGTCGGCAGAGTGACCAGCCTTACTGAGGAGCAGAATAATCACCGGCTTACGGTCGCCGCGACGCGATTGGTGAAAGAATTGACCCAGGGCTCGAGCATCGCGGTCAGTGGCGTATGCCTCACGGCGATCGAGATCACTCGAAGGTCTTTTTCAGCTGATCTGGCGGCCGAAACCTGGAATCGCACCTCGTTCTCGCGCATCACGCCGGGCGCGCACGTCAACCTCGAACTCCCCATGCGCGCCGACGGCCGTTTCGGCGGACACATCGTCCAGGGCCACGTCGATGGCACCGGTATCTTCGTCGCGCTTGACCGCATCCCCGGCGCCGATGATTACCGGCTCCACATCCGAATTCCTCCGGATCTCGCCCGCTATGTGATTTTCAAGGGGTCGCTCTCGATCGAAGGCATCAGCCTTACTGTCGCCAAAGTCGAAGGCACCGATGTTACAGCCGCCATCATTCCTCACACCGTCGAGATGACCAATCTTGCCTCGCTCAACGAGGGAGACGCGGTCAATCTGGAGGTCGATTTGATCGCGAAATACGTGGAGAAAATGATGGCTGGGAATGCAACCCGCAGCCGGCTCACTCTGGAGCGATTGGTGGCGCAAGGATTTTGAAAGCAGGCCGCTGTCAGCACTCAATGTCGTGGTGTTTCGGCCGTCCGCCGGCACCGGTCTGTTGCTACGCTTCCAGCTCCAGCTCATCCAGCTTCAGGAACTCCTGCACGATCGGCTCTTCGCATTTCTCCATTTCCGGATGGGTGCCAAAGAACACCACGCGTCCTTCGTGCAAGAACACCACCCGATCCGCCAGCTTTTTTGCCAGGCGCATGTCGTGGGTCACAACTACGCTGGTCAGATGTAGCTGCGCCTTGAGACGCTGGATCAGGTCCCCGAGCAACTGCGCCATCAGCGGATCCACCATCGTGGTCGGTTCGTCGTAGAGCACGCACTCCGGCTGTGCCGCCAGCGCTCGTGCAATGGCAACAGAACGTTTCATCCCCGTCGACAAGTCCGAGGGCAGCTGATCGCGCATCTCTTTTACGCCCACCATCTCGAGCAATCCGTTGACGATCTGCAGAATCTGGTCTTCCGACAGGTCCCTGCGCTCGCGCAAGGGAAAGGCCACGTTTTCTCCCACCGTGAGCGAATCGAACAGCGCCCCGTTCTGGAAGACCATGGTCACTCTCTTGCGGATCATCTCCATCTGCTCCTCGGTAGAGTCGGTGACATCCTGGTAGGCCACCAGCACTCTTCCCCGGTCTGGCTTCAGAAATCCCATCAGCAGGTGCAGGGATACCGACTTGCCCACACCGCTGCGTCCGAGGATGCACACCGTCTCGCCAGGCATGACATCGAAGTTGGCGTCCCTAAGAACGTGATTGTCCCCGAAAGACTTGTAAACATCCGTGAACTTGATGTAAGGTCCGGGAGCACCTGAAGAAACCATCTCTCAGCTCTCTGTTCTCTAACGACTAATTCCCTGCTATTTTCTTCCATTCTTCCGGAGTATTCACGTTCCGAAACATCTCTGTCGAGAAGCCGTGATAAACAAGTTCGTCCTCCTGAATGATGCGGGTGTCGCTCGGCCCAAAGAGGGGATCAATCTTGTTTCGTCCCGCTTCAAGTTCCGTTTGCGCGGCCCTGGCGAATTGCTTCCGATACACCGCGCACAAGGGTTGCAAGTGACCGGCCGCCCGGGGCACGGTAATGACGGCCCCGTCCGCCTGTGCCTGCTCTACGAGCCATCGCAGGAAGTCGGCCCTAAGAGAGGGCAAGTCGACCGCGACCATTAAATTCCACTCCGTTTTTGTGCTCGACAAGGCAACGTGAATCCCCCCCAGCGGACCCCGTTCCCGGTAGACATCACCAACCACCCGCCCGAATCTCGAGAATTTTTTCGGATCGCCTACAATCCAGACTTCTTCGGCAACCTTCCTCCCCAGTTCCACCGCACGCTCAACGAGCGTTTGACCGTCGAGAACCAGCAGGGCCTTGTCGCGACCCATGCGGGTGCTCCGGCCGCCCGCGAGAATAAATGCCGTTACTTCCTCCACGCGCCGATCATACACTCTCTCCGTTTTCCACAGGGCGCAACGCGTAAATTAAGACGCCTCATTTACTTACCCCGTACAGTCCGCGAATTACACGAAAGTAACCTATTCATCTCCAGTGCCTCGTTAGATGATGTGGACATCCGGTGCTTCCAGCCGGAACTCATCATGCCGCAGAAGATTCTGGACGTACTTATGCTTGGGCGCTGCTCGCACGAGTTTTCCTGGCCCCGGCGGGCAGCCGATGGCCACTACTACCAGGTTTGCCTTCTTTGCGCCGCCGAGTACCAGTATGACTGGCAGACGATGAAGCGGACTGAGCGCGTGGAGCGTACCTCGGCCGACACCGGCACACGACGCAGCCGCTCGCACAGCAAAAAGCCGACGTGGGTCCCGCGCGCACGCCGCCTGAAGCTTGATACCCCGGTGCGTTACCGCGTCAAGAATCTGGGCAGCTGGTTTGAGGGAACGATCGACAATTTGAGCCAGTCGGGTGTTCTCATTCAGGGGCCCCAGCAGCTGCCGTCCAACACGCTGATCGAGATGGTTTTCGAAATGCCGGAAGAGATCTCCGGCCAGAAGAACAGCAACGTGCTGTGCCAGGCGCGAGTCACTCGTTCCAAAGAGCCCAAGAGTCCGGACGCTATTGTTGGATTGGCCGCCTCCATCCTCGACTACAAGTTCCTTCACCAGAACTGAGGCCGTTTCCCAACCGATCGCCTGGTCGACGGAGACCTTCGCCTGTTGTTCGCGTGGCTTTCTTTTCGCAATTTTGCCGGACTGTCACATCCGTTCTGCATCTAAACTACTAGCAAAAGCTCAGGAGCTACCGATATGAGAGTGAACCCATCGCACTTCAGGGTACTACTGTTCCTGTTGGTCTTGGGCATTGCTGTTGGCTGTTCGAAGGCGCCCAATGACGCCCAGATTACCAGCGATGTCCAGAACAAGATGAATGCTGATTCCGGTCTCCAGGGGAAGCAACTCGGGGTTCAGTCCGAGAACGGAACCGTGACGCTGTCGGGTATGGTGGACAACGACGCGCAGCGCGAAGCCGCGGCTCGCTACGCCGCGTCGGTCCCCGGCGTCAAGCAGGTGATCAACAACCTGCAATCCACACCGCCAGCGCCTCCGCCACCGGTCCAGGCCGAGCAGGCACCCCCTCCGCCTCCGCCGCCCAGCAAGCCGGCTCCCGCCGCCAGGCCGAAGGTGAAACACCATGAGGTGGCTGAAGAGGCCGCCGCTCCGGCCGCCCCGGCCTCATCTGCCGCCGCAGCGCCGGCCGCACCACAAGCGCCGCCTCCGCCGCCACCGCCCGCGAAGGTTACCATCCCGACGGGAACGACGCTGGCTGTCCGCCTGGTCGACACCGTCGACTCTGAGAAGAGCCAACAAGGGCAGACCTTCCACGCGACGCTCGACTCGCCGCTGGCCGTCGAGGGAGATGTTGTGATTCCCAACGGTGCTGACGTCGAGGGCCACATCGTCAACGTGCAGAGCGCCGGCAAATTCGCGGGGCAGTCGCTGCTGGTACTGCAGCTGGACCGCATGTCTGCCGGCGGTAAGTACTACAACATTCAAACCGACCAGTGGCAGAAGAAAGGCTCATCGCGGGGGAAGAACACCGCTGAGAAGGTCGGCGCAGGCGCCGGTATTGGAGCGATTATTGGTGCCCTGGCGGGCGGCGGCAAGGGTGCTGCCATCGGCGCTGCCGCTGGCGGAGGCGTTGGCGGGGGCGTTCAGGCTGCCACCCATGGGCAACAGATCAAGCTGTCGTCGGAGACCGTCCTGAATTTCACTCTGCAAGCTCCGGTCACCGTGGTTGCAAGCAAGAATCCCAACGAAAACCGGCACCGTTTGGACAACCCCAGCAACCAGTAACCCAGTCACTGGAAGGCTCCATTTCCCCACGAGGAAATGGGGCTTTCTTTCCTGCTCTTTCCCGTCCCGCCTCACGCTTTGTCCGATATTCACACCTCACAACCTGTGGTGATGAGCCTCACTGTCGTCTGTGTGCCAGTTCACTACACTGCAAGCGGTAGAACGGTTAGACCAATCGCAGTCATCGGTAGGCGATATGGAAGGAGGAACACTTATGTTCGCTCGGAAGTTTTTCTCGGCCGTCGCGGCCCTGGTATTCGCACCCGCATTGGCAGCGCAAAGTCAGCCTCCGGCTGCGCAAACGCAACCTGTCATCAAGCACGTCCCCATTCAGCAAACCTCGGCTGCATCGGGTGAGCAGATGTACGCGAGCTACTGCGCCGCTTGCCACGGCCGGGATGGCAAAGGCAGCGGACCCGCCGCCGGCGCTCTGAAAGTACCGCCCGCGGATCTCACCGTACTGGCCAGGAAGAATGGCGGAAAATATCCTGCGCTGAAGGTCTCGTCCATCATTCGCGGGGAAGACGTAATCGCCTCCCACGGCTCCCGGGATATGCCCATCTGGGGCAGGCTGTTCTGGAGCATCAGCGGTGGCAACGATGGGGAAGTTCTGCAGCGTGTGGTCAATCTGAACAGGCACCTCGAATCGCTGCAAGCCAAATAGGCCCGCGCTCGGTTCTCTCAAGGGGGCGCGGCGGCCGCCGTTCCCCTTCTCTGTTTCTCTTCTTCTCCTCACATCGAACCCAGACAGCGGTTTCCTCATTTCCAACTTGACAGGCGGCCTCCTCTCTATGCATATTCATTCATAGTAATGCATAATTATCCAGAAGATGCGGGGTGGCGGCTACCTTGAAAGCGGCGGTTCTCGGAGCGACGGGATACGCCGGTCTGGAATTGACGCGGCTTTTGCAGCGTCATCCCCAGCTGGTTGATGGTGTTCTTCTGCTGCGCCGCAGCTCGGCCAGCAACCGGGAGGAGGACCTGGCGCAGGTCTTTCCCGCCCTGACGGGAAATGTCGACTATCCTCTGGAGCCCTTCTCGTTCGAGCGCCTGAGCGAGGCCGGAGTACGGCTGCTATTTCTGGCCACTCCGCATGACGTCTCTCATGAATTGGTGCCTGAAGCCATATCCCGCGGCCTGCGAGTGATCGACCTCAGCGGTGCCTGGCGGCTGAAGCATGAGAAGAATCGTGCGTCTTATGGCTTTGACGCAGAAGACTCCGCCAGTGCCGGAGTCATATCGAAGGCCATATACGGCCTGCCGGAACTGAATCGCGGGCGGATTGCCGGCGCCGAACTGGTGGCCAATCCCGGATGTTACGCGACCTCCATCATCCTGGCGCTGGCACCCCTTCTGCGGGCGAACCTTGTCGACCGCGAGCACGGCATCGTCTCGGATTCGAAGTCCGGGGTTTCGGGCGCCGGCAAGGAACCTACCGCCAAGACTCACTTCGTTTCTGTCGCCGACAATCTCTCCGCCTATGGCGTCTTCGGCCACCGTCATACGGGCGAGATTCTGGAAACGCTCGACTTAGGCAGGGAACAACTGATCTTCACTCCGCACCTTCTGCCGATTCCGAGAGGGATACTCTCGACCATCTACCTGCGGCTGTCCGAGCCCATGACGGCGGTCGAGGTAGAGGCCTGTTTCCGCGGCTTCTACAAGGGCTCCGGATGGGTGAGAATCTTCCCCACCCCGCAGTTGCCAGAGATCCAATACTCGCTGCATACCAACTACTGTGACATCGGTTTCTGCCTGGCGGACGATCGTCGCCGCCTGGTGCTGGTGTCTTGCATCGACAACCTGCTAAAAGGCGCGGCCGGGCAGGCCGTGCAGAACATGAACGTGATGTACGGATGGAACGAGAAGGATGGACTGAATTGAGAGTCGTCATCAAGATTGGTGGAGCGGCCCTGGACGACAAGGCTGCGCTCGAGACGTGCGCGCGCGCCATTGTGCAACTTGCGGGCAGCGGACATCAGGTGGCGGTGGCGCACGGCGGCGGCAAGGCTCTGACGCGCACTCTGAAGCTTCTGGGGAAGGAAAGCGTATTCGTTGACGGCCTGCGCGTGACCGACCGGGAGACCCGGGATGTTGCTCTGATGGTGCTGGCAGGAATGGTGAACAAGAGCCTGGTAGCGGCCATCGGCGCAGCCGGCATGCCGGCGATGGGGCTGTGCGGAGGCGATGGCCTCAGCTTCCGCGCGCGCAGGAAGCCTGCCAACGGACATGACCTGGGTTTTGTCGGAGAGATCGTGTCGGTCGAGGCCCGCTGGCTGGAGGCGATCTGGCAGCAGGGCGGCATTCCAGTAATTTCAAGCCTGGCGCTGGGCAATGACGGTGAGTACTACAACGTCGATGCCGATCAGATGGCGGCTGCCTGCGCAATCGCCTGTCATGCCCACACGCTGATTTTCCTGACCGACGTGCCGGGAGTAAAAGGCGCAGACGGAATGGTCATTCGCTGGCTGGACAGCAAGCAGGTTTCCGGCCTGATCGAAAACGCGGTGATCGCCGGCGGCATGCTGCCGAAGCTCGAGGCTTGCCGGTATGCGCTGAGTCATGGCGTGGGCCGGGTGCGCATTCTTCCCGCCGAACAAGGACACAGGCTTCCGGAGTTCTATTCCGCGACGCTCGATTGCGGGACGGAGGTGTTGGCCGCATGAGTCTCGTAACCGTAAAGCGTGCGGAAGCCGAGTTGCTTTTGCCCACTTATGATCGTCATCCGGTATTATTCACTCGCGGACGCGGTGTCTATCTTTGGGACTCAAAGGGAAAGAAATATCTCGATCTGCTGAGCGGGATCGGAGTGAACGCACTCGGTCATGGTCACCCGGCAATTCACAAGGTGCTGGTCGAGCAGGCCGGACGCCTGATCCACACCTCCAATCTGTTCTTTCATGAATTTCAAGCCGAGCTGGCCAGGCAATTGACGAAGATGTCGGGCCTTGATCGCGCCTTCTTCTCAAACAGCGGCACCGAGGCCTGGGAAGGCGCACTGAAACTGGCCCGCGCTTACGCGCATGCGCAGACCGGAACGGCAAATAACGCGAAGTCGCGCATCCTGGCACTCGACAATTCGTTCCACGGACGCACTTTCGGGGCCCTGGCGACCACGGGGCAAACGAAGTACCGCGAACCGTTTGCGCCCATGCTGCCCGGGGTCAGTTTCGTTGGCATCAACGATCTTGAAGATCTCCGGTGGAAATTCGACTCCAGTGTGTGCGCGATCTGCCTGGAAACCGTCCAGGGAGAAGGCGGTATCAGCCCGTTGAGTCCCGAATTTCTGCGGCTGGCGCGAGAGCTGACCAGAAAGAACGATGCGCTTTTGATCCTCGATGAAATCCAGTGCGGTCTGGGACGCACCGGGCGCTACTTCGCGTACCAGCACTACGGCGTAACTCCCGATGTGGTTGCCGTGGCCAAGCCGCTGGCGGCAGGTCTTCCGCTCGGCGCCTTGCTCACCACCCACAAGGTCGCAACCTGCATGCACCCGGGTCTGCACGGTACGACATTTGGCGGTGGGCCCCTGACCTGCGCGGTGGCGGTGGAGTTTGTGAAGCAGATGAAATCGCTGCTGCCTCACGTACAGAACCTGGGCAACTACTTCAAGGAGCAACTGGCTGAGCTCGAGAAAAAGCATCCCGCCGTCCGAGAAGTGCGGGGACTGGGGCTGATGCTGGCCATGGAACTGGACGATGCCGACGCGGCCCAAGCCGTGGTCAAGCGAATGCTGGAGGAAGGCATCATTATCAACCGAACACACGACAAAGTGTTGCGCTTCCTGCCACCGTACATCATCGAAAAGAAGCACGTGGACCAGGCCATTCACGCGCTCGACCGTGTGTTGGCGGCGGTTCTTCGCGGGGGAATTTCGAGGAAGTACGGAAAAAACGAGGGGACGATTGCCGACGAGGTGGCTCTTGCGCACGCGTAACGCGCGGCTGCCCGACGCGGACGCGATCTACGAACTCATCCGCTCCTACTGCGAGCAGGGCGTGTTGCTGCCCCGCAGTCTGCCGGAAATCTGCGAGAACATTCGCGATTTTGTGGTGGTCGAGGAGAACGGCCGAATCGTGGGCTGCGGCGCGCTGCACATCTACGGGCCGCACCTCGCGGAAATCCGTTCCATCGCCGTCGATCCCGCGTATCAGGGAAAGGGTGCCGGGCGAAAATTGATGGAGGCCTTGCAACGGGAAGCCGAACTCCACCGGGTAAGCGGCGTTTGCCTGTTCACCCGTATTCCCGGATTCTTTTCCCACCTGGGTTTCGCGGTGACTGCCCGCGAAGCCCTGCCGGACAAACTCTACAAAGACTGCTGCAGCTGTCCCAAGCTGCTGTGCTGCGATGAAGTCGCAATGGTGCGCGGCACTCTGCCGGAAGTGGCCCCCGAACCTCGTCCCTTTTCCATGCTGGTGAAGTTGGGGGCATGAGGCTGACGACCGGCACTGTCGAGGCTCTTGCCCTGCCCCATGGTTTTGCTTTTTCCGCGGTGCGCGCTGGAATCAAGGCCAGTGGGCGACTCGATCTCGCTACGGTACAGGCTTGTCCGGGAACGACCGCCGCCGCCGTATTTACCAGGAACCGCGTAGTCGCCGCACCCCTCGAGGTCGCCAAAGTCTCCTTGAAGTCGGCCAAAGGGCGCGTCCGGGGCGTCATTGTGAACTCGGGAAACGCCAACTGTGCCACGGGCGAAGCGGGACTGAAGGGTTGCCAACGCGTCTGCAAGGAGGCGGCGCGCCTGGCGGGGGCGAAGGCGGAAGAAGTTCTTCCCGCCTCCACCGGCATCATCGGAGTTCCCTTTCCCGCCGAGAAAATCCTGGCCAAGCTCCCTGACCTGATCGCACAAGCCAACACGTCGGAATTGGGCGTCCGGCAATTCGCGGAGGCGATTCTTACCACCGACACCCGCCCGAAACTGGCCTCCGCCGCCATACCCGTGCGCAAGGGCAACGTCAAGCTGCTGGGTGTTGCCAAGGGGTCGGGCATGATTCATCCGCAGCTGGCCACGATGCTGGTCTATCTGTTTACCGACCTTGGCGCCTCACCGCGCGAGCTTCGAGGCCTGCTGAAGGAAGCTTGCCGCGAGACCTTCAACTGCATCTCGGTGGACGGCGATACTTCCACCAACGATACGGTTCTGTTGCTCTCGAGTGGTCAGAGCGGCGTGCGCCTGAAAGACGCCGGGGTGGAGAAACTCTTCAAGAATGCATTGCTCGAGGTCTGCCGGTCCCTGGCTGAACAGATCGTAAGCGATGGCGAGGGTGTGAGGCACGTGATCCGCCTGTTTGTGGAGCAGGCGAAGCATTACAACGAAGCCCTGCAGGTAGCCCGCGCCATTGCCCATTCGTCGCTGGTCAAAACTGCCTGGGCGGGAGCCGACCCCAACTGGGGACGCATTCTTGCTGCCGCGGGATACTCAGGTGCCGAAATCGACCCCCGGCGCGTAAACATTTTCATTGGAGATCAGCAGGTGTGTCGCGCCGGCCAGGCGCATGACTTTGACGAAGCCGCCGCCCATCGCGATTTGTCAAAGCCGCAATGCGACGTGCGAGTGCAGCTGGGACGCGGACGTTCGCAGGTCCGCTTCTACACCACCGACCTGACTGCGGAATATGTTCACATTAACGCGGACTACTCGACCTAGTGAGTTTCTGCTGACGGCCCTTCGAGCGTGCGCACCATCCAGGGAATGATCACTTGCTTGAAGATGACCGGGTCGGGCCACACCTTCACTTGCCTTCCCAGGTGCCCGCCTTGCGGGTTGATCCATGCCGTCTTGGGGGTGTCGCCCTTCGTCAAAAGCAAGTAGAGATCGGAGATCGGGACCTGCGTGTCGAGCACCCCGCCAATGACGAGCATGGGTGCCATCGGTTTCCCCAGCAGCCCTTGCTTGACCAACGACATCTGGGGGAAGGCGTCGGCCAGATCGTCGAGCGTCTTCACGCCCTCGAAAATCGACATCAGCGCCGGCACCTGATCGAACAAGTATTCCCGGTTCCCAAGGAGCGAGTTCGTCAGAAAGTCTTTTTGAAAAAAGTCATCGATGGGAGGCGACTGGGCACTGGTTCCGCGCAGACGATTGCGTTCCACAATGGCCAGCTTCGTCGCCCAGTATGCGCCCCAACTCACTCCGTGCACGGCGAGTCGATTCTTGTCGATTTCAGCCCGGCCCTGTGCGTAATCAATCACTCGCGACAGCATGCGATCGGCATTCACACTCGCTTTGATGGGCGCTTGCCCGGTGCCGGGCCCGTCCACGGCGAGAAATCCGATTCCGTATGGCAGAATCGCCGCGAAGCTCTCCGAGAGATCTTCCTTTCGGCTGTCAAGCCCGTTGACCGCAATGACCAGCGGAACGGGTTCTTTGGCGTTCTTTGGCAAACGCAGGTATCCCACGATCTCCGACCCTTCGAAGGGAATATGCACCACTTCGAGAGGCGGATCGAAAAATCGCGTATGAGCCAGGAAAGCCTCGAGCGCTTTGCTGTAGGCCCGCTGCTTTCCGGGAGAAGAAGGCACCGGCCAGCGTCCAAAGGAGTACACGCGCCAGGCCCGAAGGTAGTCGGCGTTGGCCTTCTCAGGCTCCGATTTTTCGCGCGACCTGGCTTCTGCCATGTAACGGTCACCCACCGCGATAAACGCCGCCGCCCATTCGTCTTTGTCGCTGGTCTTGATTGACTGGAACGCCTCGCGGACGTCGCCGGGATCCATGCCGATCAGCGGATACATCCCGTTTTCGGCGCGGCGGATAGCCTCGACCTTGATCTCGTCCAAGGTTCGTTCGCGACGCTCCTGGGCGCTCGTCATGATTGAAATCCCCAGCAGGCAGAGAAACAGCAGAACAAGCAGACAAGGCGATCCCGGTGCAGCTTCCATCGTCATCAGGCCCTCATGGAGAGACATCTCTCGCGGTCTGACAGCTGTACCATTATGATCTTCGATCTGTCAACACGCCAAGTTATCTTATTATCTCTCAGCCGGTTAATTAACTTATGAGAGCGCTCAATGAGCGGGGCTTGACCCGCGAATGCATAAAGTGGTATAGCGGTATGACCAATTGGCGAGGCGCCAGATCTTGCCGGTTTAGCCACTCTCGAAGGGAATCACGCCGCCAATCCTGTACAGCAGCGTCAGGACGTCGCGACTCTCCGAGTTGGTCGCGCAGCAGATTGAGGCCTCAATTGTGGAGGGTGTTCATCGCGCGGGTGACCGGCTTCGTTCCGAGCGACAACTGGCCGAAACCTTCGGCGTGAGTCGGAATGTGGTGCGCGAGGCGGTCAAACGGCTTTCGCAAAAAGGCCTGGCGGAGACACCCTCGAGTCGGGGAACCTTCTTGTTGTGAATTTCGAGGGGGCAGGAACGATGGCGAATCTTGGATTTGTCGGCCTGGGAGTGATGGGCGGTCAGATGGTAAGCCGGCTGCTCGCCAAGGGCCACACTGTCACCGGCTTCAACCGCACCCGCAAGAAAGCGCAATGGCTGATCGACAAGGGCATGCGCTGGGCCGATTCCCCTCGCGCGGTTACGGCTGCGGCCGATGTAGTCTTCGCCATGGTCACCAACGCAGCCGCTCTTGAGGCGGTTGCCGACGGCCCGGACGGGCTGGTTTCAGCCCTTGGCCCGGGCAAGACATTTGTCGATATGAGCACTGTCAGCCCAGCCGTCAGCCGTGCGCTCGCCGCCAAGGTTCGGGCCAAAGGCGCGGACATGGTGGATGCTCCGGTTTCGGGCAGTGTCGTCACCTTGCAGGAGGGAAAGCTGTCGGTCATGGTCGGAGGCCGAAAAGAAACCTTCGACCGCCTCAAGCCCCTGCTGGAGGACATCGGACCCAAGGTCACCCATGTCGGCGACAACGGACTTGCGCTCTCCATGAAGATTGCCACCAACCTCAGCCTGGCCGTGCAGATGTTGGCCTTCTCCGAAGGAGTGCTGCTGGCGGAGAAGAGCGGGATCAGGCGCGAGACCGCGGTCGACATCCTTACGCACAGCGCCATCGCTTCCCCCATGATCCAGTACCGCGGGCCATTTGTCCTCCAGCAGCCGGACGAAGCCTGGTTCGACGTGAACATGATGCAGAAAGATCTGCTGCTCGCTCTTGAAATGGGCCGCCAGCTCGACGTGCCTTTGCCCAGCACCGCGGTGAGCAACGAATTCCTGACCGCCGCGCGGGGAATGGGCTGGGCCAGGCAGGACTTTGCTGTTGTCTTTGATGTCCTCGCCAGCATGGCCGGGGTGAAGAAATGAGAACTGCCATCGAACGAGCTGCCGCGAACGCCATTTCCGTCGAAAAAGCCCTGCGCATGTACCGGCAGATGATCCGCATCCGCCTGTTTGAGGAACAGGTCAACGATCTCTACACCCGCGCACTGATGCCAGGTTTGGCACATCTTTACATCGGCGAAGAAGCGGTGGCCGTCGGCATCTGCGAAGCCTTGCGTCCGGGCGATTACATCACCAGCACCCATCGCGGTCATGGGCATTGCCTGGCCAAGGGCGCGTCTCCCGACCGCATGTTCGCCGAACTGCTGGGCAAGGAAGCCGGCTACTGTCGCGGCAAAGGCGGGTCCATGCACATCGCCGATCCCGCCACCGGGAATCTGGGAGCCAATGCCATCGTGGCCGGCAGCGTGGGCATCGCCACGGGCGCGGCGTTTTCCGCCAGAACTCTGGGCACCGGCGGGGTGGCCGTCTGCTTTTTCGGCGAGGGAGCGCTGGGACAGGGCCTGGTCTATGAGGAATTCAACCTCGCCCAGTTGTGGAAGCTCCCGGTGATCTACGTCTGCGAAAACAATCTCTACAACGAATACACCCATTTCTCGGAGACCACGGCGGGCGATATCCTGACCCGAGGCGTTGCCTTCGGCTTGCATGCCGAAAGCGTCGACGGACAGGACGTGCGCGCAGTCTACGCCGCCGCCTTGCCTCTGGTGGAACGCGCGCGTTCGGGAGAAGGACCCGTATTTCTGTTGTGCAACACCTACCGCTATCATGGCCATCACGTAGGCGATATCAACCGCGAATACTACCGCTCCAGGCAGGAAGAGCAGGAGTGGAAGAGTCGGCGCGACCCGTTGAAGCTGCTGTCGTCGTGGATTACCGAACAGAAGCTGGCGGCGCCAGAGGTTTTGGAACGCATCCAGTCCGAAGCGCAAGCGGAAATCCGCAAAGCAGTCGACTTTGCGGTCTCGGCACCTTATCCACGGCCTGAGGAGGCTGACCAGGACGTTTATGCCTGAAGCCATGCGGGAACTAACCTTTGCTCAGGCGATTCACGAAGCGCTGGCGGAAGAGATGCGCCGCGATGGCCGGGTCTGCATCTTCGGCGAAGACGTAGCCGAGGCGGGCACACCCTTCAAAGTCCTGGCTGGTCTGGTCGAGGAATTTGGCAAGGAACGCGTGCTCGATACGCCGATCTCCGAAGCCGGGTTCACCGGGCTTGCCGTTGGTGCCGCCATGACCGGAATGCGGCCCATCGTTGACATCATGTTCGGCGACTTCATCACTCTCACCATGGACCAGATGGTGAACCAGGCGGCCAAAGTCCACTACATGTCGGGCGGGGCCTGGAAGGTTCCCATGGTGATGCGTACCACGCTGGGAGCGACCCGGCGCTCCGCGGCGCAGCACTCGCAGTCCCTGCATGCCTGGTTCAGCCACGTCCCGGGACTGAAGGTGATCGTGCCTTCCACTCCGTATGATGCCAAGGGCTTGCTGAAAGCCGCGATCCGGGATGACAATCCTTGTGTCTTCTTTGAAGACAAGATGATGTACAAGCTGAAAGGTTCAGTACCCGAGGAAGACTATACGATTCGCCTCGGAGTTGCCGACGTCAAGCGCGCAGGCAACGACATCACCATCGTGGCCACCAGCAGTATGGTGCAGGTGGCCCTGGGTGCGGCGACAATGCTCGACGAAAGCGGCATCAGCACCGAGGTCATTGATCCGCGTACGACCTGGCCACTCGACGAAAAAACACTGGTTGAGTCGGTTAAGAAAACCTCTCGCGCCATCGTCATCGACGAAGGCTACGAACGCTATGGCGTTACGGCGGAAATCGCTTCGGTGATCGCCGAAGGCGCGTTTTATCATCTCGACGCTCCAGTGAAGCGCATGGGCGCAATGCACGTGCCCATTCCCTTCTCTCCTCCACTCGAGGACGTCACCGTGCCCACGGAACAGTCGGTATTCGAGGCCGCGAAACGGATGTGCGGACGCTGAAGACACTAAGATCGAGAAGCTAAGAGCTGAAAGCGAGGTTCCTATGGCACTCCCCACGCATGGAACGATGGCTGTCGACTGGGAGAACCGCATCGACTTCGACCGCCTGCGCCGCGAACGCCTGGCTCGCGCCAAAGCCTTGCTCGAGAAGTCGGAGATGGGCGCCCTGCTCTGCTTCGACATGAATAATGTGCGTTACCTGACGGCGACGCACATCGGCACCTGGGCGCAGGACAAAGCCAACCGCTTCACTCTGCTTCCGCAGAACGACGAACCCATCCTCTGGGATTTCGGCTCTGCCGCCCGCCATCATCAATTGCATTGCCCATGGCTGGGCGAGCGCTCGCGGCCAGGGATTTCCATGCTGCGCGGCGCCATGTCGCCGGAGATGGGACGCGCCGAAGACGTTGCCAGGAAGATTCGCATTGAACTCGAGCTGCGAGGCCTGCACAAGGAGCCCCTGGGCATCGACATCATTGAGCCCCCGGTTCTGTTTGCGTTGCAGAAGGAAGGCATCACCGTCGTCGACGGCCAGCAGATCATGTCGGATGCGCGTGTGATCAAGACCCGCGACGAGATTTCCCTGCTCAACATGTCGGCCATGATGGTCGACGCTGCGTACGACGAACTTTATCGCGCGATGCGGCCCGGCCTGCGCGAGAACGAAGCCGTCGGACTGGTAAGCAAGGTCCTCTACGATCTCGGCTCGGAATACGTGGAAGCCGTGAACGCCATCTCCGGCGAGCGCTGCAATCCTCACCCCCACGTATTTTCCGACCGCGTGCTGCGCCCCGGCGATCCTGTGTACTACGACATCCTGCATTCCTACATGGGATACCGCACTTGCTATTACCGCTGCTTCACCATTGGCTACGCCTCGCACGCCATGGTCGACGCCTACAAGCGCTGCCGTGAGTACCTGGATGCCGCGATCGAGCTGGTGCGCCCCGGGCGCACTACGGCGGAGATCGCTTCGGTCTGGCCGAAGGCAACCGACTTCGGATTCCCCAACGAGGAAGCCGCATTCGCGCTCCAGTACGGCCACGGCATCGGCCTGGCAATCTGGGAGAAGCCGGTCATCAGCCGCCTGGTTTCCTTCGATCATCCGCATGAAATCAAGCCCGGAATGGTGTTTGCCCTGGAGACGTTCTGGCCTTCGACCGATGGCTGGAGCGCAGCCCGCATCGAAGAGGAAATTGTGGTCACCGAGACCGGGCACGAAGTCATTACCCGCTTTCCCGCAGAAGAACTGCTGGTCGCGGGGGCGCACTACCACACCGTCAATGGACCGCTTCCCAACACGCGGGAAAGCGAGGCAGAGCCGAGCCGGCGCGTACGCGAAATGGTGGCTGCCAGTTCCAGGCGCGAGCGGGTGGAAGTCGGAGACTGATACCGCAGGAACCGCCGAGGACAAATGGCAATCAGCGTCGTCATGCCCGCGCTCGAAATGGCCCAGGAAACGGGCAAGCTTGTCGCCTGGAAGAAAAAAGAGGGCGAGGCGGTGACCAAGGGTGAAACGCTGCTCGAAGTCGAAACCGACAAGGCAGTGATGGAAATTGAGGCTCCCGGGGACGGCGTACTGGCCGGCGTGAAGGTGCAGGAAGGCGCTGTCGTACCCGTGGGCCAGACCATCGCATGGATCGTACGCCCCGGAGAAGCGCCCCCGCACCAGGAAGCCGTTCCGACCTCGGCCAGGAAGATCACCGAGGTTGCGCGGCCGGCCGCGGTTGCCAACGTTCCCTCGCAAGCTGCAGGTTCTGACCGGAGAATTTCTCCTAAAGCGCGCCGCCTCGCCGAAGAGCATGGCGTGGATCTGTCGCGCCTGCGCGGTTCAGGTCCTCAGGGGGAGATCCTGGCCGAT
>DATFTE010000178.1:0-3396 GCA_035262225.1 Terriglobales bacterium
GCTCGATTCAAACCCGCGGCGGAGTGCTGGTCGCTTTCAGCAGGATTGAGGCCCAACAGCCGCGGCGTTATTCACTTAACGGGTTCCGATCCTGCCGATCCAGTGTCGATTGACCCGAATTATCTCGATGATCCGCAGGACTTGAGAGATCTCATCGCCGGATTGAGCTTGGCTCGCGAGATCGGCAATTCTCGTGCGTTGCGCCCCTTCACTGGACGTGAAGTGGCGCCAGGTTCTATAAGCGTGCCAGAACTGGGGCAATTCTTTCGAGACGGGCTCGTTACGCACTGGCATCAGTCCGGCACTGCGAAAATGGGCCGTGACGCGATGTCGGTGGTCGATGGAAAACTAAAGGTTTACGGCGTCGATGACCTTCGTGTTGCGGATGCTTCCATTCTGCCTCGTGTGACGACCGGCAACACGATGGCGCCTTGCGTCATTATCGGCGAGCGCGCGGCAGAGATACTTCAGAGCGAGCACAAGCTCTAGAGGATCCAGCAAACCTGCCGGTGGGGGGGTATCGAGCAGGCCAGACCGCCACGGCGCGTCACTGCGAAATCTCATGTGTTACGGACTGAATGCTGACTGCTGAGTGCCGACTGCTATTTTAGGAGCCACGGTATGTACGACTACATCATTATTGGCGCGGGCTCGGCCGGATGCGTTCTGGCCAGCCGGCTAAGTGAAGATCCCACCGTCAAGGTTCTGCTGCTGGAAGCGGGCGGCAAGGACACGGCCAAAGAAATCCAGATGCCGGTGGCATTTTCCAAGCTCTTTAAAGGACCCAACGACTGGGCTTATTACACTGAGCCGGAGGGCCAGCTGGGCAATCGCAGTCTCTATTGGCCGCGGGGCAAGGTGCTGGGCGGCAGCAGCTCGCTCAACGCCATGATTTATATCCGCGGTCACCGCTCGGATTACGACCAGTGGCGCGACCTGGGGAATGTGGGCTGGGGCTATTCGGACGTCCTGCCCTATTTCAAGAAGGCCGAGAACAACCAGAACGGTCCCTCAAAGTATCACGGCGCAAGTGGGCCGCTGCACGTCTCCAATCCGCGCTCGCTGAATCCGCTCTCTGAGGTCTTCGTGGACGCCGCGGAGCAAGCCGGCTTCAAGCGTAATCCCGATTTCAACGGAGCCACGCAAGACGGGTTCGGGACCTACCAGCTTACGCAATGGCAAGGCCAGCGGAACAGCGCCGCGGCTGCGTTTCTGCGCCCTGCTATGTCGCGCCCCAACCTGACCTGAACAGTGCCAAGGATGCCATCTCCCTCTCACACCTGTTGTGGCACCCTTCCTCGGGCGCAAGGGAAGGCAAAGATGGTCTTTGCGACGGATTTTAAGCAGTTGAAAACAAGGGAGTTAACTAAAAATGTCAGACGATCCACAACAAGCCGCCTTCTGGCAGAAACTGCCGAGAGAGACAGTTGTGCGTCTTGCAGAGCGGTATCACCTTTCGATTACGATAACGCCAGATGGGAGGATCATCGGGTTGGGCAGTGATCTGAAGAAGCTAAGGCTACTTCTCGAACGGTCGTCGAAAGCCAAGAACAAAGTCCAGCGCAGCAAGAAACGGCGGGCTCGGAGGACCTCTTCAGGCGATGGCCCTAAGACTTGGCGCCCAGATTCGACAGCAGAGGCTAACAGCAGCGAGGTTCCCAGGCGATGAGGAGCGAGGCCGAGTGCGCACCAACGTCCAGGCGTTTAAGATTCTCTTTAAGGGCAAGCGGGCGGCCCTCGTCAGCTTCCAGGACTTGAGCGGCAGCAGGCAGGAGCACGCACAAAGGGAGATCGTTGTTTGCGCCGGCGCTATCGGTTCGCCGCAGCTGCTCATGCTTTCCGGAATTGGCCCGGCGAACCATCTGCGGACGCTGGATATAACCGTCCTCTGCGACCTGCCCGGAGTCGGCGCCAACTTACAAGACCATCCCGCGCTACCCGTGGCCTATGAATGTACGCAGCCCGTCAGCCTGGCTAGTGCTGAGAGCATCGCCAATTTGATCCGCTACATGGCTTTCAAGACCGGCCCTCTGACCTCGAATGTGGGGGAGGCGGGGGGCTTTGTTAAAACCTCCGCCAGCTACCCGACACCGGATGTGCAATACCATTTCGCGCCTGGCTACTTCATCGAGCACGGCTTCCAGCAGATCAAGGAACACGCCTACAGCATCATCCCCACGTTGATCCGCCCCAACAGCCGGGGACGCATCACCCTGCGTTCCAGCAATCCGCTGGATGCGCCCCTCATCCACGCCAACTACTTTGCCGATCCTCGCGACACCCAAGCGGTGGTTGAAGGGCTGAGGATCGCTCGCGTTATCGCCGCGACTAACGCCTTCGCGAAGTACCGCAAGCGCGAGCTTTGCCCTGGGCCAGGGATCAAGAACGACGAGAAGTCTCTAAGCGGTTACATAGAAAAGTACGCGCAGACCCTGTACCACCCGGTAGGCACATGCAAGATGGGACCTGCCGGCGACAAGCTGGCTGTGGTCGACTCCGAGCTGCGCGTGCACGGCGTGGAGGGGCTGCGCGTAGTGGACGCGTCGATCATGCCCATCGTTCCCGGCGGCAACACCAACGCGCCTACCATCATGGTGGCGGAAAAAGCGGCTGATCTAATTAAGGGCGGCCCGCGGAAGGCGCAGCAGGAGCCGGTTCTCAGCCAGACGCTGGCATAGCGACTGGGTTTGGCCGGAAATCGGAGCCGAAGTCCTGGCTACTTGCGTTCGGACAGTCGCCGACAGTCTGATTGTCGCCGTGAGGCCCCATACTGGTCTTGAGAGCTTCATTATGATGCTCAAGGCAATCATGCCATTTTTTCCGTTCCCAGTCCGTGTAACCAATGAGTGTGTTGCCATCAATCTGCATTTGTCACCTCACCACGCGCCGGATGCTTTCAGCGCTTCATTGCAAGAGCAGACACGAAGACCAAGAACGACGCTGCGCCACTGAGGATGCTGCGAATTGCATGAAGCCTTCCCCACCGCTGGAGGAGGCGGCCTGCTTCTTCCGAGCGCAGGTCGAGTTCCTGACTCTCCAAGCGTCTGTTGGTCGGCAGAATCACGAGAAGGGTCAACGGAACAACCAGCAGGAGGAGTAATCCGCCAACCAACCAAGCCCTTCCGCCTTCAAATCGCCAAGCGATCAACGCCGAAAGCGAGCCGATCAAAGCTAGAGGAGCCTGCATCAAGGTGCCTCGCTTGTAGCTGGGTCGCCACTGCGTCAGCGCGAGAGGCGTACCACAAGAGATTCGTGCAGGTTGTTCCACAAGGTTGATGTACACCGCAGCACCGAAGAAAACACCGCAGGCGCCGCCCCAGCGAATTAGCCCGAGCACACCGAAGAGAATCTTCGCCGCGCCATCTTCCTCCCAACCATTCATGCGGGATGAGGTCG
>DATFTE010000179.1:0-2394 GCA_035262225.1 Terriglobales bacterium
TAGGGCACCGCCCCCTTCGGCTGAGCGCTAGACTACTCCAATCTCCAATTATGGCCTGCTGAGCCGTTGCAAGGTTCGACCCTGAGTTGCTTAGCTACTTTCTGGCGCAAAATGCAGCGCTCCGAGCCCCTATTTTCGCACAGTCACCTGTGAATCCCGTGCCAAAACATGCTTTTTTCTTGACAGCAGCACACAGTTTGCCTAATATATTAGTGTGAGTAGGCAGAAATTGCTCCGCAAACTGCTTCGCACCGCCTCGATCATGATCCAGGGTAGCCTCTCGCAAACCACCCGCCGCTGTGGCAACCCCAAGTGTGCTTGTCATGGCGATCCCGCTCGCCGCCACGGTCCCCCCCTCTATATCACTTGGGCGGAGAGGGGTCGCAGCCGCTCCCTCTACGTACCGGCCGAGCAGGCCCAGCGGGCGCGCCGCGCTCATGCCGCCTGGGCCCAGTTTTGGGAAGCCGCCGTGGCCCTGGCGGATCTGAACCGCAAGCAGTTCCGGCAGCAAGGCCAGAAAGAAAAATCCACCTCACGGAGGCCGCAGGGTTCAACTCCGGCATCGCCAGCGAAACCTGGGCGAGGTCTTCTTCGCCCGTGAAGCCGAATCCCTGATGGAAGCCTGGATGAAGGAAGTGGACGAGATTCTGGAAGACGAGCAGGTGCTGGATCTGGTCTACGAGCAGTTGGGGCGGCGGTACCCTCAGAGTCGGAAGCGGGGGAGGCATTCGACGCCGGCCGAAGTGGTGCTGCGGTTGATGGTGCTGAAGCACGTGCGCCATTGGAGCTACGACGTACTGGAGCGGGAGGTCAAAGCCAACCTGGTGTATCGGATGTTCCCGCGCATCGGGACCGAGACGGTGCCCGATGCCAAGACCTTGGGACGGTTGGGACGGACCCTGGGGAGTCAAATTGTGGAGCAGATCCATCAGCGGCTGGTGGACATGGCTCGCCAACGCCATCTGGTGAAAGGGAGGAAAATGCGCCTGGATACGACGGTGACGGAAGCTAACATTCATTACCCGACCGACAGCAGTCTGTTGGGGGATGGGACGCGAGTGCTGACCCGGATCATGAAACAGATCAGCGCACTGGTGGGAGAGCAGGGGACGCGATTGCGAGATCGGCTGCGGACGATCGGCTACCGGGTGATGGAGATTGCCCGGCTCAGCCGGTCCAAGGGCCAGGAACAGAAAGAGAGGATGGGGGAGAAATACCGGGAGTTGGTGCGGTTGACGCGGCAGGTGCGGAACCAGGCGCAGCGGTTCTCCGCGGAGATCCACAGCGGAGTGAAGCGAGCGGTGAATGCGAAGCAGCCGGCGGTACTGCAGGGGATGAAGCAGGAGCTGGATGCGATGATCCCGCTGGTCAACCAGGTGCTGCGACAAACCACGGCGCGGGTGTTTCGGGGCGTCACCGACACGCCCGGCAAGATCGTCAGCGTGTTCGAACCCACGGCGGAGATCATCCGCAAGGGCAAGGTGAACAAACCGACCGAGTTCGGCAAGCTGGTGAAGATTCAGGAGGCCGAGAATCCGATCATTACCCACTATGCGGTGTGCCGAGAGCGGCCGGCCGACACGACTTTGCTGCGGGGAGCGGTACAGCTCCATCAGCAAGGGCTGGGGCGGGCGCCCGAGCTGTTGGCCGGCGATGCCGGGTTTTACTCAGCGGAAAACGAACGAGAGGCCCACGCACTGGGGGTGAAGCGGGTCTCGATCCCCAACCGTTCCACCCAGAGCGCGGCGCGGCGGAAGTACCAGAAGCAACGCTGGTTCCGCAAAGGGCAGAAATAGAGGACGGGCTGCGAGGGCCGCATCAGCGTGCTCAAACGGCGGCACGGGCTCAACCGCAGTCGGTATCGGGGAGAGGAAGGCATGGAACGGTGGGTCGGACTCGGGGTGGTCGCCGACACGCTCATCAATATGGGAAGAGTTTTAGCAAGCCGGAGGAGCGGATAAAGCGTACGGCATCCTGGGGAAACAGAGCTAGCCTCGGGGAACCGAAAAAGCCCGGGGCAGCACCAATGCGCCCTCCAGCAGGCCCCGAACTTCGCGGCGCAAGCCTGGGGCCGCCAGGAATGCTATTTTTGCGCCAGAAAGTAGCTATCGTAGAGGTAAGCCACTGGTTCGACCAGTGAGACTCGAAGAGGTTTGACCGTTGAGTCGGCCGTTCTGTGGAAGCCGAATCTCGGCTCGTGAACCCGAATGTCCCAGCCTGGCTATTAGCCTCGACTCGGCTGTGGACTTCTGAGCCCGGGTAGTAAGCACGCGGTCAGCGGGGAGGTTCCTCATAAAGCCTCCTTATAGCGCGCCAGTGGTGATAAGCGAGCAACTTGGGTAACCGCCTTTGAGGCGGTCCCACCCATCAAGCCACCACCTCTGTGGGGGGAGT
>DATFTE010000180.1:0-84797 GCA_035262225.1 Terriglobales bacterium
GCTGCCGGAGCTCGGGATCCAGTATGCCGACTACGCGGTGTGGCAGCGGCAGTATCTGGCCGGGGGCACGCTCGACCGGCAACTGGAATACTGGAAACAACAACTGGCCGGCGCCCCGCCCACCCTCGATTTGCCCACCGACCGGCCGCGGCCTCCGATTCAGACTTTTCACGGCGCAAAGCAATCGACGCTTGTACCGCCCGACGTCCTCGACGGGTTGAAGAAGCTCAGCCGGCAGCAAGGCGTCACATTCTTCATGACTGCCCTCGCCGCTTTCAACCTACTGCTGGCGCGCTATAGCGGACAGAACGACATCGTGGTCGGTTCGGCGATTGCCGGGCGCAACCGCTCTGAAATTGAAAAGCTGATCGGATTCTTCGTGAACACGCTCGCGCTGCGAACCGATCTGTCAGGCAACCCGACCTTCTCGAATCTTCTCCAGCGTGTGCGAATGGCTGCGATGGGCGCCTACGCGCACCAGGATCTGCCCTTCGAAAAGCTGGTGGAGGAATTGTCGCCGGTGCGCGACATGAGCCGCAACCCCCTGTTCCAGGTGATGTTAATTTTGCAGAACGTGCCGACCGCGGGACAGGAGATGGGCAATGTGAGGGTGGGTTCATTCCCGGTCGCGGGCGAGACATCCAAGTTTGATTTGACGCTCATTCTCCTCGAGACCAGAGACGGCCTGCGCGCGACCTTCGAATACAACACGGATCTATTCGATGCTGCGACGATCGGCCGCATGCTCGAGCATTTCCAGATTTTGCTGCAGGCCATCGCGGAGGATGCCGGACGAACCATCGCGGATCTTCCTTTGCTCAGCCCGGACGAGCGCCAGGAACTCCTGGTCGATTGGAACTCCACGAAAGCACCAATCCCCCAATGTTCGCTTCCCGAGCTTTTTGCCGCGCAGGCGAGGAAACGTCCGCACCACGTGGCAGTCGATTTCGGCGATCGGCAGATCACCTACGAAGAATTGCATGCGCGCTCCAACCAGCTTGCGCGCTACCTGAGCAAACAGGGTGTCGGCCCCGAGATTCTGGTAGGACTGTGCCTCGAGCGTTCCGTCGATATGGTGGTCGCCCTGCTTGGCGTCCTGAAGGCCGGAGGCGCGTACGTGCCGCTGGATCCTTCCTATCCGAAGGACCGGATTGCATTCATTCTCGAGGATGCAAAAGCTCCCTTACTTTTGACCGACTCTTCTCTGGCGAACGCTGTGCCTGCGAATACGACGAAGATGGTTTGCCTGGACGCGGACTGGGACGCGGTGGCAGAGGAAAGCGCAGAGGATTTTCCTTCGCCGATCACTCCCCGGAATCTGGCCTATGTCCTTTACACCTCCGGCTCAACCGGCAAACCCAAAGGAGTCGAGATTGAACATCGTAACCTGGTGAATTTTCTGCTGAGCATGCAGAGAACCCCGGGAATTAGCGAGCAGGATACGCTGTTGGCGGTTACCACGCTCTCGTTCGATATCGCCGGGCTGGAGTTGTATCTTCCCCTGGTCTCCGGGGCAAAAATCGCACTGGCTTTCCGAGAAGAGGCTGCCGATGGCGAGCAACTGCTCAAGCGGTTGCAGGCATCGAAAGCAACGCTCATGCAGGCAACGCCGGCGACCTGGCGCATGCTGCTTGAAGCAGGCTGGCAGGGAACGCCATCCTTGCGCGTTCTATGTGGCGGTGAAGCGCTGCCGCCTGATTTGGCCAACCAGCTGTTGCCGCGATGCGCACAGCTGTGGAACATGTACGGGCCGACGGAAACCACCATCTGGTCAACGCTATACCGGGTGAAGTCTCCTCTGGCCTGTGTAGCCCCCATCGGCCGCCCCGTGGCCAACACCGCGTTGTACGTTCTCGACGCACAGCGGCAACCGGTGCCCATTGGAGCGGCTGGTGAACTATACATTGGCGGAGATGGCGTGGCCCGTGGTTATCTGAATCATCCCGAACTGACGGCGGAAAGATTTGTCCCCGATCCTTTCCGTCACTTCGAGGGTTCGCGTCTTTACCGTACGGGCGATCTCGCCCGCTATCTGCCCGACGGCAACCTCGAATACCTGGGAAGGACTGACTTCCAGGTAAAAGTGCGCGGATTCCGCATCGAGTTGGGCGAAATTGAAGCGGCCTTATCCCAGCATTCCTGCGTACAACAGGCGGTCGTGACCGTTCGCGAGGATATACCTGGGGATCAGAGACTGGTGGGCTACATCGTGCCGACAAAGGGGGACAATCCTGCGACTGGCGAGCTCAGATCATTTCTGCGCGAGAGCCTGCCGGAATACATGGTACCGGGAATCTTCGTCGCCCTCGATTCATTGCCGCTTACCCCCAACGGGAAGATCAATCGCAAAGCCTTACCGCCACCTCAGGCGGTTGTGGAAGAGGATCTTGCTTTACCCCGGACGGAGATCGAGAAGGCGATCGCCGAAATCTGGGAGGGCGTGCTGCACATTTCCGAGATTGGCATTCATTCGAACTTCTTCGAGCTGGGGGGGCATTCCCTGCTGGCCACACAAGTGGTCTCACGAATTCAGAACAGACTTGGGGCACATGTACCATTGCGCAGCTTGTTTGAACATCCAACCATCTCCGAGTTGGCCAAGGAAATAAGCATGCCAAAAGCGCCCGACACTCGAGTCCGGGAGTTGAACATTCCCCAGCTTCCACGAGACAGAGTCGCGCAGCAGTCCTTTCCCCTGTCGTTCGCGCAACAGAGACTCTGGGTCCTCGACCAGTTGGAGCCGAACAGTCCTGCCTACAACGTACCCATCAGCTTGCGGCTAAATGGGATTCTGGATATTTCGGCATTGGAGCAGGCGATCAATGAAGTCCTGCTCCGACATGAGATTCTGCGCATTGAAATCCACTCGGAAAACGGCGAACCGATGCAGCGTGTGCTTCCGCATCAACCGCTGAAGCTGGCCGTAGTGGATCTGAGCAAAAAGCCGGCGACAGAACGCGAGGAGCGGGCTCTGCGACTGGCCGGAGAGGAAGCCCGCAAGCCCTTTCACCTGGCGCACGGTCCGTTGATTCGTTCCAAGGTTCTGCGTGTGGGTGAAGAGGACTTTGTCTTACTCATTACGGTTCATCACATCGTCTTTGACGGGTGGTCGGCGGGCACTTTCCTGCATGAAATGGCAATGCACTACGAGGCCGCCCGCGGCGGTGAATCCCTCAGGTTGCCGGACCTGCCGGTTCAATATGTCGACTTTGCCGCGTGGCAGCGAAAGACCCTCGAGGGACACGCGCTCGAACAGGAACTGAGCTACTGGCGAGAAGCGCTGGCGGGTGCGCCTGCCAGCATTGATGTGCCCACCGACCGGCCTCGTCCACCGATGCAAACCTTCCGGGGGCGCGCGCGCACCGAGATTTTTGGGCGGCCGCTGCTCGAGCGTCTCGAGGAAATCAGCCGGCTCCATGGCGTCACGCCGTTTATGACGCTGCTGGCGGCCTTTGACATTCTGCTGCAGCGCTACAGCGGCCAGGACGATGTCGTCGTGGGTACGCCCATCGCTGGGCGCAACTACCCCGAGGTCGAGAAGCTGATCGGGTTGTTCGTGAACACGCTGGTATTGCGAATGGACCTCTCCGGAAACCCGACTTTCGTGGAGCTCCTGCGGCGTGCCAAAAAGACGGCGATGGGCGCATATGCCCACCAGGAAGTGCCTTTCGAGCGGCTGGTGGAAGAACTCAAGCCAGAACGCGATTTGAGCCGCAACCCCCTGTTTCAGGTCTTGTTCGCGTTGCAGAATCTGCCGCGCGAAGAGTGGAAGATGCACGGCCTCACGCCCGTTCCTTTCCAGGTGGAAGGTGGCAGTGAGAAGTTCGATCTTTCTGTCACGCTGGTCGAGCGAGCCAACGGCCTGAAAGCGACTTTTGGTTACAACACGGATCTTTTCGACGAAGCGACCGTTATTCGCCTGATGGGCCACTTCCGGAGGCTGCTGGAGGCGATCGCCGCTGATCCCGAACAGCGCATCGCGGATCTTCCGCTGCTTACCGAATCCGAGGAGCGCAAGCTTCTGGTGGAATTCAATAGCACCACCGCGGAGTATCCCCGCACGGCATCGGTTGTCACACTGTTCGAAGCTCAAGCGGGAAAGACCCCGAACGCGGTGGCGATGGTCTTCCGGGATGAGCAACTCAGTTATCGCCAGCTGAATGAGCGCGCCAACCGGATTGCACATCATCTCCGCAAAGCTGGCGTTGGTCCTGATGTGCTGGTCGGCATATACGTGGAACGCTCACTCGACATGGTGGCCGGCATTCTGGGAATTCTCAAGGCGGGTGGAGCCTATGTTCCGCTCGATCCGGCATATCCCAGGGATCGTATCGGGTTCATCCTGGAAAACGCGCAGGCGCCGGTTCTTTTGACTCAGCAGGCGCTGGTTGACACTCTCCCCGCCCACCGCGCCCGGGTGGTTTGCCTGGATCGAGACTGGGAGACCATCGCACGGGAGGGAATAAGGAATCCGGACGGTCCTCGGTCGCCTGCGGATCTTGCCTATGTTCTCTACACTTCCGGCTCTACGGGAAAACCGAAGGGAGTGCAGATCGAGCACCGCAACCTGGTGAATTTTCTCATCAGCATGAGCAGTGAGCCGGGACTGAAGCCCGCGGACACGCTTCTGGCGGTCACCACTTTGTCATTTGACATCGCGGGGCTCGAACTGTACCTGCCTCTCATTACCGGGGCCCGCGTGGTACTGGCTTCGCGGGAGCAGGCGGCCGACGGCCGGGAGCTTATCGCTCTGCTCGAACGCTCGCGAGCCACGGTGTTGCAGGCGACCCCTGCAACCTGGCGGATGCTGATTGAGAGCGGATGGAAAGGCAGCTCCCACTTGAAGGTTCTATGCGGGGGCGAAGCCCTTCCCGCAGATCTCGCCGACCAGTTGCTTTCGCGGTGCGCCGAACTCTGGAACATGTACGGTCCGACCGAAACCACCATCTGGTCTTCGGTCTATCGCGTGACGAGCACGCTGGCCAATACCGCTCCCATCGGCACGCCCATCGCGAACACGGCCATGTACGTGCTTGACGGGCGCAAGAGGCCGGTGCCGATCGGAGTGCCCGGAGAGCTCTACATCGGTGGAGACGGCGTCGCCCGCGGATACTTGAATCGTCCCGATCTTACCGCCGAGAAATTTCAAGCCGACCCCTTCCGCCGGGGCGAGCGCATCTACCGCACGGGAGACCTGGCAAAGTATCTGGCGGACGGCAACATCCAGTTCCTGGGACGTGCAGATTTCCAGGTCAAGGTGCGCGGTTTCCGGATTGAGCTGGAAGAAATCGAGTCCGTCCTCGCGCAACATCCCGGCGTTCAGCAAGGCGTGGTGATTGTGCGAGAGGACCGGCCAGGTGACAAGCGACTGGTGGGGTACATCATTCCCAAGCCCGGTGAAGATCCGGGCACCGCCAGCCTGCGCGAACATTTGAAGGGAAGCTTGCCGGAGTACATGGTGCCCGGCATCTTCGTGAAGCTCGACAGCCTGCCCCTCACTCCGAATGGAAAAGTCAACCGCCGGGCGCTGCCTTCGCCGGATTGGTCGCAGATGGAGAGCCTGGGATCGGTGGCCGCCCGCGACCAGCTGGAATTGATGCTGGTGAAGATTTGGCAGAAGGTTCTGGGGCTGCCGCAAATAGGTATCACCGACAACTTTTTTGATCTGGGAGGACACTCGCTGCTGGCGGCGCGCCTGTTGGCGGAGGTGGAAAAGGTAACCGGCCGGCAGATTCCCCTCTCGGCATTGTTCCGCGGAGCGACGGTCGAATCCCTGGCGCAGATTTTGCGCGAAGGTTCGGAGGCCAGTCCCGATCCGGTGGTCATGGAAATCCAGGCGGGCAATGGCGGACTGCCATTCTTCGCCGTGGCATCCCCCGGTGTCGATACGCTGGGTTATGCGCTTCTCGCCCGCCATATGGGTGCGGATCAACCACTTTACAAGCTGCAGGCCCAGGAACCGGTGGTGGAGCGGCGGCCCTTCACCGAAGATGAGCTGCGGCAACTTTCGCAGGAATATATCGCCGCGATGCGGGCCGTCCAGCCCCAGGGCCCTTACTGCTTTGGCGGAATGTGCGAAGGAGTACAGATCGCCGAGAGGATGATTTGGGAACTCGAGGCGCAGGGACAAAAAGTCGGCCTGTTTGCCATCTTTGACACCTGGGTATTGCAGCATTCCCAGGACCCCTGGCGCTGGCGACTGTACTACTATCAGCAACGGCTGCGCTCCCTGCGGAGAGCCCGCCTTGGCGAACAGCTTCAGACCTATGGACGAGTGGCCCGCAACAAGATTGGCAACGTCACCGGCAGGATTCCGGCGCGCACCGACTGGCAAGAGGCCTACTGGCCGCAGAATTTTGTCCCCCGTCGATTCCGGGCGCCAATTGCGTTGTTCAAACGCCCCAAACAGCCTTTCTATTATGTGGACGATCCGCAGATGGGCTGGGGGGCCCGCAGCGAGAGCGGGGTCGAGATCTACGAAATCGATTTTCACCATCTCGAAATCCTGCGCGAGCCGTACGTTCGCATTCTCGGGCAAAAACTTGCCGCGTGTATGGACCGGGTGCTCGAAACCAATGGACACTCGCCCCGCCCCAAGGGAGAGGATCGCGAGAACAGCGCCGGCCCTGGGGAAAGGACCTACTAGATGACAGTGGCCGCTGATCGCGCTATCCAGGTTACGGTTTGTCCCGTGGCTTCCGGCGGGGACGATCCTGGGGCCGTGCGCCTCGCGAATGACGACGTCCATATCTGGACTCTCGCGCTCGATGATCGTGCCATGCGCGAGCCTGTCGAAGACCTGCTCTCTCCCGAGGAACGCGAACGCGCGTCGCGCTTTCGCTTCGAAAAGCACCGCGCCCAGTTTGCTCTGACCCGGGCGACCTTGCGGCGATTGCTGGCTTCCTACCTTTCGCTTTCCCCGGGCGAGATCTCCTTTTGCTATTCAAGCCATGGCAAACCCGGCCTCAGCGAAAGTCCGCTCGAGTTTAACGTTTCGCACACGGAAGGGATGGCTGTTTTCGGATTCACGCGGGGACGGCGAATCGGCGTGGACGTCGAACGGATTCGCGCGGACTTCCGGCTGGACGAAGTCGCCGGGCGGTTTTTCTCCATCGCGGAGCGCACCGCCCTCGATGGCCTTCCCGCCTGCGAGCGCCACACCGCTTTCTTCCGCATCTGGACGCGCAAGGAAGCCTACATCAAAGCACGCGGAGAAGGCCTCTCTCATCCCCTCGACCAGTTCGACGTTTCTGTGGATGATCGCGCCCAGTTAGCCGCCACCCGCCGGGATGCGTCCGAAGCGCACCGTTGGCAACTGGAGAACCTGAGTCTCGGTCCCGAACTCGCGGCGGCAGTGGCAGTCGAGGTTACTGTGCCACCAAGAGCCGGATCGGATCGAGATCAGCGGATTGCATGAAAACGTTTTCTAAAACCGAAATCCTGAAAAATGTCGGGTCCAGCTGGTTTGCCCTGGGAATCAACGTCCTGGTAGGCATCTTCATCTCCCCGTACATCCTCCACCATCTCGGAGATGATGCCTTCGGACTCTGGGTGTTGATTTTCTCCGTGACCGGCTACTACGGCCTGTTCGATCTGGGCATACGCTCGTCGATTGTGCGCTACGTAGCCAAGTACTCGGCAGTCGACGACCACGAACAGCTGAATCGACTGATCAGCACCGCCCTTACCAGTTACAGCGCAGTGTGCCTGGTTTGTTTGCTGTTGACCGGGGTGGGCGCATTTTTTGTCAGTTCCCTCTTTCGTGTGTCGCCAGATTTCCTTGTTACGGCCCGCTGGTTGTTCCTGATGGTGGGAGCATCAGTCGCCCTGGGATTTCCTCTTGGTGTGTTCGGCGGGATTCTGGAAGGCCTGCAACGTTTCTACCTTCTGAACTTTACCAGCGTTACTTCGATTCTGCTGCGGGCCCTGCTGATCATCATCGTGCTCAAGCATGGCGGAGGTCTGCTCTCGGTGGCGCTGATCACTGCGGGCCTTCCCTTGATCACGGCCACCCTCAACGCTCTATTTGTCCTCCATCTGCTGCCGCTCGAGCTTTCCCGCCACTACGTGGACCGCGCCACATTGAGAAAGATTGCGACCTACGGCGGCCCCACCTTCATGATCATTGTGGCCGGGAGGTTGCGTTTCAAAACCGACGCCCTGGTCATCGGCACATTCCTCTCTTCCGCGGCCATTACCTACTTCGCGATAGGTTCACGGCTGGTCGATTACGCGACCGAAGTTGTGAGCAGTCTGGCACAAGTGTTCGTTCCCATGTCGAGCCAGTCGGACGCAACCGGCGACCTGGCGCGCGTGCGGAAGATTTTCGTGGCCGGCAATCGCGCGTGCGCTATGGTCATATTCCCCATCTCGGCGATGCTGATTATTCTGGGGAAATCGGTCATCGAGGCCTGGGTGGGGAAACGCTACGTCGCCACCAGCTATCCCGTGCTGCTGGTGCTGCTCATTCCCTCGACCTTAATGCTGGCGCAGGCGGCCTCAGGCCGGGTCCTGTTTGGCATAGGCAGGCACCGGACCTGGGCCTGGGTAGCGCTGGCTGAGGGAGGGGCCAATCTGGTTTTGAGTATACTTTTGGTGCGGCGTTTTGGCATCCTGGGCGATGCCATCGGCACTGCCATTCCTCTCACCTGCAGCATGCTGTTCTTCCTGCCCCATCATCTCTGCCGCCTGTTGCGGATTCCGCTGGGCAGGTACCTGCGGGAAGCCTTCGTGTTGCCGCTGGCACTTTGCGCTCCGCTCGTGGTCACGCTTCTGTGGATGCGTCATTGGTTCGTGGCGCACAATTATGTGCAGCTGGCCACGCAGCTTGCCGCCGGTTCGGTGGTGTATGGGATCGGAGTCTTGTGGGCAGTCTGGACTCGTCGGGCATATCAGGTGAGCGATTTTTCGCAGGACAGGCAAGCCCCGGCGCCCTCGCGGGCCTTGGCTGAACAGGTCCAGGGAGGAGGCGTAGCCAAATGAAGGAAAGCGTCTCCCCGGAGACCGCACAGCCGGCCCTGAAGCGGGTCCTGCGGCCGCTTGTTCCCGAGAGTTGGCGGAAGGAGCTCGGAATCTATTTGCGTCTCGGCCCGGCAGCCGGGCCGATTTATGCCCGCTTGCGGATGATGGATGCACTCGGCGTCCGGTCGGCCAACAGCGGAAGAATTTCTCCCCGCGCACGTTCTTTTATTTTTGTCTGTTTCGGCAACATCATGCGCAGCCCGATGGCTGAACTCATGTTCAAACGGGCGCTCGGGGAACGGCATCAGGACGGGATTCGGGTGAGTTCCGCGGGAATTCATGCGACCCCGGGATCTCCGGCGCATCCTCGGGCCCTGATCGCGGCGCGGGAACTGGGGCTGCCCCTCGATCAGCATCAGTCGCAGCTTCTGACGCACGAGATGGCGGATCAGGCAGACGCGATCCTGGCCATGGATTTTCAGAACAAGGCGGAGTTGGTTTCGCTGTTTCCCGAAGCGCGCGACAAGGTTTTCATGTTGAGCGCCTATGCCGATGGCCAGCAGTACTGCCGGGAGATCGCAGATCCGTACTTTGGTGACCAGGACGGGGCGCGTCAGTGTTACGCGGTATTGCAGAATTGCATTCATAACCTGGCGGAGAGCCTGTGGCCTGACCGCGAGCCTGCGACGCGACGAATTCGTTGAAGCCTGGGCTGCCGGCCGTGATGCCGGCTGGGGAGTTGTGGAGGATGGATGAATAGAACGGCGGATCGTATAGGCAGCTACGTCAAAGCCGTTAGCTCGGTTGCCTTGGGAAGAACCCCGGCCGGACGGAATCTCACCGTGTTCGGCGACGATACGTTCCTGGTCTCCTATGTGCGGTCAGGGAGCACCTGGGCGCGCTTTTTGCTGGGAAATCTGATTCATCAGCAGGAAGTCGTCAACTTCACCAATGTGACTCGACTGGTGCCGAGTATCTATGACTACTCAGACCGCAGACTTCGCTCACTGCCGCGCGTCATGAAGAGCCACGAATGCTTCGATCCTCGTTATCCCCGCGTGATCCACCTGGTCCGGGACCCAAGGGACGTTGCCGTTTCCTTCTACCACTACTGCTTGAAGACGCGCGTTCTCGGCGATGGCTTTCCTCTTGACGACTTCGTCACACGCTTCATCGCGGCCAATGTAGTTCCCTACGCCGACCGGATGGGCTCATGGGAGGATCACACGGCAAGCTGGATACGGATGCGGCGTGGTCGCGGCAACTATCATTTGATTCGCTACGAGGACCTTCTGGCGAATCCGCATGGGGAGTTAGCCAAACTTGGTGCGCTTCTTGAGATTGATCTCAGTGCGGAGAGAGTCGAGCGCGCGATCCAGCTGAGTTCGGCAAGAAACATGCAGACTTTGGAGAAGCAGCAATGGCAGCAGTGGACCGCAACCAAAGGGACGCGCGAAGACATACCTTTTGTTCGCGAAGCCAAGGCAGGAGGCTGGCGGAAGCATCTGTCGTCCGCCTCCGTGGAGCAAATTGAGGGCCATTGGGGAGCCACGATGGAGGCGCTGGGCTACGAACTCAGCGCCGGGCAACCGGTTCAGAGTTCGATTGAGAGACCTTATGCCGCACGCTGACGGAAGCTTCCAGAAGCTGGTTCGAGCCGCAGGTGCGGTGGGTCGCGTGCTCACGGGCAAGCAACGGGCCGGGCGCGCGCTCACGGTCTATCCCGACGACGTCTTCATCATCTCGTATCCCCGCTCGGGAAACACCTGGACCCGGTTTCTCATCAGCAATCTGATTTACGGCGACGAACCCACAACCTTTGCCAATGTCGAAGCTCGCATTCCGGAGATCTATTTCAACCCGGATCACGTCATGCGTGCTCTTCCGCGGCCTCGCATTCTGAAAAGCCACGAGTGCTTCGATCCGCGCTATCAGCGCATGATCTATATTGTGCGCGATCCACGCGACGTCGCCGTCAGTTTCTATCATCACAACGTGAAGGCCGGGAACATCCGCGACGACTATCCCATGGACGACTTCATTCCGCGCTTCATCGCCGCCGAATTCGACAGGCGATGGGGCTCCTGGGACGAGAACGTCCGCAGTTGGCTGGCTCTGCGGCAGAACCATCCGGGATTCCTGGTGCTCAGGTACGAGGAGATGAAGAAGAACCCCGCCGGACAACTGCTGCGGATCGGAGCCTTCCTTCAAGAGTGTTCCTTCCGCGATCTCGACTTGAGTTCCGCGAAATTGCAGCGGGCGGTGGAGTTAAGCTCTCCGGATCGAATGCGTGCGCTCGAGAAACAGCAGGGCGCCCGCTGGGTTCTCACCAGGCAAACGCGGCTCGACAAGCCTTTTGTGCGAACCGCCACGACCGGCGGCTGGAAATCCATCTTGTCAGAGCGTGCGGTTGCCGCAATTGAGACCGCGTGGGGAGATACCATGGGTTCCCTGGGCTATGAGTTGGTCAGCGCCTCGTCCCAGTCCGCCGGACATGCGCCCCTGAGCCACAACGCGTCGCACGGCGGTTAGCTCTTCGCGGCGCGCTTCCTCAGCCGGATGCGGAACCAGTTTGCGATCTCGGCCGCTCCCGGCCGCGGATCGGAAGAAGCGAAATCGTCGTAGCGTAAACCCGGATACCAGGGGACGGCGATCTTCATCAGGCTGCTCCAGAAGGGCGGATAGGGCACAGGCCAGCCGGGAGGCGTTCCCCGTCTCAGGTTTTCGAGATGTGTCAATTCGCCGGCCATACGGCGGCAGGTGATGCCCGTCCTGAAAGACAGGTCGAGGGGCGGCACGGCATGCGCCAGCCACCATTCCGCCACATACCGTGGATAGTCCACACCACTCGCAATGGCCAGCTGAATCGAGCCCCAGGGACGGCCATTGATCTCCATCAGCACCGGACGTCGGGAAACTGGTTCGCGCTTGAATTCCACCATGGCAATGCCTTCGAATCCCGCGCGCCGGATCAGTTCGGCGCTGAAGTCTCGAACCTCAGGACTCACGGCGATCGAGCGCCGTGCGCTGCTGCCTGAGCCGCGCGGATCGGTTTCCCGCACTCGCTCCCACTGAAACGGGATGTGCATCTGTCCCCCCAGGGAGAAGCAGGAGAACCCGATGCCTGTGCCGCGCACAAACTCCTGCACCAGCACGTCGCCCGCCTCGCACAACCTGTCTGTCACCTTTCGTGACAGCTCTGCTCGCGTGTAGGCATACCCCACCGAACCGAAGACCGCCTGTTCCCCGACCCAGCGCACAGAGAAGCGGTCCTTCACTACGACGGGAAAAGCCATTTGGGGAAGGGCTTCGAGGTCAGAGGGAGAGGCAATCAGCCAGGTGGAGGGTACGGGAATCCCCACGGAACGGGCAAGTTCGACCGTCGCATACTTGTCGGAAGCCGCCGCCACAGCCTGGGGAGAAGGCAGCACCACCCTGGCAACACCTGCCCAACGGTCCCGTTGATGAGAAAGCGGCAGGACAGTCCAATCGGTGATGGGGATGATCAGATCGATCTTGTTCGCGGTTGCGTACTCGGCGACCGCCGACTGAAATGCAGCGGCGTCGGCGGTCGAAACGGGGTATTCGAGGTGCGCGCTGCAGTACTTCGAAAGCTTCGCGGGGGCGAGGATGCCATGGTTGGCTCCGACGGCAACCCAGTGGCCCGCTCTCCCCAACGATCGGGTGAAGGCCAGAGCGGCGGCGGCGTGACCGTCGAGAACGAGGATTCTAGCCAATGGTCGGCATGCTCCGTCGCCGGCTCACATCGCTCTCCCGAGGAAGGTACATTCCAGGTTCCACCGCAGTCCGTCCAGTTCCTTGGTCGGCCGGACCCGGCGCAGGGCCAGGGGGTCGTCGTTCCTGCGTACCGCGCCTCCCTGGGTTGTAACCGCCGTCTGGTAGCCGGCTTCCCGGCTCCACTCGCGCGTGCTCCGGCTCCAGTGCGGCGACAATGCCGGACAAGGATAAGAGAAATGCACCACCGGTGTGTGCAAGGCATTTTCCAGCCGCCGCCTGGAATCCGCTAACTCCCTTCGGGCAACGGGCTCTTCGAGGTAGGCCAGGTTGGGATGGGTCAGAGTATGGGAACCGACGATGTGGCCGTTCGTGACCAGTTCCCGCACCTGGTCCCAGGTCATCATGAGCTGGCGCGAGGTTCCCTGCCCGTCTACTTCGAGAGTCCTTTCAATCCCGGCCACAAAATCTTCCTGCCGCTCCCCGGCCAGCCCGGCGCAACGGTCGCAAGCCTCAAGAAAAGCCTTGTCGCGCTGCGCCTGGTCCGCCAGGGGCCAGCCGGAATTCATATCGTTCCACGATATTTTTCGGGTAGTATAGAAGGCGTGCCGCAGGCGGCTGGGCCAGGGCAGTGTCGCGGTTTCCACGCACTCCACCGTGACGTAGAAGGTGGCGGGAATACCGATGCGGTTGAGGATGGGCATGGCCACCTCGCAATTGTCGCTGTAGCCGTCGTCGAAGGTCACCACCACCGACCTGGGTTTCAGTTCTTTGCCGTCGGCCAGGGCACATGCCACTTCGGCGAGCGAAACCGGGACATATTCCCGCGCGATCAATTCCATGTGGCGGGAAAATACGGCGGTCGAATGGATGATCTTGCCCAGGGTCTGGCTTTCGCGCTGCGGGTCATCGAGCACCGAGTGATACATCAGGATGGCCGCGCCCGGTCCCTTCCATTTGCCAGCCAGACGGGTGGCGCCGGTGGCCATAAGGCTCGTCTTGATCCAGTTCCTGCTCATCGACAGGTATTGGGCGTGAGGAAAGAAGCCGATTCGATTTTACCGTACACGGGTGCCTGCCATTTGCCCTTGAGCACCCACGTAACCAACTGATAACAGGGCGGATAAATCGCACTCCCGGCAATCTGGCGGAGGTAACGAAGGTAATCTGGCGGAGACCGAAATGCATGGACAAAGACGTGCACAGAGAACAGCATTTTTAACGCAAACATTTGCAGCATCGGGAGTTCGATCTTTTGTGCATGAATGTTTATTTTTCTAATCGCCTTTGTTTCCTTTCGTCTAGAATGGGAGAAAGCGACGTTCGAAGGCATGTGAATTGCAGCGTAGCTTTTCTGTAAACATTTGCTCCGCAGGGATCGTCGCACCTGGCGCCAGCGGAGCAGGCTGGCAGGGAAAACGGAAACGCTTTCCTTCAGTTTCTGCTAGAGCAGAACCCTTCATAGTGAGTTGTCTGGAATAAATCCAGGCCAACGAGGCAAGACCAATACGAACCTGGGAGGTTCACGGATTTGACCGCTTCAACCAGTCATCTGATTGCGCCACACGGCGGAGAACTAGTTAACCTTATTGCCCAACCCGAACGTGCCACAGAACTAAAAGCTCACTCCCGCGAATGGCCCTCCTGGGACCTGACCCAGCGCCAGGTGTGCGATCTCGAGTTGCTGATGAGCGGAGGATTTTCTCCGCTGCGGGGTTTCATGACCCGCGCCGACTATGAAGGGGTTTCGACAAGCATGCGCCTGGCCAGCGGAGTTCTCTGGCCCATGCCCATCACCCTGGACGTAAGCGAGGCTTTTGCCAGGACGCTCACGCCGGGCAGCAGAATCGCGTTGCGGGATCCTGAGGGCGTCATGCTGGCGGTGCTGAACGTGGAAGATGTGTGGCAACCGGATCGCAACGCGGAAGCGCAGTCGGTGTTCGGCACGACCAGCGCGGCGCATCCCGGGGTGAACTACCTGCTCGAGCGCTCGAACCCCTGGTACGTCGGCGGGAAGATCGAGGGGTTGCAGGGGCCATCGCACTATGACTTTCGCTCCTTGCGTCTGACCCCGGCGGAGGTGCGGGCGGAATTTGCCCGCCTCGGCTGGCGGCGGGTGGTGGCGTTCCAGACCCGCAACCCCATGCACCGCGCGCACCAGGAACTCACCTTCCGCGCCGCCAAGAAGGTGGAAGCCAATCTCCTGATCCATCCCTCGGTCGGCATGACCAAGCCGGGTGACGTGGATTATTTCACCCGCGTCCGCTGCTATCAGCTGCTGATCTCCAAGTACCCGCAGGGAACCGCGAAACTCTCACTGCTGCCGCTGGCCATGCGCATGGGAGGCCCACGCGAGGCCATCTGGCACGCGCTTATCCGCAAGAATCACGGCTGCACCCACTTCATCGTCGGACGCGACCACGCCGGTCCGGGCAACGACACCAACGGCAAGCCGTTCTACGGCCCCTACGAAGCCCAGGAGTTGTTCAAGAAGAACGAGGCCGATATCGGGGTCACCATGGTTCCGTTCAACATGATGGTGTACCTCGAGGATGAAGACCGTTACGTTCCCGACAACGAAGTGAAGAACGGGTCGCGCGTGCTTAACATCTCCGGTACGGAGTTGCGTCGGCGGCTGAATGAAGGCGGCGAGATTCCCAACTGGTTCACCTATCCGGAAGTGGTGCACGAGCTGCGGCGCAGCTTTCCGCCGCGCCACCGGCAGGGCGTCACCGTCTTCTTCACCGGTCTTTCGGGATCGGGCAAGTCCACCATCGCCAACGTGCTGCTGACCAAGTTCCTGGAAACCGGCGGGCGTCCGGTGACGCTGCTCGACGGTGACCTGGTGCGCAAGCACCTGTCGTCGGAGCTGGGTTTCTCGAAAGAGCACCGCGATATCAACATCCGTCGCATTGGCTACGTGGCCTCGGAGATCACCAAGAACGGCGGCATCGCCATCTGTGCTCCCATCGCGCCTTACGACGCGGTGCGGCGCCAGGTGCGCGAGATGATCGAGCCGCACGGAGGCTTCGTCCTGGTGCACATCGCGACGCCCGTGGAAGTCTGCGAGCAGCGTGACCGCAAAGGCCTGTACGCCAAGGCGCGCGCCGGAATTCTGAAAGAGTTCACCGGAGTCTCCGACCCGTATGAAGTGCCCAAGGACGCCGAAGTGGTGATTAACACCGCGGACCTGACTCCGGAAGAGGCGGCCCAGGAAATTATCCTCCACCTGGAGCGGGAAGGGTTCATCGGGCCGAACGGACAGTCGTAGTGCGAACGATCAATTGATTTCGAAGCGATCCTGCGATGGATTTCGCCATCAAAATCGTGATCGGTTTTGTGGTCGGCACCTTGATCGGCCTAACCGGATTGGGGGGCGGGGTATTGCTGTTGCCGCTCCTGATCTTCGGACTCAAGGTGCCTCCCATCGTCGCCGTCGGTTCCGACGCCCTGTTCAACTTCGCGACCAAGATCGGTTCCAGCTGGGTGCATCTGAAAAAAGGCACGGTGCGCCGCAAGGTGGTGCTGGCGCTGGCGGGGGGCAGCATACCGGGATCGATTCTCGGGGTAAGCTTCCTGAAACACCTGCGCGACGTTTACGGCAGCGGAGTGAACACCTTCATCACCAATGCCGTGGGAATCCTGCTGATCTGCATTCCGATCCTGCTGCTGTTTCAGACGCGGATCGAAGATCACGTGGCCAACCGTCCTCCCACCATGAAATCCTTCGTGGGCATGTCGTTCATTGGCCTGCTCGCCGGCTACCTGGTGGGAATGACGTCAGTCGGCTCGGGCAGCATTATCATGATGCTGCTGCTTATGTTCTACAGTTTCCCCCCGAAAGTCATGGTCGGCACCGACATTGTGCATGCCGTGGCGCTGACCGGCGTAACCAGCCTGCTGCATTGGAAAATGGGAAACATCGATCCCCGCCTGGTAGCCGGGCTGTTGATCGGATCGATTCCCGGCGGCGTGCTGGGTTCGCAGTTGAGCACGCGGGTTCCGGTATTGTGGCTGCGACGAATCCTCTGCACCGTGCTGCTGGCGACCGGAGCGCGCATGCTGCTGGCCTGACTTTCACCTGAGACCTTCATGACCCAATCTGCTTATGCCGACATTCTGCGCCGTATCCAGTCCGCCCTGGAGGTGGGACGCGCGGTTCTGAGCCGGTTTACCGCCGGCGCCATTGCGGCCGAATTCAAGGCCGGGCACGATCCTGTCACCGAAGCTGACAGGGCGGTCGACGCGGTGTTGCGCCAGGAACTGTTGCGCGACGGTGAAGGCTGGCTGTCAGAAGAGAGTGCAGACGATCTTACGCGCCTCGGCAAGCGGCGGGTCTGGGTGGTCGATCCTCTCGATGGAACCCGCGAGTTCGTGGCCGGCATTCCCGAATTCTGCGTTTCCGTGGGAATGGTCGAGGATGGCAAGCCGGTAGCCGGCGGCATCTCGAACCCCGCCACCAACGAGATTTTTCTCGGCGCCATCGATTGCGGCGTCACCTACAACGGCAAGCCCGCAAAACCCAGTGAGCGGACCAGCCTCGAGGGTGCTCTCATTCTCGCCAGCCGCAGCGAAGTAAAACGCGGGGAGTGGAAGGCGTTCGACAATCCCGCATTCCGGATCCGGCCGATGGGTTCGGTGGCATACAAGCTTGCCCTGGTATCGGCCGGTTTGGCCGACGTGACTTTCACCCTCACGCCCAAGAACGAGTGGGATGTGGCCGCCGGCGCGGCCCTGGTCGACAGCGCGGGAGGCTACGTCCGCACTCTCGACAACGCCCGCCTGAGGTGCAACCAGAAGAATCCCCTGCTTTCAGGCCTGCTGGCCTGCGCTCCGCAACTCGAGGAAGAGCTGCTCGCGAGAGTCAGCGGGCACATTCCCGCCGGCGCCTCGCGCCCGGAATAGCGATCAGCGGCTAGTCCCGAGGCACATAACGCTGGGGAGCGGTCTTCTGCAGCGCCAGGACTGGTCCTATTCCGTCGAGCCAGCTCCGGAACTCCAGTGCGCTCCGGGCCGCTGTGTCCACCAGCCGCGGCAACAGCAAGGGATCGCTCTCGGCAGACGCCAGCCCGGCGTCGCAGGTCGTCGCCGACACAACCTGCTCCTCCCGCAGCCAGCTGAGAAACTCCGTTTTGTATATTCCGCTCGGATAACAGAAGTGAGTCGCCGTTGACCCGACAATCTGCTGCAGCCGGTTGCGGTTGTCGTCGATCTCCTTGCGGAACAGATCTTCCTGCTCCGGCGTGCGATGGCGGTGAGTGTGCAGCTGAAAATCGACTCCCCTGCGGGCCAGCTCCGCGATCTCCTGCCCGGTCATGAGCTGAAGGATCCTCTTGGCCGTCAGTTTCTCGTAGTCGACGCCGAGTAACGCGGCAAGCCGGGTGGTGATTTCATTCTTCTCGGCGCCGGTCAGGCCTTGCGCCTCCGAGCCTTTCACCAATTTCAGCACGATCTGATGGCGACTGGCTTCGCTGCGCAGATCCATGGGAGATTCCACCCCCAGTTCGAACCCCTGGTTCAACACCTCGCCACGCCGCTTCCACAGCAGATAAGAGCAGAACAGATTGAAGATCGGCTTCTGATAGTCGCTGTAATACGTGGTTTGATAAACCGTGACCGGAAATCCGTACTTCGTCAGCAGCGGGTAGGCCTGCGAATAAAAGTCGTAGCAGCCGTCGTCAAACGTAATGGCCACGCTGCGCGGCGGCAGCGTTCCCTTCTGAAGCCCTTCGAGTCCTTGCCCGAGGCCGACCACGTTGTAGTGCCCGCGCTTCAGAATCTCCAGCCGCTGCTCGAGAATACCCGGAGGCATGAACAGCCCAGGACGCCACTCATGCTCGTCTTCCTGCGCAATGCCGTGATAGCAGAGAATCAGAAGCCTCTGCCGGCGCCAGCGGCTGTCGCGCACCACCCGGAACACCCCCGCTCCCCGTAGAACCTGAAGTGCGGCTCGGCGAATAAGTCTCTGCATGTCGGTTAGAGCGTTTCCTTACCCGATGGCGGCGCCCAGTGGCGTGAACTCATCGTGCGCCGGGACTTCCCCGTCCACAAAGACGCGCATCCAGGTTTCCAGATTCAGCAGCCGCCAGATGCGGTTTCCGTGATCACGGCGGTGCGCGCGGTGCTCAGCGAACAGACGGCGGACGGCTTCCGGCTTGAACAGCCGGCGGTCGAGGGTGCGTGGTTCGAGCAGCATCTGTTCGAGATCGTCGAGTTGCCGCCCGGCGAGCCAGTAAGCCCAGGGCGTGGGAAATCCCATCTTCCTGCGGTAAACAATCGAATGCGGCAGCAGGTCCTCCACTGCTTCCTTGAGGATCTGTTTTCCCGCCAGGCCCTTGATCAAGTACTCCGCCGGAATGGTGGCGCTGAACTCGACCAGCAGGTGATCGAGGAAGGGCACGCGGCTTTCGATCGACGCCGCCATGCTCATCTGATCCTGTTTCATCAGCAGCTCGACAAGATAAGTCTTGATGTCGGTGTAAAGCAGGCGATGCAGCAACTCGCCGGAGGATTTTTCCCAGTAAAGCATGGATCCGGCGTAAGCGTCGCGCGCGCTCGCGCGGGCAGTGTCGGTGAGCAGCTCAGTTTCTTCCACAGCAGAGAACGCCGCATAAAAGTTGTCGAAATAGAACGACGGCCACGACGAGCCGTCGCGCACCAGGAACGTATGTTCCAGCTTGCGGTGCAGCGTGGCTCCGAGCGGACCGCCGGTGATTCCCTTGCGCACCAGATTGCGCACGAACGCCGGGGTCAGGGAGCGATAGATGTTGTCCATCCGCGAGTTCGCGAGCGTCCAGGCGTAGCGTGTGTATCCCGCCAGGGTTTCATCGCTTCCCTCGCCGGTCAGCACCACGGTGACGCGCTCGCGCGCCAGCCTGGCCACCGAGTAGAGCGAGACGCTCGAGGGCCACACGATGGGTTCGTCTTCATGCCAGATGAGGTGCGGCAGATTCCTGAAGAACTCTTCGCGGCTGAGGCGGACCTCATGATGCTGCGACCGGATGTGTTCCGCCACCTGCCGGGCGAAGGGCAACTCGCTGAAGGCGTCTTCTCCGTATCCGACCGCGAAGGTTTCGATGGGTTCTTTCCGGATTTTGGTAGTCAACGCCGCCACTGCGCTGGAGTCGAGGCCGCCGCTGAGAAATACGCCCAGCGGAACATCGCTCATCAGGTGGCTCTCCACGCATTGCTCCAGAAGTTCGCGATAGGTCTTGACGTAGTCCTCGCGGGAACGGCGCTCGCCGCCTCCTCCCTGCGGCATTTCCCAGTACTCCTGAATCGTCATCCTCCCGCGTTCATTGATTTCGAGAGTATGCCCCGGGAGCAGCTTCCGGATTCCCCGGAACAGCGTTTCTGGCCCAGAGATGTAACCAAAGGCCAGGTATTCGGCCAGGGCGGAAGTGTTGAGCTCGGCTTTCACTCCGGGACAGGCGAGAATCGTCTTGATCTCGGACCCAAAAAGAAACTTCCCGCCATCGAACCAGTAGTAAAGAGGCTTGATTCCCAGCCGATCGCGCGCGATAAACAGCTTGTGCTCCCGTCGGTCCCAGATCGCGAACGCGAACATGCCCCGCAGGTGTTTGACGCAGTCTGGCCCATGCTCTTCGTAGAGATGGACGATGGTCTCGGTGTCGCTTCGGGTGCGGTAGCGATGTCCTTTGGGCTCCAGCTGCGCGCGAAGTTCCCGGTGGTTATAGATCTCGCCGTTGTAAACGATCCACAGGCGGTCGTCTTCGTTCGAAAGTGGCTGGTGCCCGGTTCTCACGTCGATAATGCTCAGCCGCCGCATCGCCAGGCCGACGTTGCCTTCCACGAAAAAGCCGTCGTCATCCGGGCCGCGATGCACGATCCGGCCATTCATCGCCGCCAGCACGCCGCGGTCGGCGCGCTCGCGCCTGTCGGGATAAAACATTCCGCAGATGCCGCACATATTAGGAAACTGTCTCCCTCGAAACCGGCAATGCAGGGGTCGAGTCTGCCCAGAGCGCGCGGAAGGCATCTTTCATAACCACCGCGTCCGGATCCGAGCAGAACACCTCCAGGCTCTGTCCATCAAACAGTATCTCGCATCGAAGCAGCGGTGCGAGTGAGGAAAGCAATCGCTTTTCGCCGGCTTCGAGAAAACTGCCGTTACATAAAATCAGATGCCGCCGCGCCCCGTCTTCTCCCAGGTAAAGAAATCCGGCGTCAGATGACCACGGCGGGGAGGTCCAGGCCTCTCCGCCGGCGAACATGACCAGATGTTTCTCCTCCCCGCTCTGGTAGCGATAGGCTCGAACTCGCGTTCCCTCCTGCTCCGGCGCCAGGCAGTGTATTACGCCGCTCCTGCTCTCACCGCCCGCCGCTTCCAGCAAGGTTACAGTCTCGGTAGGCAGCGCGGCCACGGTACTGAAGTGCAGAACCGGAACCTTTGCCTTCTGCCCGTAGACCGGAGACCACCAGCCTGATTCCACCTGCCGCTTCCCCTCGGATTCTTCCATCCCCAGAATCCGCAGTCCCGCTTTCACCTCGGAGTTGACGAACACCCCGTTCTTCCCGGAAAGCTCCGGACCGAGATGCCAGCGCAGATCAACCTGGTGCTCGCCCTCTCCGAGGACCACGTCGCGCACCCACCAGAACCTCCCCTTCAGCGAAAATACCCAGCGGCGATGCACGATTGGCGCATAACCGTCATGACTGCCGGCAAAGAGGTCAAACGTCTTTCCCGTGATCCATCCCTCGGCCCGCACCTCAGGCAGCCGGTTCCAGGAGAAGGGCCCCTTGGGCTTCGCCTGACCCCGTCCATCTACCTGCAAGGTATTATGGAAGCCGGTGCAGCGAAAGAGGTTGCGTTCTTCCCCGACGTATTCGCAGGTGCCGGGATCAATCAACAGGCCGCGTCCTCCGGCGTTTAACGAGACACTGAGAGCGTCCGCATGCCCATGTCCAGCGGTTGCGGCACCCTGCGGACCTGCGTCGATCACCAGCTGTTGTTGCGGACCGGACATGAAATACAACCCCGCATACGGCAGGGCGGCGGACCCCTGACGCGGCGCCTTCTCCGGCAGACGGTCGAATTCCTCTGCCCCCTCCTCACCCAGCAGCCACAGAGTCTCCTCGCGCAGGCCTCCGGCCACGGCCTTGAAGTCGCCCCTGCCGAACAGAACCGCCCCGGTCGCCAGCGGATCCGCCAGATGGTCGGCCCGGTTGCGGCGTGGATCGAACACGCGGCCGCCATCGTCGTCGCCCCATCTTGGGGGAACACCCGCCCGCGTCAGCAGCAGCAAGGCATCCAGCATGCTTTCCAACGTCGCATCGAAACCGTGCGGCACCCGTACCTGGTTGGCGTTCGCCAGGATTCCCGCATGCAGAAACATGTCGAGCGCATAGACGTGGTAATAGGTCGATTGTTCGAAATGCATGCCGTCGGGTTGCACCTGGCGCGCGGATTCCTCGAGGACCACGTTCCATCCCAGCTCGCTCCAGCGCCCGGCGGAGCGCAGCTCGGGACACACCGTTCCGACAAAAAACAACGCTACCGCCTCACCCAGCAGGTGAGTATTCGGCGAAAAAAAAGTGGAGAGGTAACGCTCGATGTGATGCCCGCTGACGCTGAGCGCGTCGAGCCACTGCTGCCGAAAACTCGGTGGCACAATGGGACTCTGGGCCAGCAGAAAATACGTCCATATCCAAGAAAGACTGCGGAAGGCCACCTCCAGGCTGCTGGCCCAATTGATGCCGATGGGATAGGGATTCTCCGCGTGCCAATGTTCCCACTGGGCGAAGATCTCCCGCGCGAACTTCTCTTCACCGCTGAGCCGGAAAGCCTTCGCCAAGGTTACAAAATGCTGGTGGCGGTTCAGCTCCCAGGTGACCTTGCAGTCGCCGACCTCGTTGAAATCCAGGTAGTGAATCTGGTGCCAAGGCTTGCGCGGCGCCCGTTTGGCGTGCACCAGGTCGCTATGCCAGTCAATCTGTGCCCCGTAGTTCAGGTTTTCGTAGCCCAGCAGATCAAAACGGTGCTCACAGACATTTTCTGCCCGGCTCACCACCGCTGCGGCTTCCTGGGGAAAGAGCTCCTGCAACCGGGAACACAGTCTGGGCACGGCATGCGGGGAAAAGAAGAACCTGGATGCCGGGAGTCCTGGTGAAACCTTGACCCGCTCGCCGAACTGAAATCCGGCGCGATAACGGAGGGCATCGATCCGCGCCATCGCCTGTTGCCGAACACGGTCGGCGAGTTCCGCGCGCTTCATGGAAGTCAGCCTCTTCCAGCGCTCGCCCCACGGAATGTGAATCGCAGGCATGGTCAGTTCTTCATCTCGAGCTGCTCGCCCCGCAACTCGTCGACTTACCGGATCAACCGTCAAGACTGATTATTCGCCCTTACACAGGATTGCGGCGGTCGCTCCCTTGCCGCTTGCCGCGTCAGGGTTCGCGGCTGCTCGAAAAGCGCGTCCGCGACCTCATCGGCCCCACTTTACCTGGTCAGGATAGTCATTCTATCTGATTGATTGCACGTACTTTAATCCACTGCTGGAGAGGAGACATCCCGCCCCCGGCGGTACTTGTGCTTAAATACTAATTGCTCCTCCCCTCCTGTGCGAGAAAACCTGAAGCCGCGTGTGCATGATTTTGCAGTCGGACGAGAGCTCGGCCGCAAGCTCGTGATTGAAACACGTTAGTAACGTTCCAAATAATTGAAAACAAATGTAAAATGGGCATGAAAATCGGTTCGGAGCGAGCACTCCGGACCTTGATTTGCCGCTGAATTCGCGCCCCATCCGTTTCTTTCCAGAGGATAAGAGTTTCGCATGAGTCGGTCTATTAGCGTATTTGGTCTTGGTTACGTCGGAACAGTTACTGCCGCCTGCCTCGCACACAAGGGCAATTCGGTGATTGGCGTTGACCTCAGCGCTTCTAAAGTCGAAGCCATGGAAGCGGGCCGCAGCCCCATCGTCGAGCCGCGCGTTGCCGAACTGGTTGCCGAATGTCATGGGGCTTGCCGCCTGCATGCGACCGGCAATTCCGAGGAAGCGGTTCTGAACACCGAGATTTCGTTCCTCTGCGTGGGTACGCCCAGCCTGCGCAACGGCAAGCTCGACCTGGGACACATTGAACCGGTCTGCCGCGAGATCGGCGCCGCGCTCAAAAAGAAGAATTCGTTTCACCTGGTGGTGCTGCGCAGCACGGTTCTCCCGGGTACCGCCGAAACCATCGTGGTTCCCACGCTCGAAAAGGCCAGTGGCAAGAAGGTGGGCAAGGACTTCGGGGTGTGTGTGAATCCCGAGTTCATGCGGGAAGGAACCGCAGTGGCCGATTTCCTCGAACCCGCGATGACCATCATCGGTGCCGCCGACCCGGCGCACAGCGGCATGCTGCGCGAGCTTTATGCCTGGGCGCCGGGCCCGATGTCCGAAACCTCGTTCCGCTCCGCCGAGATGACCAAATATGTCTCCAACGCGTGGCACGCCGTGAAAGTCGCATTCGCCAACGAAGTCGGCACCCTGGCGAAGGAGCTGGGCGTCGACGCGGAATCGGTTATCGAAATCTTCACCGCCGACACCAAGCTGAACATATCGCCCACGTACCTGAAGCCGGGATTCGCGTTCGGCGGCTCCTGCCTTCCCAAGGATGTTCGCGCCCTCAACTACCGCGCCAAGGAACTGGATCTCAAGCTGCCGCTGTTCGAATCGGTCCTTCCCAGCAACGACGAGCACCTGGAGCGCGCGGTCGAGATGGTTCTCGAAACTGGCAAAAAGAAGATTGCTATGCTGGGGCTGAGCTTCAAGGCCGCCACCGACGACCTGCGCGAGAGTCCGCAGGTGAAACTCGTCAAGCGCCTGCTGGGCGAAGGCCGCCAGATCCAGATCTGGGACGACAATGTCTCCCTCGGCCGCCTCATCGGATCCAACCGCCAGTACATCGAGGAGGTCATCCCCCACATCGGATCGTTGCTTTCGCCGAATCTCGACGAAGTTGTGAAGAGCTCCGAGGTTGTGATCATCGGAACCCGCGGCGTTGATCGCGAGGCCCTGCGCCGCGCTCTCCAGCCGTCACACTCGGTGATCGACCTGGTAAACCTCGAGAAAGCCCGCCGCGTTCCGAGCGCGTCTTACGAAGGGATCTGCTGGTAGCGCGCGATCGCCATGCGAATTCTGTGGGTGAAAGCCGGAAAGCTGCTACCCGTCGACACCGGCGGCAAGATCCGCTCGTACAACATTCTGGTCCAGCTCGCCAGGACGCACCGGGTGACACTGCTCTCCTACTATGGAGGAGAAAAAGATCCGGCCTACGAGTCGGAAATCGCCCGCCAGCTTCCCGGAGCCGAGGTGATCCACACGGCCGCTCCGGAATCTCCGCTGCGCCAATCCCTCGACTACATCTTGCGGTTGCCAGCGCGAGCGCCGTACGCGGTTACGAAGTTCACACATGCGAAGGTCCGGCGGGCGGTCTCCCGCAATCTTCAGGAGCGGCGCTCGGATGTTGCCGTGTGCGACTTCCTCTCCGCGTCGCGGAATTTTCCCGCACACAGCCCGGTTCCGGTCGTGCTCTTTCAGCACAATGTGGAAACGTCGCTCTGGCAGCGCATGGCCGACCGGGAAACAAATCCCGCGCGCAAGCTTTCCTACCGGATCGAAGCCGTGAAAATGAATTGCTACGAGCGCGGCATTCTGGGCAGGTTCGGGCAGGTCATCGCCGTCTCGGACCACGATCGTGACCAGATGCGCGCCATGGGCAGCCGGTGTGCCATCAGCGTTGTGCCCACGGGAGTGGACACCAGCCGCTACCGGCGTGTGCCCTCGGCCCCGGGCAACCCGCCGGTAATCGTCTTTACCGGCTCCATGGACTGGGAGCCCAACGTGGATGCGGTCGAATACTTCTGCCGCGAGATCTGGCCGGGGGTGCTAAGGGAATTTCCCTCGGCGCGATTCGAAATTGTCGGACGAAACCCGTCTCCCCGGGTCGAGCGTCTGGCGACTTCCTCGGTGATCGTAACCGGTACCGTGCCGTCGGTGACCGATTACTTGCGGAACGCCACAGTCGTCGTGGTCCCGCTGCGTATCGGCGGCGGGACCCGCCTCAAGATCTTCGAAGCGATGGCCATGGGGAAAGCAATGGTATCGACTTCCATTGGAGCCGAGGGCCTCGACGTGACCCACGGCCGCGACCTGATTCTCGCCGACGGTCCCCAGGCTTTTACCAAGGGGATTCTCCAGCTCCTCGGCGAGCCGGCCCTGCGCCGCAACTATGAAGATGCGGCCGCCAGACTGGCCGCCCAGTACGACTGGTCGCACATCGCGCGCCGCTTCGCCGATGTCCTCGAACAAGCCGTGACTGAGGGAAGACCGCAGGCCACATCGTCGGTGCAATCGTGAGGGTCCTGGTGCTCGACGGCAATCAGAACCAGGCCGTGGCCTCGGTGCGTTCCCTTGCTCGTCAGGGACACACCGTCCTGGTAGGGGAATCCTCGTCGTGGTCGAAGGCGGGGTGGTCGCGCCATTGTCACGGATCGTTCCAATATCCCGCGCCGCAGAAGGACGCAGATGCATTTATCCGGCGTTTGACGGAAATGGTGCGGGAACAGCCCGGCACGCTGGTTCTGCCCATGACCGAGGCCACCACTCTGCCCGTCTCCGAACAGCGGGACGCCTTGCGGACGGCGGGCGCGCGCCTGGTGCTTCCCGCGCATCGCGATCTGCTGCGTGCCTTCAACAAGGCAGAAACCACGCGCCTGGCATGTTCCCTGGGAATCAGCGTGCCCGTCACCGTGACCCTTGCCCACGACAGCGAAGCCGCGCAGGCCGCGAAATCGATCACCTATCCGGTGGTGCTCAAGCCGCGCAGCTCGGAAGAACTTTCCGGTAAATCGGTCAAGACCGCCGGACGTCCGCGCTACGCCAGCAATCGAGCGGAGTTTGACGCCGCCTATCGCGACATCCGCCAACGCTCCAGCGCTGTCCTGGTCCAGCAATTTGTTGACGGCGATGGAGCCGGCTACTTCGCCCTGCTGTGCCAGGGAGAATTGCGGGCCGAGTTTGCTCACCGCCGGATTCGCGACGTCTATCCCACCGGCTCGGGGAGCGCCTTGCGCGAAAGCGTAAAACCCGATCCCGAGATTCGCCAGGCCGGCCTCGCCATGTTGCGCTCGCTCAACTGGCATGGCGCCGCCATGGTGGAATTTCGTCATCAACCGGGCCAGCCTCCCGTCTTTATGGAAGTCAACGGACGTTTATGGCACTCTCTAGCCTTGGCGTGTTACGCCGGGGTGGATTTCCCGGCGCTTCTGGCGGCCATGGCTGAGCATGGTGACGTGGAACCGGTTTCGAGTTATCGCGAGGGGCTGCGTTGCCGCTGGCTCCTAGGAGACTTCAGGCACTTGATCGAGGTGTGGAAGGGAGCCCCGGACGGATATCCCAGACCGTATCCGGGAAAGCTGAAGACGCTGCTGGCGGAGTTGATCCCCGCTCCCGGCACGCTTCATGACAACTTCCAGCTCCGAGACCCCTTGCCGGAGGCCGGCGACTGGGTCGGATTCGCCGAGCGCCTGTCGAAAGGGGCGGGCGGGAGATAGGCAAGCGATGCTAAAAGGCGCACTTCACGTGCACAGCACGTTCTCAGATGGGGAATTCACCTGCGCCGAGTTGCGCGAGATCTATCTCGCCGAGGGCTGCTCCTTCGTGTGCATGACCGACCACGCCGAACACCTCGACTCCTCGAGCCGCGCTGCCTACCTGGAAGCATGCCGCGCGCTTTCCGATCAAAAGCTGCAGTTCGTCGCCGGACTCGAATATGGATGCGAGCGCCGCATGCACATCCTCGGCTACGGCGCTACTGAACTCGCGAGTACCACCGACCCTCAGGAAATCATCCGCCACATCGACCGGCAGGGGGCGGTCTCGGTCATCGCCCATCCCAAAGATGAGTTCTTCGAGTGGATCGAGGCTTTCACTACTCTTCCGCAGGGCGTCGAAGCCTGGAACTCCAAGTATGACGGACGCTACGGTCCCCGCCCCGGAACCTTTGCCCTGATCGGCCGTCTGCAGCAGCGTCAACCCGGCATGCACGCCTTCTACGGCCAGGACCTTCACTGGAAAAAACAGTTTCGCGGGCTCTTCGTTGAAGTCGATTGCACTTCGAACCAGCCCGCTCAAATCATCGCAGCCCTCGCGCGGGGAGCGTTTCGCGGACTGAAAGGGGAAATTGCCCTGCCCTCCTCTGGAGTCGTACCCGCCGAACTCCTCGCCGAATTTGGCAAGGCCCATGACCGCTCCTACTCGATGTGGCGTTTGCTGAAGAACGCCAAGGGAGCCCTCGACCGCCTCGGCATTCCCGTCCCACAATCCTTCAAGTCCCATCTGCGGAGAATTTTCTGATGTCCCCGGGAAACCTGTTCCTGATGTACCACGAGCTGGAATTGCCCAGGCGGCCGCTTTGTCAATCGCAACCCGGCTATGTGCGTTACATCGTTTCCGAGGCGAATTTCCGCAGACAGGTCCGCTTTCTCCACGAGTCTGGCCTCCCGGTCATCAACGTGACCCAGAGCTTCTCCTCGACCGCCGGTGGAATTGTCATGACGTTTGACGACGGCTGCGAGACCGACCTGCTCACCGCCGCGCCTATCCTGCGCGAGGCCGGCTTCCAGGGCACGTTCTACATCACCACCGGGTTTATCGGGAGTCGCGGTTATTTGCTCCCTGGACAGGTGCGAGAGCTGAACGACATGGGTTTCGAAATCGGCTGCCACTCCATGACCCATCCCTATCTCGATGATCTGAACGACAGTCAGTTGCAGCTCGAACTGGGAGACGCAAAGGCGCAACTGGAAGACATGACAGGCCGCAAAGTCGACCATTTCTCCTGTCCGGGCGGACGCTCGAGCCCGAAGGTGATCGACAAGGCAAGGGAATGCGGTTATGTCTCGGTCGCCACCAGCCGCGTGGGCCGGAACCCGGCTTCCGAACGCTTCGCGCTGGCCCGAGTTGCCGTCATGCGGGATCTGGGTCTCGACGATTTTCGCAGTCTCTGCCAGGGGCAAGGTCTGCGGCAGATGCAGCTGCGCGAGCAAGCCCGCTCGTTGGCCAAGCGTTTCCTGGGAAACTCCGCTTACGACAGGCTGCGCGCCATGGTTCTAAGCCAAAACCGCGGCCCATCGCCAAAGAACTAGGCACGGTGCAAGCCATCGACGCCACCATCGCGGCGCGACGCCCCCAGTTTCTGCCCGAGAGGTACATGTACTTACGTGTAGGTCAATGACCCACTGGTATCTGTCGCGTTCAGGCAACCCCCCACTAAAGTGCCATTCAAGGACGAACACGGTCCCCTACTTCGTCACCAGGATGGTGCAATGTCCCCCAATCGGCCCGCCAGCTCACAGGCTCTCAACCGCCGGAATGCCTTTTCACTCGCTTCCACAACGTCAACCGCAGTTCTCATCGCATTGCTGGTGTCATTGACGCTTCTGGCGAGCTCCTGTGGTTCCGCCCTGGCTGCCGCCGGGCAGCCTTCTCCCGTGCCCGCTAAGAGTGCGAAAGAAGCCGCAAAACCCTCCGAGGCTGGTCACCTGACGGTTTCCGGCGATCTTCCGGCCGCCACCATCGGCGTGGCTTACACGGGTTCCATTCAGGTCAGCGGAGGCACCGCGCCTTATACCTTTGGTCTGGCTTACGGATCGATGCCGGCCGGACTGACGTTGGATTCGAAGACGGGCACGATCTCCGGCACGGCGCTGACAGTCGGCAGCTACTTGTTTTCCATATCGGCAACCGACGCCCTGGGCGACTACGGCGATCACCGCTTCACTGTGACCGTAGCCAAGGGGAGCATTGGAAAAATCAGCGTCACGGTGACTCCGGCGACCACGTCGCTGGCCTCGGGCGCAACGCAGCAGTTCACGGCAGCTGTGCGTGAGACAAGCAACACTGGCGTCACCTGGGCGGTTTCCCTGGGCCAGATCTCGAGTTCCGGTTTGTTTACCGCGCCCACGGTGGGAGCTGCGACGGCAGTCACGGTAACGGCTACGAGCACCGCAGATCCGACCGCCGAAGGAACGGCATCGGTCTCCGTGTCCCCCGCCGGGACCAGCACCCTGAGCATTACTACGACCTCGTTGCCAGGGGCAACGGCCGGTGCAGCTTACTCGGCAACGCTGGCGGCCAGCGGCGGAAAGACGCCTTACCAGTGGAGCGTGTCGGCGGGTTCGCTACCCCCCGGACTGCAATTGAATGGCTCGACCGGAGCCATCAGCGGAACGCCTACGCAGACGGGCACTTTCCCGTTCACCGCGCAGGCGAAGGACTCATCCTCACAAACCGCGACTCAGGGGCTTGCGATTCTGGTGTCGACGCAGACCTCCGGAGGCTATGACGGACCGGCGCAATTGCCGCTGGTGTACATCCAGAGTGCGATGGCGGACACTCCCGCGCCCGGCGTGACTACGACCGTCAATGCTGGCGGCGACTTGCAGGGGGCGCTGAACAGCGCTAACTGCGGAGACACAATTCAACTTCAGGCGGGAGCGACTTTCACGGGAGTGTATACGTTCCCGGCGAAAAGCTGCGACGATAATCACTGGATCATCGTGCGCACTGCCGCACCTGACTCCAGCCTGCCGGCGGAAGGAACCCGCATGACTCCCTGCTACGCGGGAGTAGCCTCCCTGCCCGGACGTCCCGCGTACAGCTGTCCTTCGACGGCCAACGTGCTGGCGAAGCTGGTTATGGGTTCCACGACCGGCTCCGGGCCGGTGGTGTTTGCGGCGGGCGCCAACCATTACCGCCTGCTCGGCCTTGAGGTCACGCGCAACATTGGCGGACTGGTCGTCTACAACCTGATGTCGATGCAGAATGGCGGGCCGACCGACCACCTTATTTTTGATCGCATGTGGGTGCACGGTACTGCCACCGACGAAACCACGCGTGGCCTTGCCCTCGGGGGTAGCACTACCGTGGCGGTTGTCGACTCTTACTTCAACGACTTCCACTGCATCGCCGTGACCGGCGCCTGCACCGACGCGCAAACCGTCAGCGGGGGCCTTGGCAGCCTCACCCAGGGGCCCTACAAGATCAACGACAATTTCCTCGAAGCCGCGGCAGAGGAAATCCTGTTTGGGGGCGGCGCAGCGACCGTGGCTCCCACCGACATCGAGGTCCGTTTCAATCACATGTTCAAGCCGTTGACCTGGCTGGCGGGACAACCCGGCTTCATCGGCGTGAATTTCATCGTCAAGAATCACTTTGAACTGAAGAACGGCCAGCGTGTCCTGGTGGAGGGCAACATCATGGAGAACACCTGGGGCGGATTCTCGCAATCCGGCTTCTCGGTTCTGTTGACCCCCAAGAACCAGACCAGCGGTACCGGCAATCTCTGCCCGCTGTGCCTGGTCACCGATGTCACCGTGCGTTACAACAGCATCAGCCACGCCGGTGCAGGAATGCAGGTGGCTAACGGCCTGTCAAGCACCGGAGGCGCACCTCTTGATGGAGAGCGCTACAGCATTCATGACGTCACCATGGATGACATCGACGGGACCAAGTACGTGGGCAACGGCGTGCTCTTCCAGATTTCCATGGGCGACGGCACTCCCCTGCTGCAAAACGTAAGTATCAACCACATCACCGGATTCTCGCCCAGCGAACTGGCGAACGTCGGCGACGACACCACTGTGAATCCGCTGATGAACAACATTACCTTCGCCAACAGTATCGCGAACGCCGGTACCTATCCGGTATGGTCGACGGGGGGCACCACCAATTGCGCGTTCCATGATGTGCCGATCACGACGTTCACCGCCTGCTTCACCAACTCGTCATTTACCGCGAACGCGGTGATCGCCACACCGCCGAACTATCCATCTTCCTCGTGGCCTGCGGGGAATTTCTTCCCCCTGAATGCCGCCGCGGTCCAGTTCGTCAACTACAACAACGGCAATGGCGGCGACTATCACCTGGCCGCTGGCAGCCCCTACAAGAACGCCGGCACCGACGGCAAGGATCTCGGAGCTGACGTCAGCATGATTCAGAGCCTGACCGCCGGAGTCTACTGAGATCGCCAGAAACCCGCTTCCGGGGAGCCGGCGAGCCAATGAGCTTGCCGGCTTTTCGGTCGTAATCGTACTCTCGCCAGCCCTCTCCACCCGCGTGTTATCATCAATTACAATTACGGTACTCGCGCATGAAAGTCCCTTGTTTTCTTACTCGTAGGCTCTTCCCCGGCCTGCTTTGTGGCGTTCTGGCGGTTGGGTTGGCGGCAGCCCAGGGCGCACAACCTGCAGCCACTGCCGGCGGCAACTTTGACGGGCCGGCGGAACTTCCCCGTGTATATGTGAAGAGTTCGCTGGCCGACACTCCCGCCCCGGGACACAGGATTACGGTCAAGGAAGGCGACAATCTGCAGAACGCATTGAACCGCGCAGAGTGCGGGGATACGCTGGAATTGCAGGCCGGTGCCACATTTTCCGGGCTGTTCCGGTTTCCCGCCCGCAAGTGCGATGACGCGCACTGGATTATTGTGCGTTCCAGCGCTCGCGACCAGGAATTGCCTCCGGAGGGAACCCGTATTACCCCCTGCTACTCGGGAATTTCATCGCTCCCCGGCCGGCCCTTTCATTGTGTCGGATCAGCCAGCAAGGCAATGGCGCGAGTGGTGTTCACGCTCAAGGGCAGCGGCCCCATCGTTTTTTCTGACGGCGCGAACCACTATCGTCTCATCGGACTCGAAGTCACTCGCGAATCGCCCCAGGCGACGATCTACAACCTGATTTCTCTCGAGCGTGAGCCGGGTCATCAGGGAGCGGCTGATCACCTGGTCTTTGACCGCATGTGGATTCACGGCGTGCCCCAGGACGAAACCACCCGCGGGGTCATGCTGGGAGGCAGTCGCTTCGTGGCGGTCGTGGATTCGTTTTTCAACGACTTTCACTGCACCGCTATGAGTGGCGCCTGCACCGACGCCCAGGCCATTGCGGGTGGCATCGGCGGACTCCCCATGGGACCGTACAAGATCGTCAATAACTTCCTTGAGGCGGCCGGAGAGAGCATTCTTTTTGGCGGCGACCCTGCCACCGAGACTCCCGCCGACATTGAGATTCGCCACAACTACATGTTCAAGCCCCTCGAATGGATGCCCGGCAGCCCCAATTTTGTAGGTGCCGCGGACGGGCATGCGTTCATCGTCAAGAACCTGTTTGAATTGAAGAATGCCCAGCGTGTGTTGTTCGAAGGCAACATCCTCGAAAATACCTGGGGAGGATTCACCCAGAGCGGCTTCGGACTGCTTCTCACGCCCAAGAATCAGATTCCCAACGTATGCCCGATCTGCGTCGTCACCGACGTTACCGTCCGCTATTGCCGCATCAGCCATGTGGGCAGCGGCCTGCAAATCGGAAATGGTCTGTCGGGCACGGGTGGTGCTTCGAAAGCCGGAGAACATTACAGCATTCACGATATCGTGGTGGACGACATCATTGGCAAGCCGGTCAAGGGGTTCGGCGCCTTTGCCCAGGTCTCCATGGCGAAACCCACGCTGCACGACGTAAAAATGGATCACATTACCGCCTTTCCTCCCGAGGTGCTCTTCATCATGGGTGGTCCGCTCACGGAAGACAAAATGTTCAATTTTTCCTTCACCAACAGCATCGCCTCGGCCGGGGGAATCCAGATAGTAGGTACGGGCGGCGGTCCGCAGAATTGCTCGTTCGCTTACAACAAGAAGGGGCCGGAAGGTGTCTTGCACGACTGCTTTGCCTCCTACACCTTCGAAAACAACGTCATCATTGGCGGGGGCGGGTGGCCCAAGGGCAATCACACGGTGGGAAGTCCAAAGGATGTCGGCTTCGTCAACTTCAATAACGGCAGGGGCGGGGACTACCGCCTGCTTCCCACGAGCAGGTTCAGGCACTCGGCCGCTGGCGGCAGGGACCCTGGTGCCGACATTGATGCCATCGAATCCCACACTGCCGGAGTGCAATAAGGCTCTGGTATCCTCAGGGAGGGATGGTTCGAGCCGGCTCGGCCGCCTTTCGGATTCATGAAACAGCTTCTGCGCAAAGGCCTAAAGCACATCGTTGTCGATGACGTTCCCGACCCCGTCGTGACCCCCCACCACGTGCTGGTGCGTCCCATTTATTCCCTGATCAGCAGTGGCACGGAAACGGCCAGCATTCACCAGGAAGCAGTGCTGAAGGCGGTGGTTGACAACCCCTCGCAGCTCGGGAAAATCTGGAACGTCCTGAAAGTGCAGGGCCCGGTCAGCACCTTCGCCGAGGTGAAAGCGAAGTTCAGCGAATACGCCGTGCTCGGCTACTCGGGCGCGGGAATCATCGTCGACAAGCATGGCACGGCAACGAATCTCGAAATCGGCGATCGCGTAGCCTACGGCGGCGAAGGCACGGGACACGGCGAGACAATCCTGGTGGGCTCGAACCTTGTCGTGCCTGTTCCCGAATCCGTTCCCTTCGAGCACGCCTGCTTCGCAACCCTGGGAAGCATCGCTCTTAACAGCGTTCGAATCGCCGAGCTCGGCATCGGCGAAACCGTCGCCGTGCTCGGCCTGGGACTCGTCGGCCAGCTCATTGTTCAGCTTGCCAAACTGCAAGGCGCGACGGTATTGGCCGTTGACCTGAAAGAACAGCGAGTCCAACTTGCCCGCCAGATGGGAGTCGATCACGCGCTGCTGGGCGGAAGCACCCTGGTCGAGCACGTGTCCTCGATCACCGGAGGCCGCGGCGTCGATTGCGTGATCGTCGCCGCCGCCGCGAAATCTTCCGCGCCCTGCCAGCAGGCCGTTCAAATCTCGGCCGATCGCGGGCGCATCGTCGACGTCGGCGCCGTTGACCTCGCCTTTCCCTGGTACGACATGTATCGCAAGGAAATTCAGTTCTTCATGGCTCGCGCTTACGGGCCGGGAAGCTACGATCCGGTCTACGAGAAACAGGGCCGGGATTATCCCATCAACTACGTCCGCTGGACCGAGAACCGCAACATGGCGGAGTTTCTGCGCCTCGTCTCTCTCGGCCGCATCAATCTCGCTCCGCTGATCACACATCGTTTCCCGCTCGCCGACGCGCCCAAGGCCTACGAGACGATCATGAGCCCATCGTCATCGAGCCTCGCCGTGCTGTTGAACTACCCGGCCGCCGACAGCGCGGACGTAGTCGGGGATTTCCGTCCCACGCGCCAGGTCGAAACCCCTGCGCGCCGTTCTCCGCAAAGCGGCGCAACCGGGGTCGCCCTTGTCGGCGCCGGCAATCTTGCGCGCTGGGTCCATCTTCCGAATTTGAAGAAAGTCCCGATGACCCGGCTGCGGGCCATCTATTCTGGCAGCGGCGTGCGCGGGAAAAGCTATGCCCTGCGCTTCGGCGCCGACTACTGCTCCTCGGAATACGAGCAGATTCTCAAGGATCCGGATGTCGGCGTCGTCGTCATCGTGAGCCGCAATTCCGAGCATGCCGCGCAGGCCCTTCAGGCCCTCCGGGCGGGAAAACACGTTTTCGTCGAGAAGCCGATGGCGCTCACCATCGACCAGTGCCGCGAACTGCGTCAGGCAGTCGCGGAAACGGGAAATCATCTGACCGTCGGATTCAACCGCCGTTTCTCGCCTACCTATCTCGGAGTCAGGAGCCAGCTGGCCCGTCGCCGGGGCCCTGCCGTGTTGAACCTGCGGGTGAATTCACCAGGCATTTCCGGAGACTACTGGATGGCCGATCCCGCCACCGGCGGCGCCATTCTCGGCGAAGCCTGCCATTTCGTCGACCTCGCGTACTGGCTGCTCGAATCCGAGCCAGTCGTGGTCTCGGCATTCTCCCTGCCTACCGGCAAGGGAGAGCCCATTGGAGAAAACAATCTCACCGCGACCTTCCGCTTCGCCGACGGCTCGATCGCGAACTTTACGTATTGCACCGTGGGAAGCAAGACTTCCGGCGGGGAACGGGTTGAGACATTCGCGCCGGGCATGGGCGCAGTTGCGGAAGATTTCAAGCGCCTCACGGTGAAGACAAACCTTGTCAGCCGGCGAGCGAGCTGGTTTGCCGAGAAAGGCTACGCCGAGCAGCTGCGCGCCTTCTTCGACGACATCCGAGTGGGGAAAGCTCCCGGTGTCACCGTCGAAGACGGCGCACGCGCGACGATCCTGTGCCTGAAGATGCTGGAGTCGGCACGCACCATGTCGCCGTGCGAACTGGACTGGAAATCGGCGCTGGTCGCACCGCTGCCGCTGCCGGAACCGGCGAGTCTCGCCCCCTAGTCGTCGAGGCTCTCTGATCCCGACCTCTGCTCCAGGTCGACTTACGGACACAGGAGCATGGGAATCGGGCGGAAATAGCCTATAACCACGAAAGATCCTTCGTGACCAGGACCTTCCCCAGCGGCGTCTTGGCTTTCAACCACAACTTGGAATCGAAATATCGCTGATAAGTCCGCCGCATGCGCCTTAAATCCGGGCGCTCCAGCAGCGATCGATCCTGCGTCCCCAGCTCGTAATCCAGTTCTTCGAGCGTACTCCCCACCAGCGCTTCGAACATGGCCAGGTCCTCGGGGGAAAACCCTTTTCGCCATCTCCCCAGGGGGTTGAAGCCATTTCCAGTTACGTCCTTGAACGAAGTGTTTGGCTCGCTGACCGAGCCGATCCCCGCCTTCAAGATGTGATCGTAGTCGAGTGGCTGTCCGACAAACCCGCTCAGCGTAGCCAGTGTCGCCCGCGGATCGGAAATCAGCTGCTCGAACCGCACTTCGATATAGTCGCGCCCGATTTTCTTCCCGTCTTCCCGGCCCTTGCGGACCATCCACTCCCAGTAAAGACCCGACACCATCACGTTCGGCGTCCGGTCCCACCACATTCGGCGGATGTATCCGAGCTTGGCTGTCGAAAGCGCGACATCGCGCCCGTCACGGATAATATGAATGATCAGCGCGTCAGGAATCGTCTCCTTGATCCTTTGCAAGTGCAACAGATGTTCGGGAGTGCAGTCCGCCCAACGTTCGACGCCCTGCTGGCGCGCCATTTCGCCCATGACCACGCTCAGGAAATTTCCCCCGTTCGTGCACTCCGCAATCACTTTCCTGGTGATCGCCTGGGGATCAAGACCCGAACAACGGCCCAGCTTGCTGTCGAGCCAGGCTTCCATCAGTTTCTCTTTGTTCGCCTTTACGCCCAGGTCGCCGAACCGCGGTTCGAGCAGGTTGATGGCATTCGATTCTGTCCGGTACAGGGCAAAATTTCCCGCGGACAGAATCATGTGGTACAGAAGCGTCGTCCCGGAACGGCCGCATCCCAGCACGAAGACCGGCGCCTTGCTTCGCGCCGTGGTCTCACTCCTGCGCTCGACGATGTCCTGCGATTCCATGTTCCCTCTAGGTGGTCATCCGCACTTCGCGCCGGTCCTCAGCCGATCCCCGGTGCAAGCTCACCCGCTCGATGCTGTCGGCCAGTTTCTTGGCGTTGTCTTCGAGCTCAATTTCCGGGATTGCCGCGACCAGGGCATGGTGATCGCTGGCAGCCTCGGTCATCAGCGCCAGAAGGCTTTCCACGTCTCCTTCTTTCCACAGCAGGGTTCCCGCCGGACGCGCGCCATTGTCCGCGGCCAGCACAGGAACTTTCAGCCGCAACGACTCCAGCACCGACGAACAAATGCCATCCGTAACCGGAGTGCGAATGTACGCCAGGGAGCGGCTCAGCAAGGTCAGGAAAGTATCATGCGGCACCGATGCCAGCAGGCAAACCGCATCTTCAATCTTCTCGTTCCGCATGAAGTTCTTCATGCCGTTCATCTCGCGATCCCAGGGCCCGACCAGCAGGAATCCCACCCGCGGGAATTTCTCGCGAAATCGCCGGATCGCCTCCGCCAGAAACTCCAGCGCGAACTCCTTGCGAAAACATACATAGCTGAAAAAAACTCCGTCGTGCTTCCGGTAAAATTCCTCGACTTCCCCGGGCAGCGCCGTCGGGGAGAACTCGACGTAATAGGAAGAAAAGTGCGGGATCGGCTCCACCCGCTCTGCCGGTATGCCAGTCGTGAGCAGGACTTTCTTGACCGCCTCGCTGTTGCAGTAAATCCGTTGTGGAATTCGAAACAGGAAAGAAAACGCCCGATAGCGGAACGATCCCCGGGGTGCGGGAAAGTAACTCTGCTGATGCCCTCCGCCATAGGTAAGCAGCGCCGGTCTTCCCGCCATGCGGGCCAGCAGCAGCGCGGCGAGCGCCAGGAGATATCCCTTCTTGGTCTCCCCATTCACGCGCACGTGAACCGCATATCCCCGCCAAACGTGGCGCAAGACCTTCCAGAAATAGTCCGGCCCGCTCTGCACATCGATGTACTCCGGGCTCGGGACCCGCCGGTTTTCGTTCAGGTTCATCACCTGGCAGTCCCATCCCCGCGCTTCCAGTTCCTTGCGCAGGCCTACCAGGCTCATCGACCAGCTGCACACCGGCGGAGGCCAGTTCCCGATTTCCAGAATGCGTTTGTTCGTTTCCATGTCCCGGTTCTTCAGGCAAATCATCCCGCGCCGCGATCAACTGACAGACCCAGCCAGGGCCTGCAACGCGATTCCCTTTCCCTGCAATAGAGACCTGTAAAGCTCGGCGTATTCACCGCAGACGCGCTCCGCCGAAAAGCTCGAGGCCAGAGTCCGCGCCCGTGAGCCGAAAGCCTTTCTGAGTCCGGCTTCGCGCACCAGGGTCACAATCCGGTCCGCCATCTGCTCATCGCTGCCTGCCTCCACGAGAAACCCGCTTTCGCCGTCGCGAATCAGCTCCTCATTCCCGCCTACGCGGCAGGCAATCACCGGCAGTCCCGCCGCCATCGATTCCATGATGGCATTCGACAAGCTTTCCGAATCCGACGACAGTACGCTGATGTCGCACGACGCCAGCACGGCCGGGACGTCGCGCCTCTCGCCGAGAAACAACACCCGGTTAGCTAATCCCAGGTCCGCGGCCATTTTCTCGAATCCCGCCCGCAGCGCACCATCCCCCACCACTACGAACTCCACCCGCGTCTCCCTGCCAGCCACCTGCGCAGCCGCCTTCAGGAATACGTCATGCCGTTTCGACGCATCATTCATGCGCGCCAGCATGCCGACGCGGATCACGTCAGGCTTCGCCGACAACGCCGGTTCAACCTTCGCGAATGCCGCTTCCGGCAGGGCATTCGGGATCACCGCCAGTTTTTCCCGGTCGACTCCCGCCCGCTCCAGCCCGCGCGCGGCCGCCCGCGAGTTGCACGTTACCCGGTCGCACCAGCGGAACAGCGCATTCTGCGCCGTATTCCGGAAGTTCGTCAGCAGATCGCCAATCTGCCGCTGGCTGCCGATCACCACCGGCACGCCCGCCAGCCGGGCGCTCGGAATCAGCATGAAGTTGGAATAGAAATCGAACGAGTGCGCCACCATCACGCGGTGGGCCCGAAGATAACGTCCCAGCGCGATCCGCGCGCGCTGTGATTGCCGATTGAACAGGCTGCCCTCGAGTGGAAATTCGGCAATCTCGCCCAGTTCCCCGGCAAACGGCCCCTTTTTGTTCAGGCAGCCAAGCCTGATTTGCAGCGGATCCGGCTTCAGCTCGCGAGCCACGGTTGCGAACTGCCGCTCGCTGCCGCCGGTCTCGAGCGTGTTGGTCATGAGGAACAGAGCCGGCTGCGGATCTGGCGGACTCGCCCCTTCTCTCACTGCAGCCCTTCTGCCGGCAGACCAGACATACGGCCCGAGGCCCGCATGACACGCTCCCCTCGCGCTCCAGCGTCCACGAGCTCCGGCGCGTGATCCCGCCATGCGGACGACTCCAGAAAGTTTCGATGCCATAGCTCAAAGACAAGCAACATCCAGATCACTCCGGCATGGTCCCGGGATCCGCGGAAGTGCTCCTCCATCACCGTTCTTATCGCCTGCGGTTCAAAATACCCCCGTTCGAGGGTTCGCGGTTCGGTCAGAATTCCGAGCAATCCATCCTTGAGTTCCTTCCGCATCCAGTGCACCAGGGGAAGCGAGAAACCCTGCTTCTTGCGATGCAGCAGCTGCGGCGGAACTCCGAGCCGCTCTGCCAGCTTCTTGAACAGGTACTTGCGGGTGCCGTCGCGAAACTTGTATTTCAGCGGCAGACCTGCCACCCACTCCACAAACTCGTGATCCAGAATCGGGCACCGCGCCTCGAGAGAAGTCGCCATGCTCATGCGATCGACTTTGGCCAGGATGTCCGCCGTCAGATAGGTTTTCGTGTCCAGGTACATCAACCGGCTCAGCTGGTCCCGAGCCGGCGCATGGTCGTAATATCGCTCGAATTGCTCGAACGGATCGGCCAGCTTGGCCGCGCTGGCGGCAAATTCCCTGGAAAACAGGGATTTCTCGCGATGCAGCGCGGGCAGGAACGAAATCCCGTCCAGATAGCGGTCGCGCGAGGGCAGCGTGATGTTCCACGCATACTTTCGCCCCTTCACCTGCGAAGGCAGCCGCCCATACACGTGCCGGCGATAGAGCGCGCCAATCATGGGCGGAATGAAGTCGTAACGCCGCCGCTTCCAGTTCACGATGTAGCGGTCGTATCCCGCGAATAACTCGTCGCCCCCGTCTCCGGAAAGCGCCACCGTCACGTTTTGCCGCGCCAGCCGCGAAACGTAGTAGGTGGGAATCATCGACGAGTCGCCAAAGGGCTCCTCCATCATCGCCGTAAGCTGATTCAGGGTTTGGACGATGTCGGGATCGACCACCAGCTCGTGATGGTCGGTATGAAATTTCTCCGCCACCAGCCGCGCGTACTCGGCCTCGTTGAAGTCCGCTTTTTCAAATCCGATCGAGAACGTCTTCACCGGCGATGAGCTCGAGCGCGCCATCAGCGCCACGACAATCGACGAATCCACGCCACCGCTCAGCATCGCGCCCAGCGGCACATCGCTGATCAGGCGGATGCGCACCGCCTCTTCCAGCCGCCGTTCCATTTCCTCGAGACACGCCTCGTCCGATCCCGGATCGTCGGTCCCGTAGTGCGGCACTTCCCAATACTGCCGGACTTTGACTTCGCCGTTGCGGTATTCCGCCAGATGCCCTGGCGGCAGCTTGCGGATCTTCCTGAACGCCGAATACGGATCGGTAACGTACCCGAAATAGAAGAATTGCAGGACGCCTTCGAGATCGACATCGGCGAGCTCCGGCGCGAGCGCCAGCAGCGCCTTGATCTCGGACCCGAAATACAGACGTCCCTCGCTCAGCGCGTAGTAGAGCGGCTTCTTGCCCAGGCGATCCCGCGCCAGGAGCAGCGATTTCCGTTTCTCGTCATAAAGGGCAAGGGCAAACATTCCCCGCAGCTTCTTGACACAGTCCGCTCCCATCTCCTCATAGAGGTGAACAATGACTTCGGTATCGGTATGGGTGTAGAACTGATGCCCGCGCGCAAGGAGTTCTTCCCTCAGTACGGGGAAGTTGTAAATCTCGCCGTTGAACACAACGCTGACCGTGCGGTCTTCATTGAAGATAGGCTGGTGTCCGCCCGCGAGATCGATGATGCTCAGCCGCCGCATGCCGAGGCCGACATTGCCCTGGGCTCGAATTCCCTCGTCGTCCGGTCCGCGATGCACGATGGCATCCGTCATGCGCCGCACTTGCTCGGCCACGACCGTTTCGTCCTCGCGGCCAATCACTCCCGCTATTCCGCACATGGCTGAGCCTCGAAGTTCTCGGCGCCCTGCTCCAGCCGCGCCCCTGCCGGCTTTCTGCCGGTTACCGAAATGGGCTGCTCAATCACCCGCAAATCTTCCAGCCCGCACTCCTCAAACCAGCGGAAAACCTCTTCATAGGTGTGCTTGGACTGATACCACGGCGAGTACCAGTCAAACGTGTCGAGCACGCGCCACTGCGGATCGGGATTGTGCGCCATGGGAATCATGTAGGCCAGCGCTCCGCTCGCCGGCCGTCCCACGAGCGGAATGGCCTTCAGCACCCGATGCACGCCATAGAGCGGGATCACCCCATAACACAGCTTGTGAAGCAGCCTGGGCGGCATGCGCCGCGTCACTTTCCGGTACACGTCGCTCATCTTGTACCAGTTGTTGTAGCTGCTGTAGAGCCAGATCGCGATCCGCCCCCCCGGCTTCAGCAGGGAGGGAAGGACCTTGAAGGCCTTCCCGCAATCCGGCGTGTGATGCAGTACTCCGATGCTGTAGATGTAATCGAAGCTCTCCGGCGCGAACGGCAGCTGGAACACGTCCGCCTGAAAGGTGGTCGCGGTGCGGTCGGCGAGATTTTTCGCCGCCACCTCGGCCGCCAGGCTGAGGTCGACGCCGACCACGTGGGCGCCCCAGCGGGTAGCGACTTCGGCAAAACGGCCCATGCCGCATCCGACGTCGAGCACCAGCTTGCCGGCGAGTTCCTCGGGATGAAAACCGGTACGCCGGCGGAATGCGCCCTCCGAACGCCGGCTCTGCTCATTATCGAGCTGCGTCCGGGCGTGCACCTGCCACTGAAAGCCGAAGCTGCCCGCGTAGTGTTCGGTGTCCACAAAGCGATGGACGCCCTTCCAGTAAGGATACCGGCGGCCGCATTCCGCACACACCAGCGCGTCCTCGTGTTCGCTGACCGTGCCACGGCAGGAAAGGCAGCGCAGGATGTTCAACACCTCTCTAGCGACTCCAGGCATATTCGCTCCCCCGGCTGTTTGTGAACGTGACTTGTGCCTTCCTTCCACCCTGGGTTGCCGGGACTTCGGTCTCGAACGGTTTGCTGGCGATGCGGTAGAGAGCGCACACGTAGCCCACCATGAAATAGGGGAAAAGGTTGTATTCCGTCGAGGCGAACATCGAGCCGATGGCATACGCCGCCAGGCTTGCCCACAGGGCGCTGGTCCAGAGGCGGATGTTTTCATCGGCCGCGTATCCCGGCAATTTCCGGATCCGGTTTACCTTGCGGAAGCTGGTAAACAACAGGAGAAGGAACAGAAACAGCGCGGGGAATCCGGCCTCGGCAGCCAGTTCCGTATAGCTGTTATGCGCCACGCGCCATTCTCCGGTCACCACCGGAAAGTTCCCTGGACCCACGCCAAACAGGGGATGATGCAAGGCAACGGAAATGCTCTGCTTGAGCAGCGTCTCCCGGGCCTCGAGCGAGCCGTGGTCGCCGGAGCCCTCGATGTTGCCTCGCGTCAGGCTCATCATGCGGGGAATAAAATGCGGAGTCATCAGGGCTACCGCCAGCGCCACCACCCCGAACAAGCCGGCGCCAAGGAGCAGGAGTGTGCGTTTTTGCCTCACCCCATACTCCCACAGGCAAATCAGCACTGTGATCACCAGCGCAATGGTTCCACTGCGGGAGTAGGTGAGCAGCACACAATACATCATGAACACCAGGCCAATCGCCCACAACGCCTTGCGAAAACCACTTCTGGCGCCAAACATGAAAGCCACGCACAGCGGGAAGTTGATGGCCACGGCGATGGCCAGATCGTTCGGGTTCTCCAGAATGCCCTTCTGGATGCCCCACAGCCGGCCTCCGAAGGTGCGGTGCGCGGCGACCGACGCGGCGGCAACGAACGCCACCGAAGCTGCCTGGATGTAGAGCAGCCTGCGAATCTCGTAGAGCTTGGAGATGATGAGCCCGATCAGCAGGGCGACGATAATTCCCTTGGAGAACTTGGTGAATACGGCATCAAAGGCGCCGCCACGCCAGTAGGCAAACGGGATGGAAAGAATCATTTGCGCTTCGAGCGCCAGCAACACCTTCAGTTCGAGGGGCAGGCCATGGCGGTCCTTGGGCCGGGCTCCAAAGATCAGCGCCAGCAGCGCAATGGCTCCGCCAATCTTCTCGAGCGGGACTACCTCAAGACCAGGGATCACATCCTGCGGCCGCATGTAATAGAGGAAGGTGAATACGGCCATCGCAAGGTAGGCTACGCTCTTGCGGTCTTTCAGTTTTTGCGGTACCCACGAGGCACGGCGCACGCTGCCGTTTTCCTGCGCCCCCGGCCGATGACTCCGTTCCCTGTCCTTAACCAGCGATTCCATACTGCCTTTCGTCCCGCAGTAAGATTCCGAAATCCAACTGTCACTCGTCCATTTGCAACCACAACGGTCAGAGCGGCCCCTCGAACCGCATCTGATCCCGATCACCTGCGGCGGCCATCACAAGACGACCCTGACCGCCAGGAGCACGCTTCAGGTGCGGGCCGGAAGTTCGGGGCTTGATCAGCGGTTCCATCCCACCTTCCTTCCGGTGACAAAGTTGGCAAATGCCACCACCGCGGCCATATTGAGTACGGTGAAGGTGAATGCCGCATCCGCCATGCGCGCCAGCAGCCCGCCCTTCATCTGCGCCACCACCAGGAAACTCAGCGCATAAAATGCAATCTGCAGAATGAGGGCAAAACGGTAGAAGGGATGGGACAGGACCATCGAAGCCACGAGCGTCGCGGCCAGCGCAAAGGGAACCACCAGTCTCATGAGTTTGTGGCTGATGAACTCAAAACGCAGCGGATTCTCCGCTCGCAGCAGCCAGGGTGCCAATTGCAGCAACTGGTAGTTCCCGCTCAGGGTCCGCACTTTCCGGCTGAACTCCCGCTCGGTGCCCTGATCGGCCACATCCCAGGCATGGGCGCGGGGATCGAAGATCACGCGGAATCCCTGGCGCGCCACATTCATCGGGATATAGACGTCATCGAGAATCGCTTCCGCCGGCACGTTAACCAGCAGGCTCTTGCGCACCGCGTACAGCGCCCCGGTTGCGCCTACCACCGATCCCGACAATGACTCCATTTCGCGAATCTTTTTCTCGAACTTCCAGTACAGTCCCATGCCCCGCATGGCTTCGCCGGAATCCGGGTCGCCCAGCATCAACTCACCACTGGCGCACCCCACGGCCGGGTCGGCGAAGTTTTCGACCAGCAACCGCACCGCATCGGACTCGATCTTCTGGCGCGCGTCGGTGAACACAATAATCTCACCGCTGGCGGCCGCGATAGCATCGTTCAAGCCGGCGGCCTTCCCCCTCGACTCGGGGTTCACAATGCTGAGGACGCGGGGATCGCGGGCATAACGCGCAAGAATGTCGCCGGTCGTGTCGCTCGATCCGTCGGACACTACCAGCACTGCGCCACGCTCCCGTGGGTAATCCAGCTGCAACAGGTTTTCCAGCTTCGACTCGAGAACCCTGGCTTCGTTCCTGACCACCATCACGATCGAGACCGATGGCGTAATGGCGGCGCGCTCCACCGGCTTCGCGAACCAGTGGCTCCGTACCCAGAGCCAGCCTGCGTACCCCCCGTAGGTGTAAAGAATGAGTCCTAGAGCTCCCCAAAAAACCCAGGTCATTGCGCGCCCCGCCCGAGCAAGACGATTTTGACCGTCTGGAACATGATCAGAAGGTCCAACCCGATCGAGGCATTCTTGATGTAATAGAGGTCGTACTGCAGCTTCTCCTTCGCGTCCTCGACGGTATTGCCGTACTTGTACCGCACCTGCGCCCAGCCGGTGATGCCCGGCCGAACTACGTGGCGCACCGGGTAGTAGGGAAGCTCCCGCGTCAGCCACTCGACAAATTCCGGACGCTCGGGGCGCGGACCGACGAACGCCATATCCCCCTTGAACACGTTCCACAGCTGCGGGATCTCGTCGAGTCGCGAGCTGCGCAGGAACTTGCCGATCCGGGTGATGCGGGGATCGTCGTCGCCCGCCCAGGTAGGTCCGGTGTCCGCCTCGGCATCCTGGCGCATGGTGCGGAACTTGAAGCAGAAGAAGGTTACTCCGCCCCGTCCCACACGTTTCTGCCGGTAGAGAACGGGGCCGGCGGAATCGAGCTTGATCGCCAGACAGACAAAGGGAATCAGGGGAAGCACAACCAGCAGGAGGATGAAAGCCGCGAGCGAAGACAGCATGCGTTTCATCAGAAGGAAGCCGGCACTGAAGCGAAACCCGTCGGCAAACACCAGCCAGCTGGGCTGAAGGTTCTCTACTTCAATGCGGCCCGACATTTTTTCCAGCCAGGAGGCGGCTTCCTCAATTTTCGCGCCTTCCAGCCGGAGGTGCAGCAGTTCGTGGACGGGCAGGGTACCGCGCCGGTCCGGCATGGCGACGATCACACGATGGATGTTTTGCCCGGCGACGCACTCCAGCATGTGTGCGGCAACCGCTTCGCGGGTCACCGCTCCTTCAATGTTCCCGCTCCAGCCGACCACTTCAATCCCCAGTTCGGAGCGGGTGCGCAAGCCGTTCACCAGGCGCTGCGCGCGATCGCCGGTCCCCAGCACATAGACACGTTCCCTCAGATACGGCTGCTGAGAGAGCCAGGCGTAAGCCGTACGCCAGCCGAACAGCGCCACGGTGAGAATCACCAATCCGGTCAAGGCCGAGTTGTTGCCCGGCAGGAACCGCGGAAACAAATAGCCCATGCCGGCCAGCGCCAGCGCCACCAGGCCGAGCACCAGCAGCAGGCGGAATACCTGGTCCCAGCGCGCGTTGAAACTCGAGGGATCGTAGAGATCGAACCAGTGGGAAAACACCAGCACGATGATGGTGACCACCAGGATCTTGTAATACCCGTACTCAAAATTCAGCACCAGGTAGCTGTCCTCGCGGAACTGCAGGACCGTCCCCAGCAGGAACGAGGTCCAGACAATCAAGGCCTCGCCCACCAGCAGGATCAAGGTGCGGATCGGGTAATAGACGTTGAAGAGGCGGATCACGGGTTACCTCTGTGGGACTCCCCTGCCATCCTGTTTTCCGTACGCACCGTAGTAATACCGGTTGTAGTTGGCGGAATTCACGTCGATGCCGTTCAGCACCACTCCCACCAGGTGCGAATCGCGAAACTCCGTCCGCGCCTTGCGGGCGATGTCGAACGGCGTCGCATTGGAACGCACGACCATCAGCACCCCGTCGCAGTAATTCGCCAGCAGACTGGCGTCCGACACCGGGACCGCGGGCGGCGAATCGATCACAATCCAGTCAAACAGGGCCTCAACCCGGTTCAGCAGGAACTTCAGGCGCCCGTTGGCCACCAGTTCGGCAGGATTCGAGATCTCGCGCCCCGAGGGAATGAAGAACAGATTCTCCATGGGGCCGCGCTGGATAATGCCAAATTCGTCCGCCTCTCCCATCAGATATTCCGCCAGGCCGGGCGTGGCGTTGGTTCCCAGGGCGGAGTGCAGGCGCGCGCCCCGCAAATCGCCATCGATCAACAGCGCGCGCCGCCCGTGCTGCCGCACCATCACCTGTGCCAGGTTGGCGGCGACGAACGACTTGCCTTCCTTGGGCAAGGAACTCGTAACCAGAATCTTCTTCAACGGTTGCCGCTCGCGCATCTGGTACAGGCGCGAACGCAGAGTGCGGAATTCCTCGGTTCCGAATCCCTGTTCTTCGGAGTTGAAGAACAGCATGGTTTTCAGATCGGGAGTCCAGTTCGTCTGTACGCAGCGCGCCAGCAGGGTATCGAAGGTGAAAGGCGTACCCAGCGAAGGCATGGCGGCCTGCACGCTGGCCGGAGCGTGCTCGACCACCGGAGTCGCGGGGAATCCTTCGGTGGTGATGGCGGAACTGGTTACCGGGGCCTCGCTTTGACCTCCCTGGCCTGCGCTGCGTTCCTGTTCAGCCCTCTTCAATGCTTCGTGAATTCGGCTCATAGTTTCCTTTCCTTGGGGAGGTCGGATTCTGACTCGCGTAAGCGTTCGGCGAGAGTGGCAAGAGTCTTCAGTGCTTCTACCAAATCGAACTTGTCGGGGGACGCGGTTGGCGGGCCGACGGTCATAGCCGCCGATGAGGTACTGTCGCTCAAGTCAAAATCCCGTGCCACCGTGTCCACGACACTTGCGGTGATGACCTTCTGCTGATCGACGAAGGCGCTGACCAGGCAGTGTTCGCAGACCAGGTTGACCACACGCGGAATGCCGTATGCATAGCGATGGATCGCGACCAGGGCCTCAGGATCGAAAATCTGCTGTCCATTTGATCCCGCGATGCGCAGCCGCTGGGTCACATAAGCTTTGGTCTCCTCGAGCGAAAGCGGATGGGTCTTGGCTCGCAGTGTGAGCCGCTGCCGCAGTTGCCGCAACTGGGGCTGCTTCAGCTTCTGCTCCAGTTCCGGCTGGCCTACCAGCACGATCTGCAGCAGCTTCTCGGTAAAGGTCTCAAGGTTGGTCATCATGCGAATCTCTTCGAGCACTTCATCGGAGAGATTCTGGGCCTCGTCCACGATGAGCACTGCTGTCTCGCCCGCGCGATAGCGATCGAGCAGCCAGTTGTAAAGCCGCAACAGGATCTGGCTCTTCGCCCGTGACTCGCAGGGAATCCCGAAGTCTGCCATCATGTAGTCGAGGAACTGGGGCACATTCATCTTCGAGTTGAAGACAAAGGCGGTGGCCACCTGCTGCAGGCGCAGCCACTCCAGCAGCTTGTTGATGAGAGTGGTCTTGCCCGTTCCCACCTCGCCCGTGAGCAGCACAAAACCTTTGCGGCTTTGGATGCCATAGGTCAGGCACGCCAACGCTTCCTCGGTGTGCCGCGTAAGAAACAGGTAACGCGGGTCCGGGTTGACGTTGAACGGATTTGCCCTGAGTCCGAAGAATTCCTTGTACATGGAGTCTTACACCTCTACCTTTTCCGACTTCTCCTCGGGGATCCGCTTTCCGTTCCTGCCGTTTACGGTCTCGGTTCCAATCCAGGGAACTGCCACCAGGGTCGGCAACTCGAGAATGGCCACGACGTCACCCTCGGTGCGGATGGCCTTGTCGCGCAACTCCAGCCACAGGGCCAGACCCAACCCGATGGCCAGCCCGCCACCGGCGCCGCCGGCGGCAAACATCCAGCGCACCGGGAAGCTGGGCGAATCCGGCATGCTCGCCGGGTTCAGAAGCCGCATCTGCTCGCCTTGCTGCCGGCGTTCCATGTCCGTCTGCATTTCCGACTCGCTCTTCTTGGCCAGCAGATCGTTGTAGAACTTCTGCGCCGTGTCGTAGTCGCGATTCAGGGCCTTGTATTGCTCTTCGATGGCGGGACTGAGCGCCACCCGTCCCTGGTAGAGGCTGATTTGCTCTTTGATCCGATTCTGTTCACGCGTGGCCTGGGCGATGGCGGTGTCGTACTGGTGAACCTGCAAACGAAGCTGACGAATCTCCGGCGGTTCGGCGACCCCCGCCTTGTCGCTTGTGTCTTTGTCGGCTTGCGAACTTGCCGCGTTGTTCATTTCGTCGAGCTTGCGCTTGACCTCGGCAATATCGGCCTTGGCCTTGACCACGTCGGGATAGTCATCGGTGTAGCGCGCCTGCAGGGTGATCAACTGACTCTGCAGCGCGGCCAGCTGCTGCTGCAGGGTCTGGGGATTGGTCGAGTTCTGCGAGGACTTCCACGCCGCCACTTGCTGCGCCAGCAGCGACTCGGTGTAGGTCTTGTCCTGCTGGGCGCGGTTCAAGGTCTGGGTATTGGCGTCGAGCTGCGAATTCAGACCCATGAGCAGCTTCAGGTTGTTTTCTTCGTCTCCCGGAAGCTGTCCCATGTATTGCTTCTTGAAGACCGCCATTTTGGCGTCGAGGTCATCGAGATTCTTCTTTGCCGAATCCAGCTGCGCGGAAAGAAACTCGGTGGTGCCCTGGGCGACGCCTTCCCGGATCTTCAGGTTCTCTTCGAGCATCATGCTGGTGAGCTGGCTGCAGATCTGTTGCGCGTCGTGGGGATTATCCGCGGTGTAGTTCACATAGAAGCCGGGCAGGTCGGTGCCTTGTCCGGGCTTCTTCTTGGTGGACGCGGTGATGTCGGGCTGGACCGGCTCGATGGTCAGGTTGGCACGGATGTCATCGATCATGTCATCCAGGCTCTTGCTGCTCTTCAGCTGCAGGTTCTGAATCATGGGCTTGAGCCGATTGCGGCTGAGCACCTGCTGCTGCATGGTGGCGATGCGCTGCGTGATGTCCTCGGTGACCACCGACTTGACATAGCCGTCCGGCACCTTCTGCGCCTCCACCAGCACCAGCGACTGCGAGGTGTACTTGGGAGGAAAGGCGTAGGAGATCAGGAATCCAGCCAGAGGCGCCAGCAGCGTCGGAATGAGGATGACTTTCAGCCTCCGGCGCAACATGGCCAGATAATCGTCCATGGTTAAATCGCGATTCTCAATCATGCTGTTCCCGTTCTGGTCCTCCCTGATGGAGTGACCGCAAACAAATTAGTCAAGCCGGATCGGACGAGGAGTCCAATCCAAACCAAGCAGGATTACCTGCCGATCCGAAGTACGATGGCAACCGCTCACGTTCGCGCAGAACGACGAGTCGAAATTCAGATTGTTGAACTGATAGGCGGCGAAGCCTTCAAATTCACGCCCGATGTGCCGGTGCACCGATGCTCCCGCGTAGAAGTAGTTAAACGACTGTCCCGGAACTGTCCCTGTGGTGGCCGGCAGAATGCGTGTGTTCGTGGTGTAGCCCACGTCGGCGGTTGCCGACCAGAGGCGTCCGAACGGCCGGGTCGCGATGAACCGGAACAGGTTCGTCTTGGCTCCCCCGTAAAACCCGGAGCCGTTGGAATTGTAGCGGTCATAAGTCACAGACACGCTGGTCAGCGGGAAGCGGTATCGCAAGGAAGCCTGCCCGCTCACATTGAGCGTGCTGGTACTGCCGAAACTCAGGTTGTTGATGTGGGTGAGCTGCGGCCCGCCACCTAACACCAGATCCATGCGTCCCGAAATACGGTGCCCGTAGAGCACGTGGAAGATATGCGTGCGAAAGTCCCCGGCGACGGAGGTCGGGTAGTGAAACGACTGATAACCGTAGAGAAACCCAATCTGATCGCTACGGGTAATTTGATAGTTGTATCCCGCCTGCCCATTGGCCGCTTGACTGTTAATAAAGGTAACCGGAACACCATTCACTATTTGCGTCGAAGTAGTATCAAGGAAATGGACCAGGCCAAATGATCCCGCCAGGGTGAACGAGGAGCGCGGCGAAAGGGCCTGGACGATATCGGCGATGGCCGTGTTGGTGATGCGGGGATCCTGTCCTAACGACGCTAACTGCGCGCTCCCGCCAAGCAGACTACCGCCGGGGCCGAGTCCCACTCCGGTGAGACCGCCCTCGCCCCCCAGGCCGCCGACGCCCGCCAACGCGCCGCTGCCGCCATAGGCGCCATAGCCGAAGGCTCCTTCGGGGAGATAGCTGAATCTATCCCGTAAAGCGAATTGCCCGGTGCGCCACAGATAGCGCTGATCCGCGTCAAGACTATGGAATTGCGTCCACCCGATATTGCTGCCACCGTAATACGCTCCACCGCCAACATATTGGAGGCCCAGGTTATAGTTTCTCCAGAGCTTTTGCAGGGCCAAGCTGCCCAAGGCTCGTGTGACCCCGTGGAAGGAAGTGCTGTTTCCCAGCTGATTGCTGATGTTGGAGTCGAGCGCCTCGCTGACGTGAATACCCGGCACAAGAAAGCTGCGCGAGCTGGCATTGGGATCGAGATTCGGCAAATCCAATCCCGAGAGGGGCGGATTATCGACATTCTGTTGCGGCGCCGGGCCCTCCTGGCCGAAAGCCGGTGACGGCGTGCTGTTGACCGGCGGGTTGTTGTTCTCGGGAGACTGCGGCGCGTTCTCATCCTGAGCTACGGCCGCCGCCAGCAAGCCCGTCAGCAGCATGAAAAAGAAAATGTAGTCGCGAAGTTTCATCGCCCAATTCCTTACGGGACCACGATGGTGTCGCCAGGGTGCAGCACAACGTTCTGCTCCATGGACTCGCCCTTCACCACCTGCTTGTAGTTAAAAGGCAGTTTCTGCTGTTTGCCGCCTTCGGTGCGCAGCACATAAATTCCCTTGGTATTGGCAAACTGCGTGAAGCCGGCGCTGGCCACCGCCTGCAGCACGGTCATGTTGGGCGTCAGCGGCATGGCGCCGGTGTGCACGACTTCGCCGGTGATGTAAACCCTCTGGCTGTTCATTTGCGTAACCACGACGGTAACGCGGGGATCGGAAATGTACTTCTTCAGTTTGTCGGTGAGCGAATTCGCCAGCTGCATGGGCGTCAGACCTGCAGCCTGCACATCATCGAGCAGCGGCATGGAAATTTTCCCGTCAGGCCGGACCGGCAGCGTGTTGGTCAAGTCGTTTTCCTTCCACACCGAGATGTGCAGAACATCCTCGGGACCGATCACATAGTCGGGTCCCGCGGATGGGGCACTGGATCCACCGCTTGACGAGTACGGCTTTTTTGTGTCTTTGGTGCTGCTCTGCGCCCACACCGCGGTGCCGGTGAGCGCCAGCAACAACCCCGTCACGATTACCAACTTTTTCATTCGCTTCTCCTGGGTGGTTACGTCGCCCCGTACTCCCCGTAGCCAATCTGTTTGAGTTTGTAGAGCAGGGCCTTATAGCTGATCTGCAGTTCCTGAGCGGCGCGACGCCGGTTCCAGCGAGTGCGGGTCAACACCTTCAAGATCAATTGCTTCTCGGCTTCGCGGGAGGCCGCGCGCGCCGCCTGTTTCAGGGAAACCGTTCCCCCGTTGCCGCCGCGCTCTGATTTCATCAGCAGGGAGCGAAGCCCCCCCATGGCCACCGCTTCGTCACCCAGCGCGACGATAGCCTTGGCCGCATCCTCCAGTTCGCGAATGTTGCCCGGCCAGGCGTAGTCCAGGAACAGTTGACGGGTTTCGAGGCTTAGATCCGGCTTTGGCCGCCGGAAGTCCCGCGCGTATTTCGTCAGAAAGAACTCCATTAGGTGGAGCACATCTTCCCGTCGCTGGCGCAGAGGAGGCAGGCGCAAGCAGACCCCGCTGATGCGGTAATACAAATCTTCCCGGAATTTTCCCGCACGTACTTCCGTCTCAAGATCGCGGGCACTGCCGCAAATCAGACGCGCGCGCATACCGGTTTTCCCATTTTCGTCCGACTTGGGCAGCGCTTCCAAGAGCTTCTGCTGCGAGGCAGTACCTAAGTCACCAATCTCCTCCAGGTAGGTCGTGCCCTCGTGGAACAGGATTTCCATTCCCTGACTTTCGAAGCTATCGGGCGCCATCTCGCGGCAAAGAACCATGTGGAACTCTTCGGCCTTGTGCGCCGATGCCTGATGGATCTGTCGGGCTACCGTCCGCTTTCCGGCTCCGGCTTCGGCCAGCAACAGAACCGGAACTTCGTTGTGAGCCAGCTCCCGGACAACCACCTCGAGAGGCAACATGCTAGGGCTGATCCCGGGAAGGAACCCGTCATCGCCGGAATCTTGACTCGCGGCGAGAGCTCTCGCGTCGCCTGTTTTCAAGAAAGCTTGTTCCATGATTGACCTTGCCGGACTTAGGGGGGATGGAACTGCGCCGGAACAACGCCCTGGCTCCGTACAGGAAGCACGGCCAATGCCATCTTCCCGCCTTGGGCCTAACACCAGTCACCAAGCGAAATGATTCATTATCAACCGCTTAATCAGTCGCGTTGAAGCGCCGCGGTCGCACTTGTTCATCTAGACTAACTCATTTGGACAGAAAATGGAAAACTTTTACTCATTTTAAGGTAACTAATTCCCTGGTAACCCCGTGCTTACCAGGGTAATGTTTGCCGTAATCAGTTCTCAGCATTGAAGATAACGATACTCTGATGGCACTTCTCGGGTTGAGGCTGCCTGGGCTGAAGGGAAAATTTCTACCCTTCCTGGCCGTTTCCCCGCCTGGCGTTCCCGGGCGGCTTCGGGAAACAAGTCCTCAAAGCACCGAGTTACGATGGTTTGAGCCTCGATTTGCGTGTGCATTCAAGTTCGCTTATGCTCGATAACATCCCCCTGAATCGCTGTGAATCCGATCACACAAGCCGCGCCTGTCTCTGAGCGCACGCGGACACCGGTTCCGCGGTCCTTCCCCTGGCAGTTGATGATCCTGGCCGGATTATTGGGATGGCTGTACTTACCTATCCTGAGCCGATTGTTCGCGCAGTGGTGGAGCGATCCAAATTTCTCGCATGGCTTTTTCGTTCCCGCTTTCTCCTTGTTCGTTCTCTGGCAGAATCGCAGGAGCCTCGAGGAGGCGACCATCCGCCCATCCGGCTGGGGGTTGGTAATCACGGCGCTCGGTCTGGCGGTGCTGGTGGTCGGAGTCCTGGGGGCGGAACTGTTCTTGTCGCGCTTTTCGCTTCTGGTGGTCATCGCCGGACTGGTGATTTTTTTCCGGGGCTGGGGATGGTTTCGCGCGATCTTATTTCCCTGGGCTCTGCTGATCCTGATGATCCCCATTCCGGCGATCATCTTTAATCAGATTACCTTCCCGTTGCAGATCCTGGCATCGAAAGCCGCAGCCTTCGCGCTCCCTCTGGCCGGGGTTCCTGTCCTGCGTGAAGGCAACGTGATCAACCTGCCGGCAATGCCGCTCGAAGTGGCACAGGCCTGCAGCGGTATCCGCTCCTTGTTGTCCCTCGGAACGCTGGCCATCATCTATGGATACCTGATGGAGTCGCGGAACTCGGTGCGCGTGGTGCTGGCGCTGGCCTCGATTCCCATCGCTGTGATCGCGAACAGTTTGCGGATCATCGGCACGGGGCTGCTGGTCCAGTATTGGGACCCAGACAAGGCAGAAGGCTTCTTTCACGCTTTTTCCGGCTGGCTGATCTTTGTCGTTTCTCTGGGCATGCTGTTCCTTCTTCATCACCTTTTGCGGCTGATTTGGCCGGGACAGGAGAAGGCGGCATGAGAGCCCACTGGCGTTTCGCGGCAGCGGCTCTAGTGCTGGCGGTGACAGCGATTTTTTTGCAGGCGCGCACTTCCAAGGAAGTGCCGCCGGCGCGGGAGGCCCTGGCCTCCCTACCGCATCAGCTTGGCCCCTGGGTCGGCACCGACATTGCGATCCCCCAGGATACTCTCGACATTCTGGGCGCAGGGGATTTTCTGCTGCGTGTGTACCGCAACCCCGACACTCCGCAGCCTTATGTCGACCTGTTTATCGCCTACTTTCCCAGCCAGCGCAGCGGAGACAGCATTCACTCCCCCAAGAATTGCCTGCCGGGAGCGGGATGGTCGCCGGTGGAATCCGAGCGGGTGGCGCTCACCCTCCCCGGGCACGCGACGTTCCCCGCCAACCGCTACGTGATTTCGAAGGGGGACGAGCGCATGTTGGTGCTGTATTGGTATCTGGCGCATGACCGGGCTATAGCCAGCGAATACTGGGCTAAGTTCTATCTGGTTGCCGATGCCATGCGCCTGAACCGCAGCGACGGCTCACTGATCCGGGTGACCACACCTTTGCGCCGCGGAGAAAACATCGATAGCGCGCAACAGCGTTTGCAGTCGCTGGCGGGAAACCTCACTCCCCTGATCGATCGCTATGTTCCGCGGTAGGCGGCACTGACGCGTGTGAATGAGAACTATGCGGCAGAACTTGTGGCCGCGGGCAGTAACGTTACTGAGTTGGAGAACATATTAAGATGGTTTGGACTTCGCGCTTCACATGGGGAGAAACGGCAATGAGGCCTTATCAAGCAGCACGTCTGATCGTTATTCTCGGGCTGGTGGCGGCGCTCGCCGTCGGCTGCTCGCGTGACCCCAATGTGCGCAAGCAAAAGTACATGGAAAGCGGCCAGCGCTACTTCGACAAGGGGAAATTTCGCGAGGCCGCGATCCAGTTCAGCAACGCCGTGCAGGTGGACCCGCGCTACGGTGACGGCCATTACAAACTGGCGCTGACCTATCTGAAATTGCAGGAGTGGACGCGGGCATATCAGGAACTGAGCCGGACGCTCGAGCTGCAGCCGGAAAACTACCAGGCGCACATTGACATCGCCAACCTGCTCATCGCGGGACGCGATCTGAAGCAAGCTCAGGAACACATCGATCTTCTGCTCTCCAAACAGCCGCATAATCCGCAATCGCAGGTGGCGTACGCCAACCTCCTGGCGGCGCAGGACAATCTTCCCGCCGCAATCCAGGAGATGCAGAAAGCGATTACTCTCGGGCCCGACCTCTACGAATCCTATCTGAATCTCGGATTTCTCCAGATGAGGGTCAACCAGCCCGACGCCGCCGAGGCCAATTTCAAGAAGGCGGTCGAGATCAACCCCAAGGCAATGAACGCACAGCTCGCGCTGGGCAGCTACTACCAGGCCCGCAATCGCTTTCCTGAGGCCGAACACACCTTCCGACACGCCATCGATGTGGATCCCAAGAGTCCCGACCCGCGCGCCGCGCTGGTGCGCCTGTACATGGCCGAAGGCAAGCGCGCAGAAGCGGAAGAATTCCTGAAGCAGGTCAAGCGGGATCTGGCCGACAACCCGGTGGGATACCGCATGCTGGGTGATTTCTACTTCGCCACCGGGGACCTGGACAGGGCCACTTCCGAATATGCCTCGATTTACCAGAATCACTCAAATGACCTGCAGGCAAAGAAGAACTACATCCAGCTGCTCATTCTAAAAAACCGCCTGGATGAGGCTCGCAAGCTGAACGATGAAATTCTGAAATCCAACCCCAATGACACCGAGTCCCTGATTTACCGCGGCCAGATTCAAGTCCGCGACGGGCACGTGAATGACGCAGTCAACACGCTGGAGAATGCGCTGAAGAACGACCCCGACAATGGAATTGCGCACTATCACCTGGGAATTGCCTTTGATCAGATGGGAGACCTGGCACGCGCCGAGAACGAATGGCGGAGCGCTGTCCGCTCGCGTCCCGATCTGGCAGAGGCCCACCGCGCCCTGGCTGCGGTCGCCCTGCGCAAGGGCGACATGCCCGCCCTTGAACAGTCGGCGACTCAAATCATCAGCTTGCAGCCCGGCTCCCCTGATGGCTACGCGCTGCGCGCCGCCTCGTTCATTAACCGCAGTCAGTTCCCGCAGGCCGAGCAGGATGCCAGGAAAGCCATCGATGTCGCTCCACAGAACGCCATCGGCTATGTCCAGCTGGGCAACCTCCGGCTGGCGGAGAGACAATTCCCCGACGCGGAAAAAGCCTTCCAGGCGGGTCTCGACAAGGAGCCGTCTTCCACGGATTCGCTCAGCGGCCTGATGAATACCTACCTCGCCGAGAAACAGCCCGACAAGGCCATCGCCGCTGCCCATGCCCAGATCGCCAAGATTCCCAACAGCAGCGGGTTCTATGACCTGCTCGGCACCGCTCTTTTCCAGAGCAAGAAAGACAACGATGGCGCCGAGGCTGCCTTCCGCAAGTCCGCCGAGCTCGACAAGAGCAACTCCGACGCGCTGTTGAAGCTCGGACAGGTGCAGGTTGCCAAGGGATCGACCGACGAGGCAATCGCCACCTATCAGGCGTCCATCAAGGACAACCCGCACGAGGTGAGCTTCTACATCTTGATGGGAGAACTTTATGAGTCCAAGCAGGACTGGACCAGCGCCAAGGCCGCGTACCAGAAAGCGTTGGACCTCAAGCCCGACAACCCGCTGGCTTCGAATAACCTGGCGTATGTGCTGCTGCAGAGTGGAGGAAATGTTGACGTAGCCTTATCGCTCGCGCAGACCGGGCGTCGCGGGATGCCCGATTCCCCCAACGCGGCCGATACTCTGGGCTGGGTCTACTACCAGAAGGGCGCGTACAAATCCGCGATCGACTTGTTCCAGGAGTCGCTGAAGCTGGCGGAGAAGAACAAGTCCCCCGAGGATCCTACGGTTCATTACCATCTTGGCCTGGCTTATGAGAAGGACGATCAGCCGACCCTGGCGCGCCAGCACCTGGAACGCGTCCTGAAGATCGATCCTAATTACTCTGCCGCAGCCGACGTAAGAAAAGCGCTGGCCCAGCTCAAGTCGTAGCGCGTCGGGTTCCAGCCTTAGTGCAGCAAATAGCGACCCACCGCGTAGAGGGTCTCGCCAAACATGGCCGCCAGAGTTATAACCGACAAAACTATGATGGCAAGATGAGTTACTTTCTTGGACATCAAGGGCCTCCGACAGCAGTCTGACGCCACTACAGTCTAGACAGGCTTTATTACGCGCCGGTTAACATGGAATTAAAATTCGCGGTTTCCTGCGGCAGGGATCAGCAAGAAACAGGCCAGCCGTTGTTGTCGACGGCCGGCCTGCGGAGAGCGCTGGCGCGCATCTTCCCCCGATCACCCGGGATGCAAACCCTGGAAACACGGAAGTGCATGGGCGCTGTAGGTCGCGCTCGTGGCCTTGACCAAAGTAATCGGCCCGGTGACCGGCGGAGTTTTCAGCGTGCTAAAATCTTGAAGAATCTCACAGATTTTCATCATGACAACTCCTTCCGTACCTGCCACTCTGTTTTCGGAATTGAAAAGCAAGATTGCGGCACGCCAGGCGCGTGTGGCCGTCATCGGCCTGGGTTACGTCGGCCTGCCTCTGACCCTGCTCTATACCGAGCAGAAGTTTCCCGTCACCGGCTTCGACATTGACGAGCGGAAAGTGGCCGCGCTCGCCAAGGGCGAGTCATACATCTACCGGATTCCGGCCACCGAGATTCAGCAGGCGCGAGCCCAGGGTTTTTCGGCCACGTCCGACTATTCGCGCATTCGCGAAATGGATGCCGTCATCATCTGCGTACCCACTCCGCTGAACGAGTATCACGAACCGGATCTCAGCTTCATCACCAACACCGCCGCCGCCATAGCTCCCCATCTGCGCGCGGGTCAACTGATTGTGCTCGAAAGCACGACTTATCCGGGCACCACCGAAGAAGTCATGGTGCCGATTCTCGAGAAAGGCAACCCCAGGGGGCTGAAGGCGGCGCGGAACGGCGCCCCGGGCGGGCAGGAATTTTATGTGGCCTTTTCGCCCGAGCGCGAGGACCCGGGCAACCAGACCGTGGCTCGGCGCGCCATTCCCAAAGTTGTCGGCGGACTCGACACGCAGGCCTCCGAACTGGGCGCGGCGCTCTATGGTTCGATCTTTAACCGCGTGGTTCCGGTCTCGTCTCCCGCTGCTGCGGAGATGACCAAGCTGCTGGAGAATATCTACCGCTGCGTGAACATCGCTCTGGTGAACGAACTCAAGCTGCTCTCGCTGCGCATGGGTCTGGACATCTGGGAAGTCATCGAAGCCGCGTCGACCAAACCCTTCGGCTTTCATCCCTTCTATCCCGGCCCCGGCCTCGGCGGACACTGCATCCCGGTAGATCCCTTTTATCTCTCCTGGAAAGCCAAGGAATGGGACTTCCGCACGCGCTTCATCGAACTGGCGGGGGAAATCAATATCAACATGCCCTATCACGTGCTGGCCTCGGTGGCGGGTGCGCTCAACCAGCAGAAAAAGGCGCTCAACGGCGCTAAGGTGCTGGTGCTGGGAGTGGCCTACAAAAAGGACATCGACGACCTCCGCGAGTCTCCGGCGCTGACCATCATCGAACTCCTGCAAAAGGAGGGGGCGCAGGTGAGCTATAACGACCCCTATTTCCCGAAGGTGGGCAAGGGCCGCAAGTACGATCTCGGGATGACGTGCGCCCCGCTCACCAACCTCGGGCAGTACGACTGCGTGCTCATCGTCACCGACCACTCCGATTACGATTACCACGACATCGTCAGCCAGTCGCAGCTGGTGGTCGATACCCGCAACGCCACCAAGGGCATTCAAAGCGGCAAAATTGTCCACTGCTGACAGGCGATACAATCACTCCCTCCTGAGTGACGAATGAGCTGGTCGCGCACTCCGCCGCTGGCCGCCATGGCCTTGTGCTTCTTCCTGGCCGCTCCGACCGGGGTCTCCCCGCGCTGGGAGCACGTCGGTCCGGGAGGAGGCGGAGCTCTGTTTCTTCCCACCGTCAGCCCGACCGACCCCAATCGTGTTCTCGTCGCTTGCGACATGACGGGAGCTTACATCTCCGACGATGCCGGCGAGTCCTGGCGGATGTTCAACCTGCGCGGGCGCGTGCGCTTTTTCGCCTTCGATCCGCACGACGCCAACACCATCTACGCGCAAACCATCGGTCTCTGGCGCACGACAGATGCCGGCCGTACCTGGCAGCTGGTTTATCCCAACCCGGAGACAGTCACTGGCGTCACGATGGCGAATGACCATGCGGGTGAAACTCTGCTTACGAGCGGCCAGACGGAGCGACTGGTCACTGCTTTCGCCGTTGACCCTTCCCATCCCAAGATCCTTTACGGCGCCTTTCGCCAGGGCAACTCATCTCAGATTCAAATCTCCTCCGATTGGGGCAAGACCTGGCAGGTGTCCGCCGACCTTTCGGGTGTGGCCCATACACTCTATGTCGATCCGCATACCGCAAGTGTTTTCGCGGTGGGAGACAATTTCCTTCTGGTGCGTGAAGACGGCAGGTGGAAGAACCGCACCCTGCCGGTGAACCCGGCGCTCGGGGTATCGGCTTCTTTTTCCGGTTCGGGGAAGCCGGTATTTTACGTCTCGAGCGCCAGCGCGATTTTCATCTCAGATGATGGAGCCGCAACCTGGAGGCAGCTCACGCTGCCGGGCTCGTCCGCCAAGATTGACGCGATCGCCGCCAGCCCCACCCGTCCCGACCTGATGTACGTTTCCTATAGCGGCCTGCGGGAAGGCCTTCTCTCCTTCGGCAAGAAATGGTTTGGTGTGGCTCGTACCCGAGACCGTGGAAAAACCTGGGACCTGGTCCGGAAAGAAGCGGACCAGCCCGAACGGAACCTGCACGACGCCTGGCTCTCTCCCCTGTTTGGCCCCGCCTGGCCCTCGAACCCGATTGGCCTGGCGGTCGCGGCGAGCGATCCGAACCAGATCTATTCCACCGACTACGGACGCGTTCTTCGTTCGACCGACGGCGGAGAAAACTGGGAGGCGATCTACTCCACCCGTCGCCCGGACGGTTCCTTTGCCGGGCGCGGACTGGAAGCGACGACCAGTTATGGCGTTCACTTCGATCCCTTCGATCCCAGACGCATCTTCATCTCCTATACTGATATCGGCCTGTTTCGCAGCGAAGACGCCGGCGCCAGTTGGACGAGCGCAGATTCCGGCGTGCCGCCCGCCTGGCGCAACACCGTCTACTGGATGACCTTCGATCCTAAGGTCCGGGGCCGTGCCTGGGCGGCCAGGAGCAAGGTGCACGACCTGCCGCGCGCCAAGGTCTGGCAACGCAGAGCGGTCTCCGACTTCGACGGCGGTGTCTCGATCAGTGAGGACGGCGGCAGAACCTGGCGGGTGTCCGGCACCGGACTGCCCCCCAGCGCGGTGACGCACATCCTTCTCGACCCGGCGAGCCCTGCCAGTGCGCGTGTCCTCTATTTGACGGCGTTTGGACGCGGCGTCTACAAATCGAGCGACGGAGGCAAGACGTGGTCGCTCAAGAACAATGGCATCGGAGGAAGCGAGCCATTCGCCTGGCGCCTGGCCCGCGACCGCCAAGGCACTCTGTACGTGGTCCTGGCGCGCCGCAGCGATGATGGCAGCATTGGCAGCCAGGATGACGGCGCGCTTTACAAATCAACCGACGGCGCCGAACATTGGACGCGAGTCAACCTGCCCGCAGGAGTGAATGGCCCCAACGGTCTCGCCATTGATGCGCGGGATTCCGAACATCTGCTGCTTGCCGCCTGGGGCCGCAGCACTCCGCCCCAATCCCAGGGAGGAGGCATCTATGCGTCGTTCGATGGCGGCAAAAGCTGGCGTAACGTTCTGTCGAAGGATCAGCACATTTACGACGTCACCGCGGATCCGGGAGATCCCAGGGTCTTCTACGCCGCAGGCTTCGAATCCTCCGCCTGGCGCTCCGGGGATGGGGGCGGGAACTGGCAGCGGATACGTGGATTTAACTTCAAGTGGGGACACCGCGTGATTCCCGATCCCGCCAACCGCGACAAGATCTACATCACTACCTATGGTGGCGGCGTCTGGCATGGCCCGGCCCGGGGCGATCCGAACGGGATTGACGAAATCGCCACACCCGCGCTTGCCCACGGAAACTAACCCCGCACGAGGACACTGGCTGCGCTCTTTCCCTTTGTGCTCCCACCTTTCGGAAGGCCCCTCACACAAGATGTCATCCCAATCGTCGACGGTTGCCATCAGCCGCGGCGATGGTCACGGTCGGCAAGGTAAGCACTGGCCAGAGCTTGGTAGGCGTGTCCTCCACCAGGCGCAGAGCCTACAAAGATCGGCGGAAAAGAAAAAGCCCCTGCCGCTCGGAGCAGCAGAGGCCAGCAAGACATAAAGAGATGCGTTAGGGAAACCTATGCGTTCAGCTTGCGACGGATCGCGCCCGCGAGACCGATCAAACCCGTACCCAGCAAGGACAACGTGCCCGGCTCAGGAACCACGATATTGGTGTCGCCGCTCGAGATCGTGGTCGAGCCGTTGAAGAAGCCCTTACCAGTATTGATCGTCAACTGCACCGTCACACCGTTGGTGCTGAAACCGGTACCGGTGGTTCCCACCAGAACGCCGGTCATAATATAGTTGTGGGTGCCGTTAGCCAGAGTTACCAGTTGCCAGGTCACCGGTCCACTGAAGGTTCCCGAAAACAGCGTGCCGTTCGGAATGCCATTCGAGCCGTTGCCGGTGATCGAGAAAGAGCCGCCCGCTGCAAAAGTTCCACCCATCTGCAGCGAACCGCTGGTCAGCGCACCGGTGGTGAAGCTGACACTACCTAAAACGCCAGTAATCAGCCCTCCCCCGTTGAGCCCATTGACGGCAGCCAAGGTCGAGCCGCTCAGCGAAAGACCGCTGCTCGTCCCCGACAGGGTGCCGCCACTATTGGTGTAGTCCACGCCGCTGTTGGCGAATGCCGCCAGGGGCAACGCCAAGGTCAGCACGGCGAGTAACAATATTTTCTTACCCATTTCGATTAACCGCCTCCTAGGATGGTTACCAGTGTCCAGTGTCAGCGGGCGGGGAGACCGAGACGAAGGGCCCAGGTTCCGCATTACCACAAGCATCTCAAGTACCAGAATCGCTAAATTCTAAGTGATTGAGCGCACATGCCGTTAGAGAACCTGTTCACCTGCGTCGCGGCCAACACCGCAACATTGTGCACATCATTACAAATGTAATGTCGCTGCCAAAAAGTGTCAAGGATGTGGGGGATACCTCGACAGAGCAGGAGCATACCTTGGAACTATGCTCCTAAGTTGTTAATAAATAAATGGAAAGCTACGTCCAGTCTCCCGGATGAGGGCTCAGTCCGCGGCTACGTTCTGGTCCACCATGGACTCGGTCCGGCGACGGGTGGAGCGATTGGGCGGAAGGCCGGCATCGCGAATCTTGTACAGCAGAGCGCGATAGCTGATCGACAGAGCACGCGCGGCCTGTTTGCGGTTCCAGTGATTGGCCTGCAACACCTTGAGGATCACCTTGCGTTCGAGCTCCCGAACCGCCTGGCGGGTCAATTTCTTCAGCGAAATCGGCCCGTCCAGATTGATGTCCGGATTGAAATACTCCTGCTCGCGCGCCACCAGGTCACTGGAGATCACATCTTCGTTCCCCAGGATGACATAGCGCTTGATCAGGTTTTCCAATTCCCGGATGTTACCCGGCCAGTGGTACTTCTGCAGGACGCTCATCAGGTCCTGGGAGATGGGTTTGGCGCGGCAGTTGTACTTGCGGTTGTAGTAATCGAGGAAGAAGTGAACCAGATCTTCGATGTCGCCCCGGCGTTCACGCAAGGCAGGCATGTGCAGATTCACGACGTTGATGCGGTAGAACAAGTCCTGGCGAAAGGTTCCACTCTCGATCTCGACTTCCAGTTGGCGGTTGGTGGCGCACACCACGCGCACTTCCACCCGCTTGTCTTCCTGGGCGCCGATGCGGCAGAACTGGCCGTCCTGCAGCAATTGCAACAACTTCGACTGCAGCCCTAAATCCAACTCGGAAATCTCGTCCAAGAACAACGTTCCGCGGTGAGCCATTTCGACGCGGCCTGGCTTGGAACCGTAGGCGCCGGTAAACGCGCCCTTCTCGTATCCGAAAAGCTCGCTCTCGAGCAGGGTCCCTGGAATCGCCGGGCAATTGACCTTCACGTAAGGACCGGTCTTCCACGGGGAGCGGCTATGAATCAGGCGCGCAATGATGTCCTTGCCCGTTCCGCTCTCGCCTTGAATCAAAACAGGAACATTAGCGCAGGCCACCTTATCAAGCCGCTCACGCAAAGACTGCATGGCGTCCGACCGGCCGAAGATAATGGCTTCCGGCGGAATTTCACCGAGGGACTGCACCAAGGAACTGACCTGATTTGTTGTTGTGGGCATCGTGTCGCCTGTCGTCTCCCCTTCTCCGCGTTCCACGTGTGCATCCGGAGCACCAAATGGGGAGGGCCTCGACCCCATCCCCCTTGACCAAAGTTAATGCCTATTTTATTAATGACTTACGAAAATAACCAAGGGAGCACCCGAGGCTCAAAGCACCGTGGAAATCCGGCTCCCAGCATGGCTCGACCAGAGGAAAACATTTTCACACCGAAGAAGCAAATTTCCTTTGGACAAGGTGGATATTGGCCTTGTGGTGCAGGAGGGGGCGGGAAAATTTCAGGCCAACCAGATGATAACCGTCGGGATGATTGACTCTTACGGCTTTGGCGCGCATGGTGCGCGCCGCCTTGGGCAGGGAGTTGACGGCGGCCAAGGGCGCGCTCGGGATCTCCAGCAAAACCTGTGCGGAGAGCGGCAAGGCGCGCCGCACCGCCACCAGGGCGCCTCCCGCACTGACGTTGAGCGCGGTTGCAAACTCGAGAAATTCCTTGCCCTTCTCATCGCGGCTGCGGACAAACACGGGAATTGCCAGCGGTAAGCGTGGCCAGCTCCGGCGTTCAGCATCCAGCTTCCGTCGGTTCAATTTGCCCTCGCGCAAGAAGAGTTACCTTTCCCCTTCCCGCACCTTCAGGGCCAAACCTTTCGCTCCGCATCGCGGTCTTTCCCGCACCCTAGCGAAGCCTCTTCGAAGCCGAAAAGAACAAATGTACTCCGGCAGCTGGTTGGAGTTACGGTCTTCGCTTTTTGTACGCCGGTTACTTTCGCTTACTGCTGCGCCTTGAGGCTCTTACAACTGCAAGCTTTTTCCCTTCAGTGACAAAGAGATGGCATTTTTCGTTGACACAGGGAGAGCGGTGTCTTACCATCGGCGAAATAACGTTCGCGTCCAAATCGCCGATAACGGTCTCCTCCCCCCGCCGTCAAGCTACGAGTTTCCATCTATGGCCAGTGTGCCGGAAAAATCGTTGGTTGCCTCAGGGGAGGCGGTGGCAAGCGGTGGGGAGTTGTGCCCCGGGGAGCGCCGAAACGGCGTTTGTTCCGATCCCGCCTGCAGCCGTGAACTGTTGCAGGAGTACACGCGGCTGCGCGAACGCTTTCTGCGCACCACCAACGCGTTAGCGTCCGCCGCTCACGATCTGAAAACACCTCTCGCCATTTTGAATGGCTACGTCGAGTTGCTGCAAAGTGAAAAGCTGGGTGCGCTGAACGAGCGCCAGAGGGAAGTTCTGAGCGATATGCGTTCGAGCGGACATCGCTTGCAGCACTTCATTCAGGACTTCCTGAGTTTCAGCGTACTCGAAACCGGCGAGATGCGAATGCAGTACGAGACGGGCGACATGAACGCCTGTCTGTCCGAGGTCTGCCGCCTGTGGTCGCAACGCTTTCAGGAAAAAGGCCTGGCATTATATTTTCTGGCCAACGACAAACTGGCCTCATTCATTTTCGACGCCCCCAAAGTGCAGCGCGTGATCTCGAACCTGCTGGAGAATGCCTCGAAGTTCACTCCTGGCGGCGGCACCGTTTGGTTGCATGCTGAACCCTACATGTGGGAACGGCGCAGCGTAACCCAGCCTGAATTCTCAAGCGAGCGCCGGCGCCAGCCCATGGCGCACCCCAATTCGGTGAAAGTGAGCGTAGCCGACACGGGTCCGGGCATTCCCGCGGAGTACCATATCGAAGTGTTTGACGATTTTTTCCGCCTCCCGCAGAACCAAACGGAAGGCATGGGACTGGGGCTGGCGATTGCCCGCCGTCTGGTGAACGGAATGGGCGGCAAAATCTGGGTGGAAAGTGAACCAGGCGCGGGTTGCAAGTTTTCATTTATCCTTCCATTAAAGCCACCCGTCAGCGCGACCAGTAAAGGGAAAAACAAATGACTGAGACGGCCAACATTCTGCTGGTCGACGATGAACCCGGGATGCTTCGCTACATCCGCACGCTGCTGGAGGTCGACGATCACAAGGTCGAAACCGCCAGCACGGGTGAGGAGGCGCTGGAGCGGGTGCAGAAGGGTCTGCAGCCGGATCTTGTCTTGCTCGATCTGTTGATGCCCGGCATTGACGGCCTGCAAACTCTCGAGCAGCTTCGCCGCATGTCACCGGGGGTGAAGGTCGTCATGCTCTCCTGCGTCAGCGACACGCGCAAGGTGGTACAGGCGATCCGTTTGGGCGCGACCGATTACATCACCAAGCCGTTCCAGAAAGCAGAACTCGACGCGGTAATCGATCAGTGCCTGGGCACGAATCAGCAGAACTATCCCGGCGAAGTCGAGGAACTTTGCGACGACGTCTTCTTCGTCGCCGCCAGCCCGGCGATGCGCAAGATCCGCTCGCAGGCGGCGCTGGTCGCCAACGTCGACATCCCGGTTCTGTTGCTCGGTGAAAGCGGGACCGGCAAGGAAGTGCTGGCGCGGCTGATTCACAAGCTGTCGCCCCGCGCTCACCGTACGTTCCTCAAGGTAAATTGCGCTGCGGTTCCCGCGGATCTGCTGGAGAGCGAACTGTTCGGTTACGAAGCCGGGGCTTTCACGGGAGCCACCCATCCCAAGCCGGGCAAGTTTGAACTTTGCAACAAGGGGACCATTCTGCTCGACGAAATCGGCGAGATGCCGCCGCTGCTGCAGGCCAAGCTGCTGCACGTTTTGCAGGATCAGCAGTTCTCCCGCCTGGGGAGCCGTTCGGTCATCAAGGTGGACGTCCGCATCCTGGCGGCCACCAACATCAACATCCCCGAGGCGCTGGCCAACAAGCGCCTGCGCGAGGATCTTTATTACCGTCTGAATGCCTTCACGCTTTCCTTGCCACCCCTGCGCGAGCGCAAGGAAGAAATCCCGATTCTGCTGAAGCATTTCATGTCGCGCATGTCAGAACACTATGCGCGGCCCCCCCTGCCCCTGTCGCCCACCATGATGCAGGCCTGCCTCGATTATTCGTGGCCGGGCAACCTGCGCGAACTGAGCAACTTCATCAAGCGCTACCTGATTCTGGGCGACGATAATCTGGCCATTCAGGAACTGCATCCCCGCAGCGACGGCGCCGGGGCTCGCAGCGACGCGGGAACCTATCCCTCGGCCGAAGCCGAGGGAGGGCTGAAGTCGCTGGCGCGCAGCGCCAAGGACGAGGCCGAAGCCGAGGCTATCACGCGGGCCCTTGAAGAAACCAACTGGAATCGCAAACAGGCGGCAGCCCTGCTCAAGATCAGCTACAAAGCCCTGCTCTACAAGATTCGTCAATATGGAATCGCGCAGACCAAGAGCCACCACCGCCTCTCGGCCGGTGCCTGATTCGGTTTCGGGAGAGGCAGCCTGGTGGCTTCTCCCACTAACTGCGCTTGTGCCTTGGAGAGGCCCTCTCCAGCTCGGCCAGTAGGGGTTTAGCCGCAGCCGGCACCGCAACCTTTCCTTCGCGCACAATCTGACGGGCAGAAAGCTCTTTTCCATAGAGCGCCTTGTTGGCGCCGTCGTCGGAACGCATGGTAGAGCCTTCGAGTGAAACGCCGGCAAACAGGCCCTGTGCGCGCGAGTAGGAAAGAATCTCCGCTTTCATCACCACGTCGGTTTCAGCCGAGGCATCCCGTCCCTTGGGACCGGCCGCTGCCGAAGCATCCGCACCCAGTTTTACCTTGCTCGTCATGACGGAGTTGGCCCCGCTTTCATTCATGATCAGCAGCACAAAGTCGGTTGCCTGGCCGCCGATCTGAAGACCGACGCTGCCTCCCTCGAGCGCGAACATAGCGGGGGCGCTCCAGTGACCATTGAGATTCGGGCCGGAACGGCAGGTAATTACCCCACGGCCGTAGCTTCCTCCCACGATGAAGGCTGCCTTCTTCACCGAGGGATACACCACGACGCACATCGCCTTGTCGAGCAGCTCCTGCGGAATGCCCTCCGGCATGCCCAGGATCTCCTTGAGCACCGTAGCCGCCTCATGCAAGCGATCATCCTCTTTTTTGTTCTGGGCGATCGCGGGAAGCGCAAACACCAGGACCATGCCCAAAGCAACAACCTTCTTCATGACATCTCCTTGATGAGCTTGATTTTCTGTCTGGTCGCGGTAACCGCGAAGGGACCCCATCGAGCCTCAAAAGTACAAAAGCAGGGGGAGAAATACAACTCGGGCTTTACCGCAGATGGGAAGGGGTAAAGCTGTAGAGATTAAGGCCGCATCGCGCCACGCCATCCGTTCCGCAGCCCGGAGCAGAAAGGTTCGAGGTTATCCCTGCCTGGCTTGCCTTGCCGCCTGGTCGGCAAGCCTCAGACGCCGGCGAGGCTCGGCCTTTACTGGACGACCAGCGTAAACGACGTGGCGTGTGCCACGGTTCCCGAAGTTCCGGTCAATGTAAGCGTGTAGGTGCCGGCGGGTGTGCCATTGGTGACCGTGGTTGTCTTGCCTGGGCCACAGGCGGGGAGCAGCCCGATCAACACGAGGAGCAGGCCGAGCGCGAGTCCCCCGAACAGGCGTCGCCGGCGAGAGACTTTTCCTCCAATCCCCAGGCCCACGAGCGCCAGGCCCGAGACCGGCAGCCATGTGGCATATAGCGGTCCGCCCTGTATCCCGAGCTTGGTGATCGTGGTGGTGCGCATGGTGGTGCCGATGGTCAGCGTCGTGGTGGCGGTTCCGCTGGCCAGACTCGGCAAAGGATTGGTGGTGAAATTGGTGGTCGTACCCGCGGGTAAACCCGAACCCACCCCCAGTGAAATGCTCGAGGGAATGCTGGAATTTTGCGGAATTGTGTTGACGATGACGGTGTAGGTTGCGGGCAGTCCCGCGGGCACCGTCTGGCTGGCGGGAGAGACGGTTACTCCAAAGTCGTTCACGATCGCGCTGGCGCTCGCGCTGGCAATAACGCCGGTCGCACCCGCAACCGTGACCTGCGCACTGTTGCTAAGAACGCCGGGCACGGTCGGAATCAGAAATACCTGAACCGTCACCACCGTCCCCGTGTTCAGCGTCCCCAGGTTACAGGTAACCACGCCGGAGGAAACGCCGCCACAGGCGTTGGAGTTGGTTCCCGCGAAAGTCGCTCCCGAGGTGGGCACGAAATTAGTGAATGTGACTCCGGAAACCGCGTCCCCGGTATTGGTGATCATGTAGGAGAACGTAATCTGGTTGCCTACGCCGGTTTGTGCGCTGCCCTGCGTACCGGCAGCCCCCGCCATCATGGTGAAGGCCACTTTTGGACCGATCTTGCTCACGAAGACATCACTTGCCCCAGACAGGCTTCCCTGAAAAGGAGTGACCACGGGAAAATTCGGCGACGAGGTTTCCCCCGCCACGTACGTATCGCTCGAGGGGTCCACTGCAATGCCGGTGCCGGCATCGTTACCCGAACCGCCCAGATAGCTTACCGCGTAGCTCGTAGACGTGGCTGTGGTGGCCAGAGTATCAATGCGGGCCAGGAACGCGTCTGTGCCACCGTTGAGCGCCGACCCGACCGTTGCCAGGGGATTGAGCACGGGCAGATTGGTGGAGTTGGTCCAGCCCGTGACCCGCGCTCCCTGGATCTGGTCCACCGCGATGTCGGTTCCCACATCCGTTCCCGAACCACCCAGGTAAGTGAAGTAAAGCAATTGTACGGTACTGCTCGCCGAGCAGCTCGTGCCGGTGCACGGCAGGACCTTGGCTACGAAGGCATCGGGCAGCGTCACGTTATTCGGGCAAGGGTTGGGGGGAAAGACCCCCGGAGCATTCAGGCAAGGCTGATAAGCCGGAGTAGTGGTTGAGGTCGGCTGCCCAAAGTCGGTCGAGGTCGTCGAACCGGTCACGTAAGCATTAAACGAAGTGTCAACGGCAACGCCCGTCCCGACATCATCTCCACTGCCGCCGAGATAGGTCAGGTAGCTGAGCACCGGGGGCGTGTTCGGCTGGAGAGGAAAGAAAATGAATTTCGCCAGAAACACATCTTTTCCGGCGCGATAAGGCTGGAACGAATTCTGCGCGGGCATATCGCTGAATTCCGTCCCTCCAGTTATGTACACGCCCGGGGTTGAGGTGTTGATATCGACCGCGATCGCGCCGCCTACGGCAACCCCCGTGGAAGGTGTGCTTCCTCCCAGGTACGTCGAATAGACCAGGCTGCTCGCCCCCGCCATCCTGGGATTGATGGTCGCCAGGAAGAACTGGTTTGTCGCTTTGGGCGTGGTTTGAAACGCTCCCGGATTGGGGAACACGGGGAAATTGTTCGAGGTCGTGGTACCCGTGACATAAATCGTCTGCTGAAAATCAAGGGCGATTCCCGTTCCCGTGTCCGTACCGCTTCCTGAAAGGTAGGTCGAGTACACCAGGCTCCCGCCGTCGAAGTTCACTTGGGTTACGAAGGCGTGGGTTCCCGCCGCGGCTGGCGTGTCCTGAAAGCCATTCAAGGTGGGGAAGTTGCTCGACGTCGTGGTTCCGGTCAGATTCACTCGGAAGGCCGTATCGATCGCGATGCCGCTGGGCAGGTCCACACCGCTTCCGCCGACGTAGGTGGAAAACAGAATCGCGCTGCCGGTTGAGTCGAGCTTGGTCACAAAAAGATTGGCAGTCCCGTTCAACGTGGCCTGGAAAATTCCGCCCATGGTCGCCGAAGACTGAACGGTCGGGAAGTTGGTGGACGTGGTCGACCCCGCGAGGTAGGCGCTGGCGGCCGCGTCAACCGCGATCGCGGGACAGCGCGACTGCGGAATGCCCGTACCAGTAATCACCGAACAGGCCTCGTTGCCCGTTCCTCCGAGGTAGGTCGAGTAGATCAGCACGGGATCAATGACCAGCGTCCGGCTGTGATCGTATTCTCCCAACTCGAATCCCACTTCGTTTCGACCGCGCAGCGCGAAGTGGCCAGCGATCGGGCGACGCTGGTCGCCAACCTTCTGATAAATGCTCGGGGCCTCGAGCCGGATTTCGCCGTCTCCCGCGGCAATGACCAGGTTCCCCTGGCCGTCAAGCGTCAGCTTCTCCACACCGGGAAAGCTCATGGCGATCTGGTGTGTGTCTGCGTCGGGCGCGACCTCCAGATCATATTCGAGGCGTCCCTGGTTTCCGTAGTAGGCCAGATCCACGCCGGGATAAACGTTCTGATACCGCACGCGGGCAAACTGGGGGATGTTGCGGTGCCACTTCGTGGGGTCGTTGCCAATGATGTAGTTGCTCTTGCCCGGGAGTGGGTCCATGGCGACGGCCGCGGCGTTCTCATCGGCACGCGCCAGGGCCATACGCAGAACAGCTACCTGGGTGGGCGATTTGTGCAGCGCCAGGACGGCCTGATCGGCAGTGAGAAAAAGTCCGTAATTCGTGCCATGGGCCAGGAACTTTACCTGTGAGTCGCTCTGCCCCTGGTTGGGTTCAAAGACCAGGGGCAGGTGACCGAAGTTGGCGCGCACCTGCTGCGGGTCAAGCGCTTTCGCGCGGGGGGCGCTCCGGTCCAACCGCAGAGCCAACGCCCCGGCCACTAGCAGCAGCGCTGAAATCGCCGCGACTCTAATTCGCGCACCATACTTCGCCGAGCCAGAACCGATCAATCTCACAAGCTCCTCCGAGTTTCCCAATCCATGAGGAATCAGAAACGGCACACATACGTCGTGCCGCTCGGCAAGGACGCGCAGCTCGCGTTTGTGTCAGCAGAAATGGACGAAAGAATAAGTATTTACTTAAACATCTGACGATTCCGACTGTCAAGCCGGGCACACTCTGGCTATGCCTTGGTCAGATGCCTCCTGGAAGCACAAAAGATGCCGTAGGGCTGGCGCTCGCAAAGGCGAGCGGCGCGAAGTTCAAGCTCCGCTTTTCCGCAAATTGTTTCATCCGTGCGCGATTCTGGCAAGCTCCAGATTCCAGCAACTTGCTCATTTCGGTCACCCGCGCGAGTCTGTTTTCCCTACCCATGGTGGCAGCATGATTGCTAAGATAATCCGGCCCGGAGCTTCCGCTTCCTGGTTTTCTCCCCCACGCCCTCCCCATCTTCCGGACCGATTCTACGGACTGGGCGAAGGCAATTTTAGTGGCACACGCAGTTCCCGGCGATTTTTGAACTTGCAAACGGCGCGCAAGCCAGTAGTCTGGTCAAAAATAGTCAAGGATGTCTTCTGTGGAGGATTTCCCTGCTTCCCCTGGGGAGGTGGGAGGAGCCTCCTCGATTGGGGTCAAATGCTCATAGGAAGAGAGACTGGGATGCTCCAGCCCCCGCAAGAGCGACGCACCATGCGGCGTTTCGACATGCGTTTGCCGGCGGCGGTGCGAGTCGCTGACAGCGGAGCCGAAGAGTTCTTCACTGAAACGCAGAACGTCAGCGCCCGCGGGGTCTTCTTTTACCTCGACCGCCCGCTCGATCCTGGCGTCCGCATCGAGGTTACGCTGACCTTCCCGCCCCATGTGACGCTGACCGACTCGGTGCGCGTCCGCTTTGCCGCCCGCGTCCTGCGTATTGAACCGCAACCGGCTTCCCGCGTTGGCGTGGCCGCCGTGATCGAGGAATACGAGTTCCTGCAGTCCGCGGCGAATCGGGATTTTCTGAAAGGATTTCGAGCGTAGTCACCAGCCGGGACACCCGCGGCGCGGGCGGGTCCCACTCCACCTTTCGCTGATCCCCAGATAATTTTCTGCGGCTTTCGAAAACCTTCCCTCATCCCTGGTGTTGGCAGTCTCCGGGGAGGAGCCATGAGTGACCCGCGCTATCCGATTGGCAAGTTCACCTACAGCCAGCCGCCCAGCGAAAGCGAGCGGCAGAAACTGATCGCCGACATCGAACACGCGCCCCAGGCGTTGCGCGCCGCCGTCGCCGGTCTCACTGCGCAGCAGATGGAAACCCCTTATCGTGAGGGAGGCTGGACGGTTCGCCAGGTCGTCCATCACGTTCCCGAGAGCCACATGAATGCCTACATCCGCTTCAAGCTGGCGCTCACCGAAGATGAACCCACCATCAAGCCCTACATGGAAGACCGCTGGGCGCAGCTCGACGACATTCGCTCAACCCCGCCCGAAGTCTCGCTCGCGCTGCTCGACAACCTCCACAACCGCTGGGTTCGCGTGCTGCGCGCCATTAAGCCAGAAGAATGGAAACGGACCTTTCGGCATCCTGAACTCGGCATCGTTCCCCTGGAGAAGAATCTCGCGCTCTACTCCTGGCACGGCCAGCACCACGTGGCGCACATCACCGAGCTCCGCAAGCGGATGGGTTGGTGAGACGTCCGGATCCACACCTGACGAAGTCCAGAAACCAGACTTAAACGAGAAGGACCTCCCCTGTTGGTGACTTTGGTGTCCTGACTTCGGAGAGTCTTGTGTAACTCCGCTGGTTGGTTGTTTACTCTAGTCACATCCCCTTTCTGTCGCCGGGGAGACGTCTGCAGGAGCCGCGAGTGGTCGAGGACGCGAAGTGGGAACTGGCCATTCTGGCCACCGTGCAGGGCTTCTACGAGAAGCTGCTGCAGGAGTCGCTTGAAGGCGAAGTGCCTGTCCCGCAAGGACTTGAAGCCATCTCCCTGCAGGAAAACGACGGCGATGTACACCCCACCCTGACCCGCATGCACCGCTGGTTGACATTGCTCGACATGGCGATCACTCCTGCCATGTTGCGGCGCGCTTTCACCGCCGACACAGACCCGGAAATCGCCGAGGCCATGCTGCGCTACTTGGTTCGCCGCAAGGATGCGAGCGACGTGAACCGCGACAAAGCCGACATGGTGGCCACGTTCCTGTATCGCCATCCGCGCGTACCCGGGCAGTGGGAGCAGCGTGGCTATGGCCTGGACGGCTCGCTCCCGCTGGCGCCGTTTGAAATCGCGCTCATTGAAATTCTGGCGGACTCCGACGTTCCCTCGCTCCCGGACGAGCATGTCCAGGTCCTCCGCCGCTTTGATCCCCTGCAACAGGAAGCGGAGGGGTTCGAGGACCTGAGTAAGCTGATTGATTCCGGCATCATCGGCCGGGTGAGGGAACTCAAGCAATCGCTCGATACGTCTTTCTACCATCCCAGCGTGCTCGCAACCCTGGCTCCTTACAATGCCGCCTTTGGACAGAAGTTCGCTGACCTGTTTTACGCCGCTGCCACCGAGATCAAGAACTTCGCACAGGCACTCGAGGAACAGGGGGGCAGCATTCTCGGCAACGTGGACGGCATCGATGTCACCGTCGAACACGTCGCCGGGCTCGAGGAAAGCGATCTGCTGAGATTCGACTACGGCAGCGCACTCGAAAAATTCCAGCGTGTATCGAAATTGAAGCAGGCCCTCGAGCGGCGCCCGCCGATTCGCCGCAGGCCGCGCCCGGTGCTGCTCGGGGCTTCGACGAACGCGGGAAGCGGAGCCGCAGCCGCCGCGGCTCCGGCGCTTGCCCGGCGTCCCCGGCTGAATGTCGAAGCCCTGCGAGCCGCGGTCACTCCCGCGCAACTCTCGATCGAGGAGACCAAGCTGCGCAAGGTCGAAGAATCCATCCGCGTCTTCGTCCGCGTGGCCGATCCCAAGTTCCGTCAGATTGTTCCCATGCGGTTCTTCAATCTCACGCTGACTCCGGCCGAGGTGGAAAGCTACTGCGCCGACTACCTGGAAGAGAAGAGCCTGCGCGCCGGCACCGCGCGCGCCCTGTTGCGCCTGGTGGCGGTTCTGGCCCGCATGACGACTGAACTTGAGGAGCTGAAGAGGTTAGCGAATTCCACTTCATTGTGGAAGCTGCACGCGGACTCGATCATCGTCCTGCTGGAGATTGCCCGCAACCTTGCCGAACAATCCTCCCGAATGATCGCCCTGGCCCATCAACATCATGGCGAGTCGTTCGCCGAGGCGATCGAGACCTCTCTCGAAAAGTTGCGCGAACGTTCGGAACTGGCGGTCAACACCTTGCGGGCCTGAGGCCCGGCAGGCATCAGGAAGAGCCGGCGCGGGCCGCGAGCGACTGCGGATGCGGAATTCCCCTGGCGGAGTAGTGGAAATTCTTGATCCCGTACATCCGCCGGTCGGCTTCCGCCAGCAACTGTTCCGCGCCCTGGCCATCGGCCGGGTAAAATGCGTGGCCGACGCTCACGGAAACCACGGCATCGCCGCATACCTCGCGGCCCACCCGGGAGATGATGCTCTCCAGCCGCTCGACCATCTCCGCAGCCGCGTGCGCGTCGAGGCCAGGCGCGACAATCACGAACTCATCACCACCCATACGGGCAGAATAGTCGTACTCCCGGCAGCAGTCCTTCAACGCCGCCGCATACATCTCGAGCAGCATGTTGCCCTGCAGGTGTCCGAAGCGGTCATTGACCTGCTTGAAGCCGTCGAGGTCGGTCACGAACACCGCCAGCGAACTTCCCGAGCGCTGGCAGCGGGCAATCTCGCCATCCAGATGCATGAACAGCGAGCGCGCATTGGGCAACCCGGTCAGATAGTCGGTGGTGGCGGAATCTTCCGCTACGCGGTACTTCAGGGCGTTTTCGACGGTGAACCCCAGCTTGGAGGCAATCACTTGCAACACGCGCAGATGATCCTTGGTGAATGCATCGGCTGGTGCGCGGTAGAGGGCCAGCACGGCCACCACGCCGGCACCTCCTTCGAGCGGAACCGCCAGTGCCGAACGCAGCGTGCTGTACTTCGTGGGATCGTTCAGATATCCCGGCTCAACCGAAGGGTTGCCGTTCAAAATCGGCTTCTTGTTCTGCGCCACCCATCCGGATAAACCCTGTCCCAGGGGAATCCTCAGCGCCGAGAACAAGCGGAAGTTGTCGCCGCTCGCGAACTCCGGCACCAGCACGTCGTTCTTTTGCAGATAAACCGCCATCGAGTCGTGGGGCACCAGGCGCTTCAACCGCACCGACAGCATCGACAGCGTGTCATCCAGGCTCAACGAGGTGCCCAGTTCGTGGCTGAGCTCAAAAAGCAGCTGCGCCTCCTGCCGTGCGGCAGCAATGGAAGTCAAATAATCGCCTCGCAGCTCAGGGTGCGGCAGCGCAGGCGCCTCGGATTCCGCTAATCCGGCCGCGGGTGCGAGTCCCCGCTTCACCTTCACGTGGGTAGAGAGCTTGGCTGACACCCGCGCCGGTTGCGCATGCGCCCGCTTCTCCAGTTCGACGTAGCGATCCTGCAAAATGCCGACCACCTGGGGATCGAAACTGGTGCCGGCTTCCTCGGCCACCCTGGCCATGGCTTCCGCGAGCGGCAGCGCGCGCCGGTATTGCCGATCCGAGGCCAGCGCGTCCAGGCAGTCAACGGCTGCCAGAATCCGCGCTCCCATGGGAATTTCTTCACCCTTCAGCCCGTAGGGATACCCGCTGCCATCCCACTTCTCGTGATGCGCGCGCACGATGGGCACCACGGGATAAGGAAAATCCACCTGCTCCAGGATCTCCGCGCCGATGATGGGATGAATCTTCATCTTCTCGAACTCTTCCGGCGTAAGTTTTCCCGGCTTCGAGATGATGTGCTCCGGCACCGCCAGTTTCCCGATGTCGTGCAGCACCGAAGCCGCCTGCAGCGCCTCGATTTCTTCTTCGCTCAAGCCCAGCTGGCGAGCCACTTCGAGAGCATAAATCCTCACTCGCTGCAGATGCTCGTGGGTGGTATGGTCCTTGGCTTCAATCGCCAGCGCCAGCGCCTCAATGGTCTGCAGATGCAGGCTCGATACCTGCTCGGCGTGACGTTTTTCGTCCTCCAGCTTTTCCAGATAGAGCCGGTAGGAGCGGTACATCAGATACACCGGAGGGAGCACCAGCAGCGACGATTGCCACCCCATGTGCCGGTTCAGAAAATTCACCACGCCGACAATCGCCGCTCCGCCCAGGTAGTAGGGGAAAGACCAGAAGTAGCATTCCGACCACACCTTCAAGACCGGCTTTTGCTCCGAGAGCCGGATGATGACGGCCATGGCCAGGGTGTTGAAGACGAAGTAAATGATGGCCACCGCCAGCAGCGCCAGGGGCCCCGGCCCATGCAGCACGCGCGCCGTGAGCAGCTTGTAGGCAGCATAGGAAACCGCCGTGCCCACCGGCAGCTGCGAAAGATTGAAGATTACATGGATGGGCTGCAGCCGGCGCGAGGATTTCCAGTAGCACTGCACCAGCACAGCCGCGAAACCGATCAGCAGCGTCTCAGCAAAACTCAACTCCAGAACACCCAGCAGGATGAACAGAAAGTTCACCGACATGGTCCCGTTGATCCCGGGAAGCTTGATCTTCAGCGAGGAAGCCAGCAGGGCCACCACCAGGTAGCAGGAAAACTTCAGTAAATCCGTCGACCGCCAGGTTACAAAGGCGATGCCAAAGCACACCGCTGCCGCAAAAGCCATGGCGGTGATGAACAGTTTGGCGCCCAGTTGCGATCTCATGGCAGGCGACATCCAGAGATTCTGGCGCGAAGGCTGCATCCTTGTCCGGGCAAAACTGGGATCGGCGATTACCTTGGTGTGGCGCTTTAGATTCAATGGTTTGCAGGCAGAACTTTCGCTCCCATCCCATTCCCGGCCGGGACACTTTGTCCTCATGCCCGGTCGAGACTTCCTGACAGACTGTCCTTGCTGTTTTTGGGCTGGACTGGCTATCTCGCTGATTCTATTGATAAACCCATTTCGGTCTTCCACTTGCCCTAATACGGTTGCAACTCCCCCGAAACTCGGTTCGCAGGCGCGAAGCGCCTGCCGGGAGACTTGGCAATGAGAAAGGCGCTCGTCGTTTTCCTCCTCGCGTCGGTCGCGCTGGCTTATGGCAACAACGCGAAGTTGTCACCCGACCTGCTGGCACAATCCTCGGGCACGGTTCGTGTCGTGGTGCAGTACAACCAACCGCCGAGCGTGCTTGATCTCGAGACCTTGACCGGTTTGTTGGGGTCGATCGTCAACTCCCTGCCGGTGGTCAACGCCGTCGTCGCCGACATACCGCTTACGAACGCGTTGCTGCTGTCGAACCAGAGTGACGTCCGCTACATCAGCCTCGACCGTTCTCTGGCTCCGACGTTGAGCAACGCCGCCCCCGCGGTGAACGCGGAAGTAGCCTGGCAATCTGGTTACACCGGCTCTGGCATTGGCGTCGCGCTCCTCGACAGCGGTGTGGCCAGCCATCCCGATTTGAATGGTGGAGTGCTCGGCCACTCGCGCGTCGTCTGGAATCAGAGCTTCGTTCCCGGCAACCTCAGCGCCACCGACCAGTATGGGCATGGAACCCACATCGCCGGATTGATCGCGGGCAACGGTTCGAGTTCCACCGGAACGAAGTATTCACGCAATTTCAAGGGCATCGCGCCCAGCGCGAATCTGATCAACTTCCGCGTGCTCGACCAGAATGGCGCGGGCAGGGACAGCGCTGTCATCGCCGCCATCAACTCGGCCATCCAGCTGAAGCCGCTGTACAACATCCGCGTGCTGAACCTGTCGCTGGGACGTCCGGTGTATGAAAGCTATCAGCTTGATCCCGTCTGCCAGGCTGTCGAAGCCGCGTGGAAGGCGGGCATCGTCGTGGTAGTGGCCGCGGGAAACAACGGTCGCTACCAGCCGACCGACGGCTATGCCACCATCACTTCGCCGGGCAACGATCCCTACGTCATCACCGTCGGCGCGATGAAACCGATGGGGACACCAACGCGCAGCGATGATCTCATCGCCAGCTACAGCTCCAAGGGGCCGACGGGAATTGATCACATTGTGAAGCCCGACGTGGTTGCCCCCGGCAACCTGCTGGTATCTCTTGAGGAAGCCGGCACGCTCTATAACCGATATCCCGGCAACCGCGTCCCCTACAGCTACTATGTCAACGGCGGAAGTAGCTCCTCTTCGCCTTTGTATTTCACCCTGAGCGGAACCAGCATGGCGGCTGGCGTCGTCAGTGGCGTGGTCGCCGATCTGCTGCAGGCGAATCCCGGCCTCACCCCCGACCAGGTTAAAGCCCGGCTGATGAAGACGGCCTGGAAATCGTTTCCCGCCGTGAGCACAACCACCGATCCGGTCAGCGGAATCACCTACACCGACCAATACGACATCTTCACCATCGGCGCCGGCTACGTCGACGTCGAGGCCGCGCTCGCCAGCACCGATGTCGCCTCGGGCACCGCCATGTCGCCCGTCGCGCACTACGATCCGACGACCGGCAACGTCTACATGTCGGCGGATTCTTCCGCGGTGTGGGGAAACTCGGCCATGTGGGGCAGTTTCGCGGTGTGGGGACCCTCCCAGTTCCTACCCTCGAACTCCGCCATGTGGGGCTCCTCGGCGATGTGGGGATCGTCCGCCATGTGGGGTTCAAGCACCTCGGAAGGCTTCAGCGCCGTCTGGGGAAACAGCGCGATGTGGGGCTCGAGCGCCATGTGGGGATCGTCCGCCATGTGGGGTGCGAACGTCTCTGGCGGAGAAAACTAGCGGCGCAGGGGTTATCCGCGGGACACGCAGGGACAGCCGCCCCGGCTGTCCCTGCGCCCTGCTCCAATCCGCGCTTTGGCGCCTGCGGGACCTCCGGCTAACCCCTCACGCATGCCGGATCAAATAGACCGCGAAATATTCCGGCGTGATCTTGTCGGTATTGCTGGCCGCCTTGGCGGTGATGGCGATGGTCACGTTCTGGGTGGTGTCAATCGCGCTGGTCGCTCCCACCCCTGGTCCCAGAAACACGTTGGCATTGCTCCCCGGAGGCTGGTAAAGAATCTGCGCGTTGGTCGTTCCGTTATTGCTGGCGTGCACGTCCCACGCGGATGTCCCCGATCCCGCCGACGTATTCACGCTCACCGAAGTGCTCCCGAAGGCGAAGGCGTAAGTCGTGCTCGTGTTTCCCGTGGTGTGCTTGAACGCCGTCTGCACCCAGATCTCGTCCGTCGGTCCGAGGGTTCCTCCCGGCAGGACGTAGGAAAAAAGGGTGACCGCCGAGCCGTTCACCGTGGTGACCGGCGGCTGAACACCCTGTTTGTCAAGAATCACGCAACTCGCAGCTGCCATGTCTGCCCCCTCGAGCAGGCATTCTAATCCACGAGCCGCTCTCGCCCTCATTTCCCAATCACAAACATGTCTCCGTCGTTCTCGGTGTAGATCTTCCCATCGCGTCCCAGGGCGATCGGTGTGTATGCGGCCCCGATGGCCTGACGCAAAAAGAGCTTGCCTTTGAGCGTGCCGTCAGGATTGATCACATACACGTTGCCATCTTCGCTGTTGGCATATACGGTTCCGGTCGAATCCACCGCCGGCGCGTTCACGCACCATTCGAAGTTGGTGGGACTCTTGAATTTCCACTGCGGAACCAGGTTCGAGTCAAGTTCCGTGACATAGTACGGTCCGCTTCCGTAGTGATTGTCTTTGATGATGACGGAATACGTTCCGCCGTGCGAAAAGCTCGCCGGAGTCGAATCCCACCCGAAGTCATAATTCGTCAGGTAGTTCCCGCTGGAATCGAACTTGAGCAGGTATCCGCGGGAATCGTTGAAATCGAGCGTTCCGTAAACCACGCTGCCATCGGGCAGAACCGCTGGGGTAGAAGAAGCCTGATCCGACACCAGCGGATCGGCGCCACTGATCAAGCCGTGGATCGCGGTCTGCCATTTCGCGGTCAAGCTGGCGTTGGCCGCCACTATGTAGCCGTAGTCGGGCGCGAAATGTCCCGCGCTCACGGCGTAGACCGTCATGCCGTCCGCCGAGACTGCCGGCGCCACATTGATGCCCGGCCGCTGGGAACCGCAGGGATTGCCTCCGCACATCGTCGGCGCTCCTGGCACCAGCGTCTTGTAACTGACTTTCCCCACTATCCCCTGCGCGCTGACCTTGACCAGCCACGCACCTAGCACATCGCTTCGCCAGGGACGCGAGGAATTGAGCCGCACGATGTTGTAGTACACGTTGCCATGCAAGTCCACCGTAAGCGGACCGGACACGTAAGTGTTGGGATCGTCGGTCGAGAACGGCTTATACTGTGCGACCTGGGTGCCGTCCGTTTCGTTCAGCTTGTAGATCGAGCCGGCAAAACCCGGAACATAAACGAAACCGTTGCCCAGCGCTGCGTAGAACACCGGTTCCCATCCCCCCAGACCGGCACCGTTCGGCTCCGGCTTCCAGTCGCTCTGAAAATTCCACGCTTCCACCAGCGACGTTCCCTGCCACACGAACGCGCGCTCGTTCCAGATCTCGACGCTCCAGTCGTCCGGCCCGCAGGGATACGGATGGCCCGACCCCGGGGGCTGACACGAAACATAAGTTCCTGTTTTGTATTCGAGAAATACATTGCTGCCGTCGACCAGCGGAGCCTGGTAGTGCACCAGCAGTTCCCCAAACGTCTCCGCCTGCTCCTGCATGACAAACGGATCAAATGTTAGGTCGGCAAGCTGGGTGTTTGGACTCTGCCCGACCGCAGGACTCTCTCCGCTATGTTGCGCAGTGCGGCCCCACTGTCCCCAATCGGCCGCACCCTGCGCCTCGACAATGTTCACCCGCACCAGGTACAAGCCGAAAGCGATCCCCATCAGACACAGCACACCCGCCAGCGTCGTTTTCATTCCGCGCATCCTTGATCCTTGGGTTTTCCCCGGGACTGAAAGAAACTTCGATTCTTAGACGAGCCAGCCGGCGGCGAGGCTAACATATGGAGCGCCGATCATTTGAGGAGCATTTTCACCGCTTCCGGCAATTCGAAAACGGAATCCGCCAGCGGCTCATAACTGACCGATGTATAGGTGAATGTCTGGGTGCGGTCGCCGGTGCGCGAAGTCACCGTTGTTGCCACCAACGGCCCGCCAAAACTCCTGTAGACCTGAAACAGTTGAGTCGCGGTTGCGGGAGACAACCTGTCCGCCTGGAAACGGTACCCTACCAGCAAGCCGGTTTCGACATCGTAGTACTGGTTGTTGTCCTTGCCCCAGTGAGTGGTGCCATGCAGCCAATAACAGCGATGCCCTTCGAAATCGGTGATCCCTGCAAGTTCGAGTTTCTGGAAATAATCCGGCTGGTGGAGGGCGTACTGCAGGTCGGTGTCCCGGCGTAACGCCTCGACCGCGGTGTCCCGGTCGATGCTCGCTCCCTTGGGCGTCACTACCCAGGAAATCCTGCCGTCGAATCCCTGCGTGATCTCGACTCCGTCGGGCCGCTTGACTCGCAGCACAAACTTGAAGGGCTTGGCCTGATAAACAAAAGTCGCTTTCGCGGCCATACCTGTAGCTTCGACTTCTCCCCGCACGGTCTCCGATTGGACTTTCTCGATGGCGGCCACTCCTCCCAGGGCCTGCTGGTATCGGCCCAGTACCGCATCCGCGGTTTTGAGGCGTGCAGCCTGCGGCCAGACCGGCGCGGCGCTCACTAGAATGACAACGGCTGCCTGTAGCACTCGCATGGGTCTTTAGACGGCGCGCACAGGCCGCGGATATCCGGCGTTTCGCCCGAAGCCGGCCTGCCGCATGGACTTGAAAAGACAGCCCCTGTAGCATGGCCGCATGAAAAAAGGAAAATCTCGGAAACGCGTACCGGCGGCGAAAGGCAAGACCGCTGCGAGGAATGTGGAAGAGTATCTGGCGGCTATCCCGGAGTCCACTCGCGGCACCTTCACCAGGCTTCGCGCCACCGTTCGAGCGGCTGCGCCCAAAGACGCGACCGAAACTATGAGTTACGGGATTCCCGCCCTCCGGCACAATGGAATTCTGATCTGGTACGCCGCCTTCTCGAAGCACTGCAGTCTGTTTCCGACCTCCTCCGTAATCACTGCGTTCCAAGACGAGCTCAAGGATTACTCCACTTGGTAAGTACGCGCTGCCAAGTTTACTCGGCCGGCGAGGAGCCGCCGTTGTTATCTGTCAATTTCACTTCTTGACGGGTAGCCGTGGCATTTTGTCGAAAGCGCGCATGTCGTGCGCAGGCACGATGATCAACTCAGGCAGGCGTTCCTTGAGCGCAATCATCCGGAGCATATTTCGGCGGTTGCCCTCAGAATCCTCATCGGCCCCGCTTGTGCGGACCAACCAGGAGCGATCCTCGCGTTGCGTGATCCCTTCCAATTGATACAGAGGTCGCCGACAAAAGCGTAGCGAGCTTCGTTGCTTAGTGTGACAAAGATAATCACGCTGCCGGGTGTATGCCCATACGCAGGCACAACTACGATCGAGCCATCACCGTAGACGTCGTGGCTGCTAGGAAATCCGAGGTAGGGACCCCTTCAAACCCATATTCCTCATACTGAATGCCGGTAAAGAGCTTGCAAAAATCCATGCTGCCACTTTTCCTCATGAACGCGCGTTCCTGCGCTGTCACCCATACCGGAACGCCTGAAAGGTCGGGAAGACCGCTGACGTGATCCCAATGCGAGTGGGTCAGAAGAATCGCATGCAGCGATTTGGGGTCACAGCCAGCTTCTCTCAGCTGGTCTGCGGCGGGCTGCCAGAGGCTATAGAGCGTGATCGTACGGAAGAGGAGAGGCAAAGTTCGGAACTGCTGGTCAATGTGTCGGCCAAAGCCGGTATCAATGAGCAGGTCGCCTCTTGGATGCCTCACCAAAGTTCCGGCCATCGAAAATTCGCGCCGATCGAAGAACGAGCCCCCACGATAGGCGAACGCCGCGTCGCGATGGTTCACACCAGTCACCACCGCGAAGACGGCCAGTTCCTTCGGCGCTGTGGCAGTGGGCACAGGCCCGGCGTAAGGCTGGGGCATCGGTAAGGGTGACGCCAAGAACGTCCGCACGATCAGCGCCAAGGGCAAAAGAATCACTGTCACCAGGGCCACCACGAGAATGCTTTTGCTTTTCATTGCTTGCGATCTTCTCTTCGCCTTTCGCTTAACGGGAAGGACGGCGCGTCTCAACTTGCGTTCAAAGGAATGCCACAGCCGTTAGTCTTGGCCGGACCGCAGGGACCTTGGCCTCGTTACCTCAAAACCAGTTTGACGTCGATGTCGCGATTTCGCACCAGCCCGTTGAATGATAGATGAAAAGTGCCATCACACTCTTAGGTTGCTAGCAAAGCTTGCAGGTGTGATCTGTCACCTGTGACAGTTTGATGAAGCGTTCGCGGCTTTTAAGGTTGACTGGTCCAAAATCATTCGATGGAGGTAATCCCATGCCAGTAAAGGATCCGCGAGAGGTTTTTCTTATGCTCCTCAGCCATGTCAGACAAGGCACAGAAAGGGCCGCGAAACTCTATGATGAAATCGGGGACATTGCAAAAGATCCTGAGATCAAGGAGGCCATTGAAGCGCGAGCATTCATATCTAAGAGCGTTCTCGCAAGGTTGGACGAGTGCTTCAAGATCATCGGCGAAAAGCCAGTACAACTGAGCGGGGAGCTAAGGGAAACATTCATCGAGGACTTCCGCAAGGAATTCAACGAAATTCAGTCACCCGTTGCTCGACGCTTGTACGTTGCGGCAAAACTCATTCGGCTCACCCATATGCGCATCGGAGAGTACGTTGCTCTCACCGAGGCTGCCGACCTAGCAGGTCACCATGGCGTAGCCATCCTGCTTGAAACTTGCCTGGCTGACAAGCTCGCCTTTGTCGAACGCAATCGCCGACTCGTTCGGCGTATTGCGGAAGCGAGAGTTGCCGAGCGTCTCGCCGCCTGAGCACGAAAAGCCCCAACCCGAGCCATCTGCATCGATCCGTCCACAGGAAAATCGGTGTGGATGGCTTTTGTGATTTGCCAGAGGCTCGAATCGCGATCGCCCGCCACCGTAGCCTCGTGTCCGCCCCTTGTTCATCGGCTTGCATCATTGCTCCGCGCTTGTTTCGGGCCCCGCCTCGCGGGCGAGTATGACTTCACCCTTGCGCTTCGCCATGACTTCACCTCCATCAGCTTGTCGAAAAGGACTCTCGCCGTCGAGCTGTCGAACCTGCTCGGCACACATAAAAGAAAAGCTAGGCGAAAGGCCCGGCTGAAAACTGACAGGTGGCGGCTACGTAATGTCGAACTGCTCCTGATGCAGCGCTGGATCGCTCTTTACGATCACGGTTTTCTTGGCCAGTTCTTCCATCTCGTTCAATGCCCGTCCGTTGTTGGCTTTGAGCGCCTTGGCCACTTCCGGATTTACCCGCAGCATCACGTCCGAATGTTCGAGATGCCTGGCCAGTTTCCGCATCTCGAGATAAATCTCGTTGCATACCGTGGTCACCGACTTCACGAATCCCGTCGACTGGCAATACGGACACGGGGAACCGATCGTGCGCTCCAGCGACTGCTTCACCCG